>NZ_OX636706.1:1825000-2035000 GCF_951793255.1 Desulfovibrio piger
AAAACCGCCGGCACAGCCGGATGCCAGCAGGGTGAGGCCCAAAAGGGCGGGGAGAGCATAGCGGCAGGACATGGCATTTCCTCTCTTGGTTACAGGGATGCGGCCGGAAAGGAGGGAAGGGAGAGCGTTCGCTCCAGTCTTGCATGCCGTGGCACGGGGCGGTGGCGGGCAGATCTTGTTGTCGGGAGCGGGACTTTCCCGTCCGGCCGTTGGGACGGGGAGTATGAAACATATTTTGTTGCTATGTTTTATTTCAGGAATCGGAACTTTTAGCAAGTTCTTTCCGGCAACCATCCCGCCGTATCACGCGGTATCTTGAGAGGATGGAGCCGGAGGAGGCGCTTGCCGCTGCTGCCACTGTCCTGAGTGCCTTGCGGGCATGCCCGGCAGGGCTTCGGACATCGACAGCGACGGGACGGCAACGCCCCTCCCCGGGCTCCGGAACAACGAGATCTAGTCCGCCAGCGGCTCCACCAGCAGCCCCTTGTCCGTGACGGACAGGGGACGTACGGCCAGCAGTTCGCGACCGGGATGGGCCCCGGCGGGCAGGATGCAGGGCACATAGAATTCATTGACGCCCTTGATGGCTTTGCGACGGCGGGCAGGGGCCTGGTCGGGAGCGGGGCTGTCGGCGGCCAGCAGCATGCGCGGCAGGGCCAGCTGTGCCTGCCAGAAAGCCTGACGGCGTTCTTCCACGGCGGCGCGGACGCGGGCGGCCCGCTCCTGCTTGACCTGCTGGGGCAGGTGGCCGTCAAAGCGGTCGGCGGCAGTGCCGGGGCGACGGGAATAGGGGAAGACGTGGGCATAGCTGAAGGGCGTCTCGCGCACGAAGTCCAGCAGGCAGGCCACATCTTCCTCACGCTCGCCCGGGAAGCCCGCGATGATGTCCGCCCCCAGCCCCATGACGGGCCAGTGGGCGTGCAGGCGTCCCACGGCACGCTGGAGCATTTCTGCCGTGTAGTGGCCGCGGCCCATGCGGCGCAGCACGGGCTGGCTGGCATGCTGCAGCGAGATGTGCAGCTGCGGGCAGAGCATGCGGCAGGCCATGAGGGTCTCCACCCCTTCGTCATCGAGCTGCGACGGCTCCAGGGAGCTGATGCGGAAGCGGCCGCGTCCGGCGAATTCCGGGGCCAGGGCGGCATCCAGACGGCGGAGCAGGCTCCAGAAATCACCGAAATCAGCGTTGTCCCGGCCATACTGGCGCAGATTGATGCCGGAGATCATGATCTCGGCATGTCCGGCCAGCAACAGGCGCCGGGCCTCGGCGATGACGTCTTCCGGCGGGCGGCTCAGGCAGCGGCCGCGGGTGAGGGGCACGATGCAGTAGGTGCAGCGGTGCTGGCAGCCGTCCTGCACCTTGAGCACGGGGCGGGCGCGCCGGAAGCCGCTGATGGCAAAGGGCGGGTAGGAAGGGGCCTGCGCTTCTCCTGCCGGAGCCTGGGCATCTTCCGTCCAGGGCCCGGCCAGCAGCAGGCGCTTGTCGCCCTGGGGCAGGACGAGGTCCGGCTGCACGCAGTCCTCGTGGCCGTGCCGGCGAAAGTCCTCGAACAGGCGGGCCGCACAACCGGTCAGGATCAGGCGGGCAGCGGGGGCCGCACGGCGCAGACGGAACACGGCATTGCGGGCATCGCGTTCGCCACGGGCCGTGATGGCGCAACTGTTGACGCAGACCACGTCCGCCTGGGCGGGGTCGTCGCATTCCACGCCGCCACGGGCCTGCCAGGCCTCGCGCAGGGATTGCGTTTCGTACTGGTTCACCTTACAGCCAAAGGTAATGAAGTAGAATTTCCATGCTTGCATGGCTGCTATGTAGGGCAAAGGCCGTCCCCTTGACAAGAGGCGGCCGGACCCGCTGGAGATGGATGATGAAAGGATGTGTGTGGCGGCATCCCTCCCGCTGGGGCGGGCTGCTGTTGTGGCTGTTGCTGCTGCCGCTGTGCTGTACGGCGGAGACGGCTGCCGGCGAACGTGGCGGCGAGCTCTCCGGGCTGTCCGCCGAGGACCGTATCAATCTGCTGTGCCTGCGTTCGGCCTACCCGCAGATCAGGGCGGTGGAATCCGGGCCTGACGGGATCTGGCTGCGCCTGGAAGGGGAGCGGCGGGTGCTCTATGCCTCGGCAGCGGAGCTGGCGGCCCATCCTTATGATGATGCGACCCTGCTGGACAGGGAACAGCGACTGGCCCGGCGTCTCGATCCCGCACGCATGGATGTCTCGCTGCGTGCCAGCATGCACTTGCCCTATCTGCCGGACCCGGAACGGGCGGCCACGCCTCTGGGCTATTCGCCCGGCCGCTGGCGCAGTTATGCCTTTTTGAAGGCCCTGTACGGTGCGGATGCGGCCACGGTCCGCCGGGGCCTGGGCGTGACGTCCCTGCAGGGGCGCAAGGTGCGGATGAGCGGGGCCGCCGTGCGGGCGCTGGCCGCCGTGGACGGCCGCCTGCGCGAGGCCGTGCGGCAGCGGCCGGAGCTCAAGCCCTGGCTGGTCTCGGCCGGAGGCTTTTTGTGGCGCCCCATTGCCGGAGAGCAGCGCCTGAGCCCGCATTCCTTCGGTATCGCCATCGACCTGAGCCCGCAGCGGGCGCCGTACTGGCGCTGGGCCAGGATGGAACGCCATCCCCTGCAACAGTCCTACGACAGCGAGATCGTCCGGGCCTTCGAGGCCGAGGGCTTCATCTGGGGCGGCAAATGGCACGAATACGATCTGATGCACTTCGAATACCGGCCCGAGATCATGGCCAAGGCCCGTGTGCTGCACCAGCTGGAGACGGCGGGCGGGAGCGGGCTCGAAGGTCTTCCCGGCGGGGCCGAGCGGGACGGCGGGACAGTCGCGTCCCCTCATGACCTGTCGGGAGTGGGGGCGGCAGAGGGGAGCAACGGCTGAGAGGCATCTGTCCCGACGGTCGTCCCTGGCGGGCAGCGAGCCGGGGCGGGGATGATGTGTCGTCGCGAACGTGTCGGGCAGGCAGAACCCGCAAAAAAAGGAGGGGTCCCGGTGGGGCCCCTCCTTTGTCACTCGTATGGCAGGACGGCCTAGTCCTGACCGGTGGCCGCGGCCTCGTCCACGACCCAGATCAGGTCGCCCACGCTGGGGCGCACCATCTGGGCAGGCAGGGTGGGCTCGGCCAGCAGATCCAGCACCTGGCCCAGCACCTGATGCTTTTCCTTGCCCGTGACCAGAAACATGCAGCAGCGGGAGTTGTTGATGACCGGCAGGGTCAGAGTCAGGCGGTCGGCCTTGCGTTCGGGCACATACTGGTCGATGACCAGACGCTTGCGCTCGGCCAGGGCCGGAGAGTTGGGGAAGATGGAACCGGTGTGGCCGTCATCGCCCATGCCCAGGATCATGAAGTCGAAGCGGGGCAGGTCGTTGGGACCGATATTGAAGTCCTGACGGATCTGCTGCTCGTATTTGACGGCGGCTTCCACAGGGTCGATGTCGCCGCGCATGCGGTAGAAGTGGGTGGCAGGCACATGGCTCAGCAGTTCGCGGCGGGCAAGGCCGTAGTTGCTGTCAGGATGGTCGGGACCCACGCAGCGTTCGTCCACCCAGAAAAAGTTCATCTTGTCCCAGGGCAGGCGGTCGGCCCAGTCACTGGCCGCCAGCAGACGGAACAGGGGGATGGGCGTCTGGCCGCCGGAAAGGGCGATGCGGAACACGCCGCGTTCGGCCACGGCTTCTTCACAGGCGGCGGCCAGGATATGGGCGGCGCGCTCGGCCATGGCGGCAGGATCTTTATGGATATGCACGGAAAGATGGATGGATCTGCTGCGCGCTTTCATGATGATCTCCTTATTGTGGACTGCGCAATAAAAACGGCGCGGCACAGGATACCGCCCGTGTTGCTGTCATTTCCTTCAGGACGTACCACCATAATGCAGGGCGGTGCCGGCGGCAAGCCCCCTGAGGCTTGTCTGCCGCTGCGGGCGGGAGAGGAATGCCGAAAATCCCCTGCGCTGTGGTCTCCGGGAACAGAAAAAATTTTTCCTGTGATTCAGGGATGCTGTTTTTGTGCCGGGGGCTGGCCGGTGGTACGCAGGGAGTCGTACTCCATGACGGGGCGGGCGGTATCCAGACGGGGGCGCAGACGCAGGGGCAGGGGGGTGCCCGTACGGCGGGGCGACATGTCCAGACGCAGGATGCACCAGGCCCCGAAGGGCAGGCGGGAAAGGGCCGCGGCATGGACGTGCGTCCCGTGATGCCAGCGGCAGGCGGGCCGCCAGAGGCAGCTTGCCGCGTGCAGTCGTCCCGGGCGGGCGGCCAGCAGGCGCCAGACGGTCCAGAAGGGCAGGCAGTGCCCGGGCCAGGCATGGCGACGCCCGTGCAGCCGCCAGGTCAGCCAGGGCAGGGAGGCGCTGTTCCAGAAGGTGAGGGCCAGACCGCAGGCCGCCACGCGGCAGGCCTCGCCCAAGGCCGCAGGCAGGGCGGCGGGCGGCAGTTCGTCGGCCCGCAGCAGTACCCAGTCGAAACTGTTGTCGGCAAAGGGCAGCCAGTCCGGGGACGCGGCTTCTATCTCCACGCCTTGCGGGGCCCTGCGCCGGGCCTGTTCCCGCAGGGCCGGAGAGGTCTCGCAGGCGCTCAGGTCAAAGCCGCTCTGCCAGAGCGGAGGCAGGACATGCCCCGCCCCGCAGCCGATGACCAGCAATTCTCTGCCCCGGCGCGGCCAGGGGGCCAGCATGGAGAGCAGCAGGGCTGTCCTTTCCGGCAGGGCGATGTGCTGATGGAACGGGCTGGGGGGCGGGAGGGGCATGCAGGCTCCTTGAAGGTGAGGGTTCTCTATCCTGCTAATGTAGGGCCTGCCGGAGCGGCAGGCAAGAGGGATGCGGGATGAAGTCCCGATGCTCCAGGGGATGTCCGGCCTGCGGGAGCGGGAAAAAAGGCGGGCAGACGGGCTCCGGGAGGGCGATGCGTCATCGCGGCGCGCGCAGGACCAGCAGCAGGATCTCGGAAGGCACGCCCAGGCGCAGGGGAAAACCGCCCCACAGGCCGCTGCCGGGGCCCACATACAGGCGGGCGTCGTCCCGGGCATACCAGCCGCGCACGAAACCGCCGTTGAACAGGGCCACGCCCTGATCCAGCAGCAGGGCCAGCCCGCCGTGGGTATGGCCGGAAAGCTGCAGGTCGATTTCCGGGGCCGTCTCATGGAAGAGCTCCGGCTTGTGGGCCATGAGGATGCGCGGTCGCGGCGTCCCCTCCAGGGCCCTGTGCGGATCGGGACCGGGCAGGCCGAAGCGACCGGCCACATTGTCGGTGACACCGGCCACGGTCAGGTGGCTGCCCCGCACCGGCAGCACCACGGCCTCGTTCTCCAGCAGGGTGATGCCGTGAGCGCGCAGGACGGGCCGCCAGGCAGGCAGGTCGGAGTAATATTCATGGTTGCCCGGGCAGGCGAAGACGCCCAGCGGCGCCCGCAGGTCGGCCATGGGCGCGAAGTCCTCGCGCCGCAGGGCGGGGCTGCCGTCCATAAGGTCCCCCGTGAGCAGGATGATGTCCGGCCTGAGGGCATTGGTCCTGTCCACCACGGCCCGGGTCCACTCGGCGGGGAAGTTGCGGCTGATGTGCAGGTCCGTGAGCTGGGCCACGCGCAGGCCGTCCAGGGCGGGAGGCAGGCCGGGCAGGACGATCTCCTGCGTGCGGACATCGGGGACACGCAGTGCCGCGGGCACGGCCATGACGGTCATCACCAGGGCCACCAGCAGCAGGGCGGCCATCTGCCGGTTGCTGCCGGGCAGGGCCGGAAGGCCCGGACGCAGGCGGCGCGCCAGCCACCAGATGAGGCAGACGCCGTCCCGAAGCAGCGAGAGCAGGGCCAGCAGGAAGAAAAGCACATGCGGCACGCCCGTGCTGACCAGCACCCAGCGCGGCAGCTCGGGATTGAAGGTGCCGTAGAGCAGGGAAAAAATGTGCAGGCGGAAGCCCACCAGCAGCACCAGCAGGGCCAGCAGCATCTTGAGCGGCCGCTTGCAGCGCAGGGGCAGCACGCAGCGGACCAGCATGTAGACGCAAAGGATGGTCGTGACGATCTTGAGCATAGGCAGGGAGCGGAGGAAGGCGCGGCTCCGGGACAGGCGGCAGGAAGCCGGCCGGGGGAACGCAGGGAGCCGGATGGAAAAAGGAGGGGCATCCCTTTGCAGGACGCCCCTCCCGGACAGGCTTAGAGGGCGGCGATGGCTTCCACTTCCACCTGGGCGCCCAGAGGCAGGCTCTTGATGGCCACGCAGGAACGGGCGGGGAAGGGTTCGCAGAAGTATTTCTTGTAGACTTCGTTGACCTTGGGGAAGTCGTTCATGTCGGCGATGAACACGGTGGTCTTGACCACGTTGGCGGTGGTCAGGCCCTGGGATTCCAGCAGGGCCACCACGTTCTTGCAGCACTGCTCGGCCTGGGCGCAGATGTCGCCTTCCACCAGCTTGCCGGTGGCGGGATCCAGCGGGATCTGGCCGGAGAGGAAGAAAATGTCGCCCACGCGGATGCCCTGGCTGTAGGGGCCCACGGCGGCAGGAGCGTTGGGGGTGCTGATGACGTCCTTGTTCATGAGGAACTCCTTGCGTATTGGCTGCTACTTGAAGACAGGCAGCAGGTTGAAGACATACAGGGTATGGCAGACGGCCACGATGATGCCGTAGACCAGCAGCAGGGGCACGGTGGTGGAACCGCCGGGCACGCGGTACAGGCTGGCCTGGAACTTGCGGCGGCTGGCGCGCAGCAGCAGGGCGGGCACGATGACCGACCAGATGGAGGCCGCCAGACCGGCCCAGCCGATGGCGGGCAGGAAGCCGTCGGGCCAGATGATGCCGCCGATCATGGGCGGCACGAAGGTGATGAGCATGGTCTTGGTGCGGCCCAGGCGGCTGTTGTCGAAGCCGCACAGGTCGGCCATGTAGTCGAACAGGCCAAGGCCCGCGCCCAGGAAGGACGTGGCGATGGCGAACAGGGCAAAGGCCTCCAGCATCTTGAGGATGATGCCGCCCAGGCTGGTGCCGGAAGCGGCCACCAGATCGCCCACGTTGGTGATGTGCTTGAAGTCGTCACGCGGGATGATGCCGTCGGCGGCGGCGATCCAGACCACGTAGCAGAGCAGGGCGATGACCGTACCGATGCGCAGGCAGCTGTTGATGGTGCGGGCGTCCTTGCCCAGATATTTGATGAGGCTGGGCACCGAGGCGTGGAAGCAGAAGGAGGTCAGGTAGGTGGAGGCCGCGCCGAAGATGAAGATGAATTCGCCGCTCTGGCCGTCCAGGCCCAGCATGGAATCCAGGCGGGCCTGACCGATCATGCCGCCGATGGACAGCAGGAAGGTGATGACCATGCCGCCCATGAGGATGGCGGACAGACGGTCCACAGCCTTGGAGCTCCACCAGACACAGGCCGTGAGCAGGATGGTGAAGATCAGGCTGGTGAGGACACGGGGCGGCGTGATGCCCCAGCTGGACTGCAGGGCATGCTGGACCACGGAGCCGCCGCTGCTGACGTAGGCATAGACCAGCGTGTAGAGCACGAAGGCCACGGAAAAGCCGTTGAGCACGCTCCAGAAGGAACCCAGCGTGTTCTGCACCAGGGTGTGCAGGCTGTCGCCGGGCTCGAACAGCAGGTTGACTTCAAGGATGGCCTGGCTGGCGCGCAGCATGCAGAACCAGGAAAGCAGCATGAGCACCATGGACCAGTTGAACCACATGCCGGCCGAGGTCATGGGCAGGGCCAGCATGCCCGCGCCGATGGCCGTACCGGCCACCATCATGGAACCGCCCAGAGTGCGTTGGAAACCCTCACCGAAAATGAACTTCATGAATCCTTCTCCCCGGAATCAGACGTTACGGGACGCGTTGCCCAGAAGTTGGAGAGCAGCGCGCCGGAAATGTTCTGCCAGACGCTGAACAGGGCGCCGGCAATGGCGGCGGCAGGCGTAAAGTGCGCCAGCGCCAGGGCTGTGGCCAGCCCGGAATTCTGTGTGCCTATCTCTATGGCCAGGGCGCGGCGGCGCGGCGGCGCAAAGCGCAGCCGGCAGGCGGCGAACCAGCCCACGGCCAGGCCAAGGAGGTTGTGGGCGATGACCGCCGCGAAGATGGCGGGCCCGGCCGAAAGGATGTTCTGCGCATTGACGGCGATGATGCCGGCGATGACCAGGGTGATGACCAGGGCCGAGGCCAGCGGCAGGAAGGGCATGAGCCTGTCCACCAGGCCGCGCTGGAAATGGTGCAGCAGCAGACCCAGCAGCACGGGCACCAGCACGATCTTGACGATGGACCAGAAAAGGCCGCCCATGTCCACCGGCACCCACACACCGCCCAGCAGCCAGGTCAGCGGCGGGGTCAGCAGCAGCGAGACCAGGGTGGCCGCTGCCGTCATGGCCACGGAAAAAGCCACGTCGCCGCGGGCGATGAAGGTCAGCACGTTGGAGGCAGTCCCGCCCGGGGCCGTGCCCACCAGGATCATGCCCATGGCCAGTTCCGGCGGCAGGGCGAACACATGGCACAGGGCAAAGGCCAGCAGCGGCATACAGCCGAACTGCACCACCAGTCCCAGCCCCAGATCGCGGGGATGCCGCAGCACATGGCTGAAGTCCTGCCAGTGCAGGGTCATGCCCATGCCCAGCATGATGATGCCCAGCATGGCGGAAATATGCGGCGCCACCCAGGAAAAGATCCAGGGTTGCCACAGGGCCAGCGCCGAGAAGGCGATGATGATGACACCCATGAAGCGGGTCAGAACGACACTGAGCCTGCGCAGAACCGACAGCATACGGCCTCCTCCTTTGCGGACATGATGAACCATGCATCTTGGCAGACTCAGGGCGGCAAATCAAGCCGTTCATCCGGCCGCGGGAACAGACAAAATCCTCGGCCGGGGGCGTGGGCAAAGGGGCGTCGCTCACGCATCCCTGACGCCGGGCATGTTCCCGTGGCTGCGGCGCGTGCTTGAAATGTGGCGCAAGCCCGGCTAGACTGTACGCCCTGCCGGCCCGGCCGGCACACATCACTTTTGAGGATACTATGAGCAACGAACCGGACAAGATCATTTATTCCATGATCCGCGTGTCCAAGCGCCACGGCCAGAAAGAAGTGCTGAAGGACATCTCCCTTTCGTACTTCTACGGGGCCAAGATCGGCGTTTTGGGCCTCAACGGCGCGGGCAAGTCCAGCCTGCTGAAGATCCTGGCCGGTGTGGACGAAGCCTTTGACGGCAAGACCGTGCTGGCTCCCGGCTACACCATCGGCTACCTGGAACAGGAACCCCTGGCCGGGGAGACCCGTACCGTGCGCGAGGTGGTGGAAGAGGGTGTGAGCGAACTCATGGCCATCGCCAAGGAGTTCGAGGAAATCAATGCCCGTTTCGCCGAACCCATGGAACCTGAGGAGATGGACGCCCTCATCGAGCGTCAGGCCCAGGTGCAGGAACTGATGGACCACAAGGGCGTGTGGGATCTGGACGCCCGTCTGGAAATGGCCATGGACGCCCTGCGCTGCCCGCCGGCCGACATGACCGTGGACAAGATCTCCGGTGGCGAACGCCGCCGCGTGGCCCTGTGCCGCCTGCTGCTGCAGGCCCCGGACATCCTGCTGCTGGACGAACCCACCAACCATCTGGATGCCGAATCCGTGGCCTGGCTGGAGCGTTACCTCTCCACCTTCCCCGGTACGGTCATCGCCGTGACCCACGACCGCTACTTCCTGGACAACGTGGCCGGCTGGATCCTGGAACTGGACCGCGGCCGGGGCATCCCGTGGAAGGGCAACTACTCCTCCTGGCTGGAACAGAAGCAGAAGCGCCTGGCCAATGAGGAAAAGGCCGAAGCCGACCGCCAGAAGACCCTGGCCCGCGAACTGGAGTGGATCCGCATGTCGCCCAAGGGCCGCCACGCCAAGGGCAAGGCCCGCATCAACGCCTACGAGGCCATGCTCTCCCACGAAAGCGAGAAGCGCGCCCCGGATCTGGAGATCTACATTCCGCCAGGACCGCGTCTGGGCAAGAGCGTCATCGAGCTCACCGGCGTCAGCAAGAGCATGGGCGACCGTGTGCTGATGGAAGATGTCAACGCCATCATCCCGGCCGGTGCCATCGTGGGCATCATCGGCCCCAACGGCGCGGGCAAGACCACGCTCTTCAAGATGCTGGTGGGGCAGGAACAGCCCGATACCGGCACCGTGAAGGTGGGCGATACCGTGCAGTTCGCCTATGTGGACCAGGGCCGCGAGTCCCTGGAACCGGGCAAGAGCGTGTACGACATCATCAGCGAAGGCCACGACACCATCAAGCTGGGCAGCCGCGAAGTCAACGCCCGTGCCTACTGCACGCGCTTCAACTTCCACGGTGCCGACCAGCAGAAGAAGGTGGACGTGCTTTCCGGTGGTGAGCGCAACCGTCTGCACCTGGCCCGGATGCTGAAATCCGGCGCCAACGTGCTGCTGCTCGACGAACCCACCAACGATATCGACGTCAACACCATGCGCGCCCTGGAAGACGCCCTGGACAACTTCGCCGGCTGCGTGCTGGTGGTGAGCCACGACCGCTGGTTCCTGGACCGCATCGCCACGCACATCATGGCCTTCGAGGGCGACTCCAGCGTCATCTTCTTCGAGGGCAACTTCAGCGAATACGAGGAAGACCGCAAGAAGCGTCTGGGCAAGGAAGCGGAGACTCCGCACCGGCCCAAGTTCCGCAAGCTGACCCGCTGATGTTCGCCGCGGCTGTCCCGTCGCTCCGTGCCCTTGCCGGCATGGGCGCGACGGGGCGGCCCGGCCCCGCCTTTCCTGCCTGGCCCGGGACGACCCGGCAGGCAGGGCTTTCCCGGAGGCACGGCATGGTGCCGTGTCCCCGTCCCGGCCGGGACGTCTTTCCCGGCTTTCCCCTACGCCTTCCTGTCCGGGGCGCCCGCCCCGGGATCCTTTTCCTCTTCCCGGCCTGGGCACAGGCCACCTGCCGGTTCCGGACAGGGCGGTATTACTGACCTGAAAAGTCAGGAACAGGATGATGAAACAAAAGACAACTGGACACCGTCGTATCCCTTCCCGCCTGCTGGGAGTCTCGCTCCTGCTGGCGGGCATGAGCCTTGTCCCCGTATCCGGGCCGGTCTGGGCCCGCGAAGGCGCCACCGCGGCCACGTTCGGCCTGGTGGACGAAGCGCCGCATACCTTCCTGCGTCCGAAGCAGGTCTCCCTCTTCCCCACCCACGCGCTGGTGCAGGGGGAGGAAGAGCTGGAGGTCCGTGTGCGGGACGGCGTGGGGCGTGTGGAACTTTTCGTGCCCGAGAACGCCCGCAACCTGCAGTTCGACCTGGGGGACGTGCGTCTTGCCAGCTGGCGCAGCCGGGTGGCCCCGGCCGCCGTGGCCGATGGTGACGCCCGCCGCCGCCAGGATCTGCTGGCCCGCAAGCGTGCCGTGGAAGGGGAGCTGGAAGCCGTCTCGGCCCGCCTTGGCCTGTGGACGGCCCATGCCGGGGAACGGAGCCTGGAAGCTCTGGAAAAGCTGGATGCCCGCATGGCCGAAGTCATCCCCCGTCTGCGTGAGCGTCAGGCCGCCCTGCAGCGCGAGCTGAAGACCATCAGCAATGTGCTGGCCAGCCTGCCGCGCGTGACGGAGAGCGGCCAGCTGGTGATCCTGCTGCTGGACGGCGCACCGGCCGGGAAGGTCCGCGTACGCTACGCCTACACGCTGGACAACAGCGGCTGGGATCCCGTCTATGATCTGGATGCCCGGCCGGAAGAAGGCACCGTCCGCGTGCTCCTGACGGCCCGGTTGCGCCAGAACTCGGGCATGGACTGGCGCGGGTGTGACCTGTCCATCGTCTGGCAGGACGCCCGTCCGCTGGATGCGCCCGCCCTGCCTGTCTGGCGGGTGGACGATGGCCCGGTGCCGCGTCCTTACGCCCGGGCCGCTGCGGAATTCAAGGCCGCCCCTGTGGTGCTGGCCGCCCGGGCCGACAGCGCGCCCAACGCTCCCGCCGCTCCTGTGCCGGTGCTGGACAAGGGCACCTATGCCCGCTGGGATCTGGGCCGCGTGACCCTGCCGCAGGGGCAGGAACGCCTTGTGCTGCGGCAGGAAGAATGGAAGGCCCCCTTGCAGTGGGTGGCCCGTCCTGACGAGCAGGGCAGCCCGGTGTGGCTGATGGTGGAACGGGCGCTGGACAGCACCCCCTGGCCTTCGGCCCAGGCCGAGTTCTCCGTGGACGGCCTGCCGGTGGGATCGGGGCGTTTCGTGCCCGAAGGCAATAAGGTGCGCCTCTATTTCGGGGTGGATCCCCGCGTGTCGGTGACCACCACCACGGACGACAAACGTCGCGGTGAGACCGGGATCATCGGCAAGCGCCAGACCTGGAGCTGGAACTGGACCTACACGGTGCACAACGCGCGTGCCCAGGCCGTGACGGTGCGTGTGGAGCGGCCCGAGCCCCTGCCCGTCAACAAGTCCGTGGAAGTGTCGCTGGACGGCACCCGGGCGCAGAAGGGCGAGGACCACAGCCTGTTCTGGAAGGTGGAGGTGCCCGCGGGCGAGAGCCGCAGCATCAGCCACGGCGTGAACGTCAGCGCACCGGCCGAGCTGGGCCTGAGCCCTGTGGCGCCGTAAAACGTTTTTTTGTTGTGAGGTCCCTTCCGTCGCCTGACGGCGGGAGGGACTGGAGGCCGGACAAGGGCGGGACATCCCGCCCTTTTTTCGTCTCTTCGCAGGCTGGTCGCCGGACAGGGATGGCGGGAAGAAGAGACTCGGTACTTGTCTGAAGGTGGGGGCAGGTCTGGTTTGCCGGGGGAAGGCGGGGACGTTTTTTGTAAAAACTGTCCCCGCCTTCCCCCGGGCCCCCATCCACCCCTGAAAAAAACTTTTGCTCAGGTCTGTCTGCCGGTCCCCGCCGCTGTCTGGAGAGGGGCAGGCGTGGATGTTGCGGGCTGTTTGGTTCGATCCCGTTTACCAAGGGCGGGAGAGGAGGGGGATCAATGGGCCGGGGCGCAGTCCGGCAGGCGGCACGGAATCAAAGCAAAGTGCTTGGTATGTGATATTTTATAAAATAAAATCGGATGGTTCCCCGGATTTTGGGCTTGCGGCCCGCGGGCGAGGGGCCTATAGTCGCAGACCTCTGCGGAGCTGTTCCGCTGTTTTCTGGCCTTAGAGGGAATGAGGTGCGTCATGTCAGAACATACGCTGCACTATGGTGATATTTCCTGGACCATGCCGGTGGCCGACAAGAACCTGGCGGCCGTGCTGGAGTCCAATCCTGTGTCCTTGCCGGTCATGGAACCGGATCAGGCCGTGCGTGAGGCCCTGCGCCATCCCATCGGCTCGCCCTGCCTGAAGGACATCGTCAACCCCGGCGAGAAGATCTGCCTGCTGGTGCCCGATGTGACCCGCTTGTGGCAGTCGCCCGCGGTCTACGTCCACGTGATGGTGGAAGAGCTCAACGCCTGCGGCATCCCCGACAGCGACATCCTCATCGTCACGGCCACGGGCACGCACCGTGCCCACATGGGCGACGAGCAGGCCCGTCTGCTGGGCGAGGACATCTGCCGCCGTATCCGCGTCATCGACCACGACTGCCGCGATACGGCCCATCTGGTGCACGTGGGCGATACCAGCCGCGGCACGCCGGTGTGGTTCAACAGCTACGCCATGGCCTGTGACAAGATCATCATCACCTGCGGCGTGGTCTACCACTTCCTGGCGGGCTTCGGTGGCGGCGGCAAGATGCTGCTGCCCGGCATCGCCGGTTACGAGACCATCCAGCGCCATCACAAGCAGGCCCTGAACCCCGGCTTCGGCAACGGCACCAACGCCGACGTGCGCAGCGCCAACATGGCGGACACCAACATTTTCCATGCCGACATCTTCGAGGCCGCGGCCATGGCCCGGCCCTGCTTCGGTCTCAATGTGGTGGTCAATGACGATTACCGCATCATCAAGGCCTTTGCCGGTGACTGGGTCCAGTCCCATGCGGCGGCCTGCCGTCTGGTGGACAGCATGGAAGGCGTGACCATCCCCGAGCGTACCCCCCTGGTGGTGGCCAGCGCGGGCGGCTACCCCAAGGACATCAACCTTTACCAGACCATCAAGCTGCTGAGCAACGCCCTGAGCGCCGTGCAGCCGGGCGGGACCATGATCCTGCTTTCCCGCTGCTCCGAAGGCTTCGGCAACCCCGATGTGGAGACGCAGATCTGCGCCTACAGCGACATGCAGGCCCGTGAAAAGGCCCTGCGCGATACTTTTTCCATCGGCAGCTATGTGGGCTTCCTCTTTGCCGAGGCGGCCGAGAAACACAACCTCATCCTGGTGACGGACATGGATGCCGCCCTGTTCGGCAAGACGAAGATGCATGTCTGCCATAGCCTGGACGAGGCCCTGGACAAGGCCCGCCATTTCCTGGGACAGGAGCTGGACGTGCGCACCATCATCATGCCGCACGGCGCCTCGACCCTGCCCAAGCTGGCGGTCTAGCGACCACAGGCTGGCGCGGGCACCTTCGGGTACCCGCGCCGGTTGAAACCGGGTCCCCGCCGGATGCGCGGTCCGTACGCGGGCTGTGCCATCCGGCAGGGGGCGTCTGGCAGGGGACCCGCTTCCCGGAGGAGAGCCCTTTTTTATGCGGAAAAGGGAGCTCCGGCAGGGCGGCAAGTTGTGAAAAACGACGCAGGCGGAGTGGTCTGTGGATTCAAAAATCCCGCCAGCCCAGAATTGGCGCGGACTTTGGCAAATTGCCTGTCTTGGCGCAGACTTGTAATTTTTTACAATTATTTCAAAATGTTGTAAAATACTTACAAAAACTCTGTGTTGACAGTTGGGGCTCCTTTTGCCATCTTGAGCGGGCAGAAGCGCTGCTACGAGCTTCATCGGGAATCCCGTGAGATCCGGGAGCGGACCCGCCGCCGTAAGTCGCAGAACCTGCTCCCCCCGTGCGCCACTGGCAACCGCCGGGAAGGCCGGGAGCAGGGTGACGAGCCGGAAGACCTGCTTCTGCCGCTTGTCCATGGGGACAGCCTCACGGCAACGGGTTTTTGCCGCTGGGAAGGGACGTCATGACACTCTGTCGACGGGCGTCCGTATCTTTTTTCCACCTTTTTTTCGCGATTTTTCAGGGCCTGAGACCTCCCCTACAGGGAGGGTCTTTTGTGTTGACCCTAAAACGGGTCAGGAAAACAAATATCTTTGGATCTGGAGCAGGAAAACATGCTTGCGAGCATCATCAAGCGGGACGGGACCGAGGTCGCCTTTGATTCCGTCAAGATTCTCAATGCCATTACCAAGGCCAACAAGGCGTCCGGCGAGGACATGTCCCCCACGGATCTCCTGTTCGTCACCGAAAAGGTCTGCCGCAAGCTCGAAGCCCAGAACCTCCGCCATGTGGAAGAGATCCAGGACGTGGTGGAAGAGACCCTGATCCAGTACGATTACGCCAAGACCGCCAAGGCCTACATCCTGTACCGCGCCGAGCACACCAAGCGCCGCAACGCGGAATCGTACCTGATGGAGATCTACAAGACCCTGACCTACGCGCCCGCCATCGAAGAAGACATCAAGCGCGAGAACGCCAACATCGACGGCGATACGGCCATGGGCACCATGCTCAAGTACGGTTCCGAAGGGGCCAAATATTTCACCGACAACTACGTCCTGCCCAAGGACGCCTCGGCCGCGCACATCAACGGTGACATCCATATCCATGACAAGGATTTCTACATGCTCACCGAGACCTGTTGCCAGATCGACCTGATCCCGCTGTTCCGCAACGGGTTCTCCACCGGTCACGGCCATCTGCGCGAGCCCAATTCCATCGAGAGCTATTCCGCCCTGGCCTGTATCGCCATCCAGGCCAACCAGAACGAGATGCACGGCGGCCAGAGCGTGCCGCACTTCGATTACGCCATGGCCGGCGGCGTGGCCAAGACCTTCCGCAAGGAATACCGCCACGCCTTCACCGCCTTCGTGCGCATCAGGACCGGCATGGATGCCGCCCAGGCCGAGGAATTCAGCCAGCAGATCCTGCTGCCCGTGATGCCCGCCATCCGCATGGCCGATGTGGACGAACTGGGCAAGCGCATGGAAGGCCTGGTGGCCGAAAACGAGCGCGATCTGGTGCGTGCCGCCCATGCCTACGCCGCCGAGGAAGCCCTGCGCATCACCGACCGCCGCACCTATCAGGCCATGGAAGCCTTCGTGCACAACCTGAACACCATGAATTCCCGCGCCGGTGCGCAGGTGCCCTTCAGCTCCGTCAACTACGGCACCGACACCTCCGCCGAGGGCCGCATGGTGGTGCGCAACCTGCTGCTGGCCACCCAGGCCGGTCTGGGCAGCGGCGAGACCTCCATCTTCCCGGTGCAGATCTTCAAGGTCAAGGAAGGCGTCAACTACAACGAAGGCGACCCCAACTACGACCTGTTCAAGATGGCCATCAAGACCTCGGCCATGCGCCTGTTCCCCAATTTCAGCTTCCTGGATGCGCCGTTCAACCTGCAGTACTACAAGCCCGGTGACTACAACAGCGAAGTGGCCTACATGGGTTGCCGCACCCGCGTGCTGGGCAACGTGTACGACCCCGACCGCCAGGTGACCTGTGGCCGCGGCAACCTCAGCTTCACGTCCATCAACCTGCCCCGCCTGGGCATCGAGGCCAAGGGCGATCTGGACCGCTTCTTCCAGCTGCTGGACGATCAGATCGACCTGGTATTCCGCCAGCTGCTGCACCGCTTCGACATCCAGTGCTCCAAGAAGGTGCGCAACTACCCCTTCCTGATGGGCAACGGCATCTGGCTGGATTCCGAAAAGCTGGACTGGGACGAGAGCGTGGCCGAAGTGCTCAAGCACGGCACCCTGACCGTGGGCTTCATCGGTCTGGCCGAGACCCTGGTGGCCCTGACCGGCAAGCATCACGGCGAGAGCGAAGAGTCCCAGAAGCTGGGCCTGCGCATCGTGGAACACATGCGCAAGCGCTGCGATGACGAAGCCGCCAAGACGCATCTCAACTTTACCCTGATCGCTACGCCTGCCGAAGGTCTGAGCGGCCGCTTCGTGGCCCTGGACCGCAAGAAGTACGGCGTCATCAAGGGCGTCACGGACCGGGAGTACTACACCAATTCCTTCCACGTGCCCGTGTATTTCCCCATCAAGGCCTTCCGCAAGATCGAGCTGGAAGCGCCCTACCACAGCTTCACCAATGCCGGTCATATCACCTATGTGGAGCTGGACGGCGATACCTGCAAGAACCTGGAAGCCTTTGAGACCATCATCCGTTTCATGCACGACAAGGGTGTGGGCTACGGATCCATCAACCATCCGCTGGACCGCGACCCTGTGTGCGGCTATGTGGGCGTCATCAACGGCCAGTGCCCCCGCTGCGGGCGCAAGGAGGGCGAGGCCGTGAGTCAGGAAACGCTCAAGATGCTGCGCCGCAAGTATCCGCACATGCCCAACTGCTGCCGTTAGTTTCCGTCACTTTTTACCCCAAGAGGAGGAGCCTGGACCATGCTGATGAAATCTGAACTGACCGAGACCAAAGCCGAAGTGAAAATGGTAGGCGAAGGCGTGGCTTTTGAACGCGTGCGCCGCATCACCGGCTATCTGGTGGGGACGCTTGACCGTTTCAACAACGCCAAGCGTGCCGAAGAACGCGACCGCGTCAAGCATGCCTAGGCTCCGCATCAGCGGTATTGTGGAAGAGTCCATCGTAGACGGTCCCGGACTGCGCTACGTGGTCTTCACCCAGGGCTGTCCCCATCATTGCCCGGGCTGCCACAATCCGCAGACCCATGACTTCGACGGCGGAGAGTTCCGGGATACGGACGACATCCTGCGTCAGTTCATGGAAAACCCCCTGTTGTCGGGCATCACGTTCTCCGGCGGCGAGCCTTTCGTCCAGGCCGAGCCCCTGTGCCACCTGGCCGATGCCGTGCACGCCGCGGGCAAGAACGTCTACGCCTACAGCGGTTACACCTGCGAGGAACTCTACAGCCTTGCCCAAAAGATCCCGGCCGTGGGCCGGTTGCTGGACAAGGTGGACGTGCTGGTGGACGGTCCCTATGTGGAAGCCCTGCGCGATCTGGAGCTGGATTTCCGCGGCAGCTCCAACCAGCGTGTCCTGGACAGGGCCGCCATCGAAGCCCTGCGCCCCGTGGAGGCGTGATTTTTGCCGGGGTGCCGGCTGGGGGAAGGAAGGGGCGTTTTTTGTAAAAACTGCCCCTTCCTTCCCCCAGGCCCCCATCCAACCCCGAAAAAACTTTTTTCAGGTCTGCATGCCGGTCCCCGTCGTTGTGTGGTGGTAGCTGGCGTCGCAGCCCGTATGTCAAAAGCCTGCCTTGCGCAGGCTTTTTTGTTATGGGCTTTAGCCTGTTGAGCGCCTGACAGGCGCGAAACAAAAAACCACCCGCTATGCGGGTGGAGACAATACGTTATACACACAAAAACACCTTTCCGCTACGATGAAGTTGTTCAAGCCCATCGCAACATTAACGGAAAGGTGTTTTTGTTATGGGAACCAAGGCTCATAGCCTAGCGCATACGAAATGGTTGTGCAAGTATCATATCGTCTTTACTCCAAAATATAGAAGAAAAATAATCTTCGCACAGCTCCGTGAAAGTATAAAAGAAATTCTGCAATGCCTCTGCAAATATAAAGGGGTTGAGATTCTGGAAGGGCATCTGATGCCGGATCATGTCCACATGCTGGTGTCCATTCCTCCTAAAATCAGTGTGGCAAATTTCATGGGCTACCTGAAAGGGAAAAGTTCGTTGATGATATTCGATAAGCACGCAAACCTTAAATATAAGTTTGGCAACAGAAAATTTTGGGCCGAAGGATATTATGTCAGTACGGTGGGGCGTAATGAGGCAACGATCAAAAAATATATCCAGGATCAGGAACGTCACGACATTATGAGAGACAAGCTGACATCACGCGAATATCAAGACCCCTTTAAGGGGTAGCCAAGGCGGCAAGGGCACTGGGCTTGAACAGCGTGAAAGCCAGCGTCTTTAGGCGCAGCCGGTAACAGGCCCTTACAGGGCCAGAGCAAACCACCCGCTTTGCGGGTGGTTCTGATTGGGCGCTCACCGGGGATACTCGGAATGCAGAAGCGCAAGGCCAGCTCGCGCCATGATGCAAGCCCGGATCAGGCATCCGCAGGAGAAGAGGAGGTGTCCCTGTGATGCGCTCCCCGGAGGCTTGGGGCGAACAGCTCCGACATCCGAAACCGTTATGGCGCCGTTCGTCGTCATATGTATGAAGGCCGGATGACGATCTGCCGTCAAAATGGGGACGTGAATTTTGTCGGAGTACCGACTGGGGAAAAGGGCGTTTTTGTAAGAGCTGGCCTTCTTTCTCCCAGTCCCCCGTCCAATCCCGAAAACATTTTCCTCGGAGCTGTGTACCTGTCCCCCTCGTTGTGCGACGGTGACCGACTTCACAGCCCGTATGCCAAACGCCTGCCTTGTGCAGGCGTTTGTTTTTTGGGCGCAGGCTGGTCTTGCAGGGGACTTGCCGAAAGAAAAAAGCCCGGATGCGACATCACAGACAGCGTGGGGCAGCATGCGCCTTCCACAAGAAAGCCCTCCGGGCCTGCAGGCCAGGAGGGCTTTCTTGTGGAAGTATGAGCGGTTTTTGAAGGAGGGAGGGGTGCAGGGGAGGGAGGGAACTTTTTTCCGCAAGGAAAAGTTCCCTCCCTCCCCGCATATCCTCGTTAGTTCTTGAAGGGCGAGATGGCGCGCAGGGTCTTGATGACCTGGGGCATGTTCTCGACCACGAAGTCGATCTCTTCTTCCGTGGTGTAACGGGAAAGGGAGAGACGGACGGAGCCGTGGGCGTAGGTGAAGGGCACGCCCATGGCGCGCAGCACATGGGAGGGTTCCAGGCTGCCGGAGGTACAGGCGGAACCGGAGCTGGCACAGATGCCCAGCTGGTCCAGCATCAGCAGGATGGCTTCGCCTTCCACGTTCTTGAACGCGATGTTGGTGGTGTTGGGCAGGCGGTTCTCGGGATCGCCGTTGACCATGCAGTCAGGGATGGCGGCCAGCAGGCCCTGTTCCAGCTTGTCGCGCAGGCGGGCCACCTGGGTGCGTTCTTCCTGCATGTGCTGCCCGGCCAGCTGGGCGGCCATGCCCAGACCGACGATGTAGGGCACGTTCTCGGTACCGGCACGGCGGCCGCGTTCCTGGTGCCCGCCGCGCAGGAAGGGACGGAAGCGCACACCCTTGCGCACATAGAGCACGCCGATGCCCTTGGGCGCGTGCAGCTTGTGGCCGGACAGGGAGAGCATGGAGATGGGCTGCTTGCCAAGGTCGATGGCTTCCTTGCCCACGGCCTGCACGGCGTCGGTATGGAAGAGCACGCCCTTTTCGGCGGCCATCTCCGCCATGCGGCTGATGGGGAAGACGTTGCCCACTTCGTTGTTGGCGTACATGATGGAGACCAGCGCCGTGTCGTCGGACAGGGCGGCGGCGTATTCGTCCAGATCCAGACGGCCCTTGTTGTCCACGCCGAGCAGGGTCACGCGGTAGCCCTGGCGTTCCCAGTACTGGGCCACGTTGAGGATGGCGGGATGCTCCACGCGGGTGGTGATGAGGTGGCGCTTTTCGGGCTGGGTCTGCAGGGCGGACCAGATGGCGGCGTTGTCGCTTTCGGAACCACAGGACGTGAAGATGATCTCGTCGGGATGGGCGCCCAGCAGGGCGGCCATGCGTTCGCGGGCTTCTTCCACGGCGCGGCCCACCTGGCCGCCGAAGGTGTGCATGCTGGACGGGTTGCCGTACAGATCCGTGAGGTAGGGCAGCATGGCTTCCCGGACTTCGGGAGCCACGGCAGTGGTCGCGTTGTTATCGAGATAGATGGTCTTCATGGCTAGGCTTCCTCGACGACGATATCGGCTTCCACATGTTCACGCAGGACACGTTCCACCAGGTTGCGGATGGTCACTTCGCTGGAGCGGCACTGGGCGCAGCGGCCGCGCAGGGACACGACCACGCGCTTGCCGTCCACGTCCACCAGCTCGATGTCGCCGCCGTCGGCGGCCAGCTGGGGACGGATCTCTTCTTCGATGGTCTTCATGACCAGCTGCATGCGCTGCACGTTGGTCATGCGGGGCTTGCTGACCGGGCGCAGTTCGGTAAGGGGCTTCTGCTTGAGCTCGGCGGCCAGGATCTCGGCGATCTGGTCCTGACAGTCACCGCAGGCGCCGCCGGCCTTGGTGTAGTTGGTGATCTCTTCCACGGTCTTGAGGCCGTTCTCGCGGATGGCGCGGATGATCTGGGCATCGGTGATGCCGAAGCACTTGCAGACCAGGCGGCCTTCCTCATGGGCGTGGGGCACGGGCGTCTCGCCCTTCCACTGACGGATGGCGGCTTCCAGAGCTTCCTGGCCCATGACGGAGCAGTGCATCTTTTCCTTGGGCAGGCCGCCCAGGGCTTCGGCGATCTCCTTGTTGGTGAGCTTGAGGGCGTCTTCGGCCTTCATGCCCTTGACCATGTCGGTCAGCACGGAGCTGGAAGCGATGGCGCTGGCACAGCCGAAGGTCTCGAAGCTGGCCTTTTCGATGATGCCTTCATCGTTGATCTTCAGATAGAGCTTGAGGGCGTCGCCACAGGCCAGGCTGCCCACTTCGCCGATGGCGTTGGCATCTTCCATGGGGCCGGCGTTATGCGGACGGAGAAAATGTTCATGGACGGCGTTAGTGTAGTTCCACATGATGTTCTCCCGGATCCTGGCAACAGGATCTTTCTGATTCGATGATGTTTTGCAGGGTCTGGTGGCGCAGGAAGTCGCGGACGTGTTCGTCCAGCTGATGCCAGAAGGCTCTGGTGGAGCAAAGCCCCTCGCGCTGGCAGACTTTGCCGCGTCCGAGGCAGGAAACGGGGGATATCTCGCCTTCCAGATGCAGGAAGACATCCTCCATATTGATTTCTGACGGTGGTTTGGACAGGGCATAGCCCCCGCCGGAACCGCGTACGGCACGCAGGATGCCCAGCGGCTTGAGGGCGCGCACGATCTGTTCCAGATAGCCGGGGGAGATGGATTCCTCCTGGGCTACCTGCCCCAGCTGGAGCAGGGAGTTGTCGGGCTGGGCCGCCAGGCACAGCAGGAAACGGAGACCGTAGCGGGTTCTGGTGGAAAACTTCATAGCAGCCTCGCTCAGGAGTTTTGACCCTGCATGACGAAGTCGTAGGGGGTTTCCTGATAAACGTAGTAGTTGAGCCAGTTGTTGTAGAACAGGTGGGCATGGGCCCGCCAGTTCATGCGCGGCAGCTGGCTGGGATCGTCATTGGGATAATAGTGGCTGGGCACATGGGGATTCATGCCGCGGGCCAGGTCCCGGCGGTATTCCGCGTCCAGGGTCCCGCGGTCGTATTCCAGATGACCGGTCATGAAGACCTGGGAGTGATCCAGGCTCTCCACCAGGGTCAGGCCCGCCTCGTCGGATTCGGCCAGGATGCGCAGGTTGGGCGTCCGGCGCACGTCTTCGGCGCGGACTTCGGTGTGGCGCGAATGCGGCGCCGGGAAGTCGTCGTCGAAGCCGCGGAACAGGCGACAGTCGGGGTGCAGGACCTGGTGGCGGAAGATGCCCGAACGCTTTTCAGGCAGTTCGTACTTGGGCACACCGTAAAAGTGGTACAGGGCGGCCTGGGCGGCCCAGCAGATGTAGAGCGTGGAGAAGACATGCCCGTTGGCATAGGTCATGATGTCCAGCAGTTCCTGCCAGTAGTCCACCTGTTCGAAGGGCAGATGCTCCACGGGAGCCCCGGTGACGATCATGCCGTCGAAGCTGCGGTGGCGGATCTCGCTGAAGGTCTTGTAGAAACGCTCCAGATGCTGCAGGGGCGTATTCTTGGACTGATGCTCCGCCGTGCGCAGCAGGGTGATGTTGACCTGCAGGGGCGAGTTGCCCAGCAGGCGCAGCAGCTGTGTCTCGGTGGCGATCTTGGTGGGCATGAGGTTGACGATCACGATGTCCAGCGGACGGATGTCCTGGCGGACGGCGCGTTCGTCGGTCATGACAAAGATGTTTTCACTTTCCAGAGCGCTGCGTGCAGGCAGGTCGGCGGGAATCTGGATGGGCATGGCTTCCTCGTTGGTCAAGATGTGTTCCGGAATAAAACATAGTTATCTGCTATGTTTTTGTCAAGGCTATTCCGGGGGTTTTTGTAAGGATTTACCGGGGCAGGCGGACGGTGTGGCAATGCAGGGCGGCGTGGCTGCCGGCGGCTTCCTGCGCCTGGCGGGCCAGATGTTCCAGCGCGGCGCAGCAGGGGACGCTCATGCGCAGCAGGGTGACGCTGGCAGGGCGCATGGCGAACAGGCGGGCCAGACGTTCGGCATAGTCACCGTTGTTGTCCAGCTTGGGGCAGGCGATGACGGGGATGCGGCCCTGCAGCCAGTCCGTATGCAGACCGGGCAGGACGAAGCCGGAGCACTGGGCGGCCAGCAGGACGTGGGCCCCGCTCAGGAAGGGAGCCTGGGGCGGCAGCAGACGCAGCTGGATGGGCCAGCTGGGGGTACGGGCACGCAGGCTGTCGGGGATGTCGTTGTCGGCAGCGGAAAAGAGAGGCGTCAGGGCGGGAGCGGCAGCGATGTTGCCGGGGGCGGCGAACGTGCGGGGCCGGCTGCCGGGGCAGCCTTGCGGACGGGCCTGGCCATCGCGGGCGGCCTTGGCCGCCAGGGCCGCCGCTTCGTCAAAGGCTTCGGCCTCGCGCATGACGATGCGCAGGGCTCCACGGGGACAGTTCAGGCAGGCGCCCAGGCCGTCGCAGTAACTGTCGCGGATCAGGCGGGCCTTGCCGTTTACGACGGCAAGGGCACCTTCGGCGCAGTCCAGCACGCACTGGCCGCAGCCGTCACATTTTTCTTCGTCGATCTCGATGATGGGACGTTCCATAACACCTCAGGCTTTCAAAAGGATATCTACAAGTTCTTCGGCATCGGCGGCCACCATGTCCGCTCCGGCGGCCTGTACCTCGGCCGCGCCCCGGAATCCCCAGGCCACGCCTACGGCCGTCATGCCCGCATTGCGTGCCGTCATCATGTCCACGTCGCTGTCGCCCACATAGGCGCAGTCCTGCGGGGCCACGCCCATGGAGGCAGCCATCTGCAGAAGGACCGTGGGGTCGGGCTTGAGGGGCGCGTCATGACGGCCGCCGCGCACCGCGTCGAAACGGATGCCGGGAAAATGCAGCGGGACCAGGGCACAGGTAAGGTCTTCCGGCTTGTTGGAGAGCACGGCCAGCCGGAGCCCGGCATCCTGCAGGCGGCCAAGGGCCGCGACAAGGCCGGGATAGGACGTGGTGCGGATGCTGAGGTGGGCGGCATAGTAGCGGCGCCCTTCTTCGGTCAGGGCATCCAGACGTTCCTGCGGTCCCTGGGCCACCACGGATTCGGGCAGGGCCCGGCGCATGAGGATGGGGAAGCCGTTGCCGACCATCCGCCGGTAGGCGCTGACAGGATGGACAGGGTAGCCGTGGGCGGCAAGGACGGCATTGCAGGCGCCGCCGATGTCGGCAAGAGTGTCCAGCAGGGTTCCGTCCAGATCAAAAAAACAGGCTTTCATGTGACCTCCGAAAGATGGGCCGGGCAGGGTGGCCGTCAAGGCAGGACGCAGTATAGCCGCAAAATCATCCGGCGGCAAATGTCATGCCGTTTTCACAAGTCGTGGATAGCCTGCAAATTCTGGACATGGATACGGGCTGTTTGCTATTCTGGAGTCCGGTGGCGGATCTCGCTGCCGTCTGATTTGGGAGGTTATGTATGCCCCGACACGTTTTGACTCTCAACGATCTTGGTGAAGAAGACTCCTGGCTGCTGGTCCAACAGGCACGCGGGATCCCTGATGCGAAGAGCCGTACCGACTTCATGACGGAACGCACGGTTGTACTGCTGTTCGCGCAGGATTCGTTCGCCGAGCGGCTGTGCGTTTCGGCGGCTGTGCGGCAGATGGGCGGGTCCCTCGTCTTCCAGGGCGCCACGGGCGGCTGGAAGTCCGAGGTGGAGCGTTACCAGCGCCAGATGCTGGCCGTCATCGACTATTTTGTGGACTGCATGTACGTCTACGGCATCCCCGGTCTGGCCACCTCGGTGGACAGGGACCTGGTGCAGTTCCCCATCATCAATGCCGGCAGCCCTGATGCCCATCCGGCCCATGTGCTGGCCGACGTGGCCTGCATGCTGCGCTATACCCGGGACGATCTCAAGAAGGCCCGCGTAGGCTGGCTCGGTTGCACCAACGGCACCCTGTTCTCCCTCATCGAGGCCCTGCGCTACTTCCCCTTCAGCCTGCAGGTGGCCCTGCCGCCGCTGGAGGACCGTCCCACGCTGGAGGCCTATGCCCGTCATTGCGGCGTGAAGGTGGACTTTGTGGATACGCCCCAGCAGGCCGTGGAAGGCTGCAACTTCGTCTATGCCGGTTGCCGTTCGGGACTGGATGACGAGCTGGCGCAGCAGTGGAAGGTGGATGATGCCCTGCTGTCCCATGCCGACCAGAAGGCCCGCGTCCTGCTGGGCACCAGCCCCATGCAGGCCATCGAGGTCGCCAGCGACATCCTTGCCAGCCCGGCATCGCTGCTGCTGTTGCAGTCGGAAAACCGCCTGCGCGTGCACAAGCGCCTGCTGCACTGGGTCTTTTTGGAAAACGAACGGGTCATCTAGCCCCCGATCATCCTTCAGATGTTCACGATGGCTGTCCGGTCTTGCCGGGCAGCCATCTTTCATTTTTGGGGCTCTTTCCCCTTCCTGGGCGGGAGCTCGTTCCCTGGGGCTTTCAGCGAAAGGGAATCTCCAGACGATGCCGGATGATGGGGCGGGGGGCTTCGTTCTTCGGGATGGCCAGAGCCACGGCATAACCATCCCGGCCGATGGCGCAGGGGGCCCACCAGTGTTCGCCTTCGTCCGGAAGGGCTTCCTGGATGCTGGCATGGTGCCCTCCGCTCTCAGCGGAGACGAGCACCCTGTCCAGACCGGTGCCCAGCCCCTTGCCGCATGCTTTCATCACCGCTTCCTTTCTGACCCACATGCGATAGAAGCCGCGGGCATAATCGTCCGGGGGCAGCGCATCGAGGGCCAGGCGTTCCCGGGGATGGAAAAAGTCCGCGATACCGCGTGCATCCACAGCGCTCCCCGTCCACTGGATGTCACAGCCGATGGGGCAGCCCTCACAGACGGCCAGCAGGGCTTCCGTACCGCTGTGGGAGATGCTGAAGGGAAGGTCGCGCCAGCAGGGTTTTCCCCACGGACCGTAGGAGAAAACGATGTCGCAAGCCCGGACATCCGGCCTGTGGGCGGCAAGGATGGTCTTTGCGCAGGCCCGGCAGAGAAGGAAGCGGCTGCCGTCGCGGGGCCTGCAGAAACGGGCCCCGCGTTCCAGCTCCTCGGGGGAAAGAAGGGGGCGCGCCCAGGAAATGCCGTTCTCCGCATGGGCCAGGCTGAACCGCCAGAGATGGATGGCGGCCGAGCGGTACACACGTTTGCGGCCGGAACAGAGGACACCAGTGGTCATCAAAGGAACTCCCGGAAGCGGATGGTGACATATTTGAGCATGCCGAAGAGCTGCACGATGGCGATGTTCACACGCGTAGACAGCGTCAGGCCGCTCAACGGCAGGCCGTGGAAGAAAGGAGTTTCGCTCACGGCGGCGAAACGGGGGGACAGGGAGGCCAGGGCCGGGACCTTGTCGATGCAGAACGTCATGGGCGCATTCCTGTTGCCGGAGCGGGCCACATAGCGGTTGCTGATGCGCATGCCGAGGGAGGACACCGCATCGAAAAAAAGCGTCCCCCCGGGAAAACGCCCGCTGAGGAAGGGCAACAGCGCCCCCATCAGGTCCGTGGGCTGATAGTGGAACACTCCAGCTGCCAGAAGGAGGACGCCCCGTTGCCCTGGGGCCTCCACGGCATCCGGCCAGAGGGGATCGAAAATGTCCCGTGCTAGGAGCCTGTGCCCTTTGGCAGGCGGCAGGAGCGCCTGCCGGGCCCGGATGACTTCCGGCAGGTCCACATCATACCAGACAGCCTCGGCAGGGGGCTTGCGGTAGACGGCGGTACTGAGGCCGCAGCCCAGGTTGATGATGGTTCCTTCGGGGTGGCGGGCAAGGAAATCCCGGACGGTGCGATCGATGTTCATCTCGCGGGCCAGGCAGCAGACCTGGCCGTATTCCTTGAAGGATCTCCTGATCTCCGAGAAATCGAAGTCCAGTTGTTTCAGAACGTCCACGGCGACGGGGTCGTAGGCGGCCTGCGGGTTGGCCCGGCAGGGGGTGGCGCAGCACCACAAGGGGATGAGGAGCGTTCTGGCGATATCGTCCGTGAGGCACGCTTCTATTTTCATGGCAGCTCCGTGGATCGGCATCCGTTTGGGGCTCAGAACGAGTACCGGACGCCGAGATAGAGATGGTCGTTCCTGTCATACTGGCCAAGGTCGTTGCGGCGGTCGCCGCCAAAAAGCATGTAGCCGGCCAGGAAGTGCAGGTCGTCGCTGTATTCGTATTCGGAAAAGATCTCCACGCAGTAATCCCCGTTGCTGGCGAAAAGCTCCCCGCGTATGCCGGCCGTCAGGCTCTCGTCCAGGAATTTGTCGGAGACGGACCAGCTGATGCCGTAGCGGTCCCTGTCCTTGCCGGGCACGGCATCGCCGTCGTGGCTGAAGAAGAAGGCCTGGAGGTTGACGTTCAGGTTTGTCAGAAAATTCCTGTCCCATCCGAGGATGGCCTCGTAGTCCGTGCGGCGCTCCACCGTGATCTCGTCGGACTGGAAGGGATAGCCCGCCTTGATGGTGAATTCGCCCCGGAAGGTGGAGTCCCACAGGGATACGGCGGTATTGATGCCGAACGCCGTATAGGGCTCGTAGATCTCCTTCACCAGGGCCTGCATGCGCTGCCTGTCCAGACTGGCCGTGTAGAGAGGCTTGTGCTCGTAGCCCCGGTAAAAAAGGAAAGCCACGTCATAGCCCGGGCGGAAAAATTTGAGCCGCGCTGCCGCTTCCGGCTCGAAAGGGCCGTCCTCACGCTGGCGGCGGACGAAACCCGCACGGGCGTACTGGCGCAGGGTCCGCAGCGAGCTGTCTTCCCAGGGCGAGCCGTATTCGGGCAAGCGGCTGAAACGGGGGAAGGGGATGAGCACAAGGTCGAGCAGGCCCGCGCCGTCGAGGTTGGCCCGCAGGTCGACGGCCCCCACCGAAAGCCTCTGGCTGCTGCGGGCTGTGGCGATGGGGTTGCGGAAGTCCACGGGATTGATGATGTCGAAGGTGCTCAGGCTGTCGGCTTCTCCCCAGCGTATCTGCTGCATGCCGATGATGAGGTCCAGATACCGGGAGTCCAGGGTCACATAGGCCTCGCCCAGTTCGGGCGTCACGATGGGTTCCTCGGAGTCCCGGCGCCCGGGCACGGAAAGGTCGGCATCCACATGGCCGCTGACGTAGCCCCGTATCCAGGAGTCCTGGTTGATATTGGCTTCGAGCCGGAAGCGCTGGGCCGCGGACAGGGGGGTCGCCTTGTAGGGCGACTGACGGTAGGTCGTTTGCAGACTGCCGGACAGTTTCAGCCAGTCCGGCATGAGGGGCTTGTCCCCGTCCGCTCGGGAAAGGGAGGGGAAGAGCAGCAGGGCGGCAGCCAGCAGCATGGCCGCGGTACGGAAGCGGACAGAGCGGCACAGGCGCATGCCTTCGGCTGCGGGGCGGGGAAAACTGGCAAAGGGCATGGTGGGCGATCCGACGGGAAAGGTTGTGGAGAAGGTCTGCCGGGGCGGGGAACCGGGAAGGGCCGTGGAGGCCCCTCCCGGAAGGACGGAGCTAGCGCTGCAGGGCGCTGTGCTCGAAATAGGCGTCGCTCAGGCCGACGTCATAGCGCAGGTTGGACCAGTCGATGACGGTGAAGGAGCCTTCCCTGGGGCGTTCGACGCGCATCTGCGTCACGGTCCAGATCCCGTCTATCTTTTCCTGGCGGGAGAAGAAGAGTTTTTTCACCAGACGGTCTTTCTTGTCATAGTAGTCCGCCCGCAAACGCAGCAGGGTATCCTTGCGCACCCACTGCACCTGGCGGGAATACTGGGTCTCTTTCCCCTTTTTGGGGGTGCGTTCCAGGACATAGCAGTCGATGCCGTCCACGTTCTCCTCGCCTTGCAGCAGGTAGTCGTACTCGTCCACGTCATCGAGGTTCTGGATGTCTTCATTG
Source organism: Desulfovibrio piger (assembly GCF_951793255.1). Lineage (NCBI taxonomy): Bacteria > Pseudomonadati > Thermodesulfobacteriota > Desulfovibrionia > Desulfovibrionales > Desulfovibrionaceae > Desulfovibrio > Desulfovibrio piger. The sequence goes on from NZ_OX636706.1 coordinate 1,854,114, forward strand.
GAGAGGTCACTGCGCATGAATGAGGCGAACTTGCTGGAACCGCTGATGCGGCGGACAAGGCTCTCGGCCGGCAGGTAGACCCACATGTCGTCATCCTGCTCCAGGCCGCGGTAACTCCAGACGAGATATTTGGTGCCGTTGACGTCGGCGGGCCTGTCGAACACGATCAGGCTGTATTCGTCTTTGCCGTCCTTGCCGAAATGCTTGGAATAGGTCTTGAAGGAGCGCGTCAGCACCTTGCCGCCGCGGTTGATGCTCATGACGGCTTCGCTGTAGGAGTCCTGGCTCGTGTCGACCTGGTCCATCCGGACGGCCAGATCGTAGCCCGCCTTGACGGGGTCTGTGATCGCGGGAGCGGCCTGGGCGCTGCCGGCAAGGAGCAGCGTGCAGAAGAAAAGGGCAAAGAGTCTGTGCGATGCGATGGTCATGGAGTTCTCCTTTCGGGATGATGGTGATGCTCAGGCACGGACCTGCGGCTCGTGTTCCTTGCCCAGGGGCTTGAGGAAGGAGAGCAGGGCCGGGGAAAGGGTGAGGTCGGCGAGGCAGCCCCAGAAAAAGGCCGCTGCCCCAAGGATGCCGAATTGCCCCGTGGTCCTGACGGCAGAAAGCGTGAAGACCAGGAATCCCAGCATGAGGGATATGGTCGTGAAGGTGACGGGCTGTCCTACCGTGCGCACGGTCGCCAGCAGGCTTTCACGATAGCTCCCCTTGCGGGCGAACATGCGCTGGAAGGTGACGTAGAAGTGGGTGGTGTCGTCCACGCATACGCCGATGATGACCGAGGAGAAGATCATCAGGACAAGGCTCAGGTCGATACCGGCAAGCCCCATGAGGCCCATGGGCATGAGGATGGGCACGATGTTGGGCAGCATGCTGATGCAGCCCAGCACCACGGAGCGCAGGCACAGGATCATCATGAGGCCGATGGTGATGACGGCGCTGGCAAGGCTGGCGGCCTGGCCGGAACCCACATAATCGGCCACGGCGGTCAGCCAGGCCATCTGGCCCGTGTATTCCACGCGCAGCCGTCCGCCTAGCCGGTCGCGGACGAAGGCATCCATCTCCTGCATGAAGGCCCGTACTTCCTGGGTGCCCATATTCCGTGTCTGGATATGGATGCGCGCCACATCGCTGAGCAGGCTCAGCTCCCTGTCCAGGTTCTTCCCGCCCGACGTTTCGTAGAAGAACAGGTACTGGCCGGCCAGCTCCTGGGAATCCGGCAGGCGGTGGAAGGCCCCGTCATCCCCGTGCAGGACTTCATTGATGCGTTTGATGATGTCCACGATGCTGTGGGTCTTGACGGTGCCGGGCAGGCTTTCGGCGTGGCGCTGCAGGCGCTCCATGTCCTGCAGGAAACGGAGCTCGCGGGCGCCGTTGGCCTTGCCGCTGTCCACCATGATCTCCAGGGACATGGAGCCGCCCATGAAGGTATCGAAAAAGTCGGAGTCCCGGCGCAGTTTTTCCGAGGTGCTGATGTCCTTGACCGTGTTCGTTTCCACCACGACCCGCTGGTACAGGCAGGCACCGGCCAGGGACGTCACGAGGAAAAAGACGATCACGAGACGCGCATGATCGATGGACCAGCGGGCCAGTCCTTGCAGGGCCGCATCGAGGCGGCAGAGCAGACGGTCATGGACGCCCCGCCGGATGGTCGCCTCCTGTTCCGGGCGGATCATGTAGGCGATGGGCGTCAGCGTGATGGCCAGGACGAAGGCGATGGCCACGCCGATGGCGGAGTAGATGCCGGCCATGCGTATGGGGATGATGTCCGTGGTGAGGAAGGAGAGGAAGCCCATCATGGTCGTCAGCGACGTGAACAGGCAGGGGATGAAGACCTCCCGCATGGTCTCGACCATGGCTTCATGATGGACGGTCCCCCGACTGCGGTGCAGGTGGTACCCGGCGATGATGTGCACCGTGTCCCCGATGCAGACGGAAAAGAGCATGGTGGGCAGCATGATGTCCATCATGGAAACGGTCCAGCCCGCCAGGCTGATGATGCCCATGGTCAGGATGATGCTGATGCAGATCACGGCCACGGGAGCGATGACGGCCCGGATGCCGTTGCCCATGCGGAACAGCAGCAGGGCCTGGAGCATCAGGCAGACCAGGGTCAGCTTGACGGTCTCCTTGCGGGTGATCTTGTCGCTTTCGTAGTCCTGGACGGGCGGCCCGGCCAGATGGGTTTCCAGAGAGGCGAATTCCGGCCGTTGCAGGACGCGGTACACTGCCGGGGCGATGTCTTTGCGCGGGTCGTCGGCCCCGTCGGGATAGCGTTCGCATTCGAGCACTATGGTGGCGATGGTGGCGTCGGGCGAGATCAGGACGTTCACGAAGTCGTCCAGGGCCAGAGCTTCTTTTTTGAATGCCCTGATGGCCTCGGGATCATCAGGGATCTCTTCGAGGCCGGGACCCACCATGACCTCGTCCCCGTGAGCGCGGATGTATTCCGCCGACCCCAGCCACTTGACCTCCCTGATGTGGGGCACGTCCTTTTCCAGGGCCAGCGCCAGGGAATCCAGGAGTCGCAGCGTGTCACGGTCGAAGATGTCCCCGCCGTTCCTGACGGCCACATAGACGAAGTCTTCATTGCCGAAGAGCTCCCGGAAGCGTTCGATGGCCACGACGGCGGGATCGTCGTCCGTGAAGAAGGATTCATCGGAGTTGTCGAAGCGGAGGTCACGCATCAGGAAAAGGGACCCGAACGTGAGCACGGCCACCAGCAGAAGGACGCCGTAGCGCCAGGTCTCCAGAAAGCCGACGAACGTGCGGGCGCGGGTCAGGGCGCGGGACTCCTTCATCGGGTCTGCTCCAGCATGCGGCCGAGTTCCTCACGCAGGAGCATCAGGAAGGTGTCCTCGTCCTTTTTGAGGAAAAAGTGGTCGCCCGGCAGGATGTGCGCGGCGAACGCCCCGCGGGTCTGTTCCCGCCAGGCTTCGAGGTCCTGCCGGCAGACTTCGTCATCGGCATCCCCGGAAAAGACGCACAGGGGCACATCCAGGCAGGCATCGCAGACATAGCTTTCGTCCATGGCGAAATCCGCCCGCAGCAGCGGCCGGAACATGCGCATGAGATCCGGCTCGCGCAGGATCTCTTCCGGGGTCCCTGCCAGCTGCCGCAATTCCGCGTCGAAAGCCTCGTCGGGAAGGTCGCTGAGCAGTTTGCGGGGCGGCATGTGGACGGGGCGGCTCCCCGAGACCAGCAGCAGAGCGGGCGGACGGCCCTGGAGGACAAGGCGGCGCGCCACCTCGAAGGCGATCTTGGCCCCCATGCTGTGGCCGAAAAGGATGCAGGCGCCGTCGAACCAGCCGCGGCCTTCCTCGGCTTCGAACAACGCATCGGCCAGACGGTGGATGCTGTAATAGCGCGGTTCGCGGAAGCGTTCCTCGCGACCGGGCAGCTGCACGGCCCGGACATCGGCCAGGCCCCGGAGGTTCCTTTCCCAGTTGCGGTAAAAAGAAGCGCCGCCTCCCGCATGGGGAAAACAGAACATCTTCGGCCGGGCGGGGGAGGCGCCGGCGTTCCCGGAAATCTCCTGCGGCCCCGCGAGCCATTTGCCAGTATCCATGGTTCCTCCTTGTCGTCATGCTGCCCGTGCCGGGTCGTCCCCGGCACGGGCAGACCGGTTAGGCGTGTTTTTTCAGTAGACGGGCCAGTCTGGCGGCGATGGCATCCACGCTGCCGGGATCATGGAGCAGGTTCCAGTGGTCGGCATCCACGGCCAGCTCCTCGAAGCCCGATCCCGCCAGTCCGCGCCAGTAGGCCGTGCGGGCGTCGTCCTCTTCCATGCTGTTGCTGCGGACGTAGAGCACGGGCAGGCCTTCCAGGGGCTGCGGCGCATAGGAGCGCAGGGCCCTGAGGTTGGCGTCGATGATCTCCATGACCCGTCCGGCCATTTCCAGGTCGTCCTTTTCCACGGCAAGCTGTCCGCTGCTGCGCAGGGCCTCGGCCAGGACGCGGGCCCGTGCGGGGGCGTCCAGTGCGGCCAGGTCCCCTTCGCTCATGCCCAGGGCCGCAAGGGCCTTTTGGGGCGCGGGGGCCACCAGCCCGAGCAGGGCGGCAGGATCATGGGCGCGGCTGTCATAGAGGTTGTCCCAGGCGGGCTTTGAAGGCGGATCGAGCAGGACCAGCGGCAGCAGGTGTTCCCCCTGGCCGCCGGCCAGCAGACGGCGGGCCGTTTCCCAGGCCAGGAAGGCCCCCATGGACCATCCGCCCAGCAGCAGGGGCCGCGGGAGCCCCTCCACGGCCTCCAGGGCCGCGGTGACCATGTCCGGGAAGGCGGTACGCAGGGGACCACCATCAAGACCGGCGCTCTGGAGGGCATGGAAGGAGACCTCTCCGAGCTTGGCGGCCAGCGGGGCATAGGCGTTCACGAGGCCTTCCACGGGATGCATCATGCACACGGTCGCGGGGCCGTCAGCGTCATGCAGGCAGACCAGTTCGCCGGCAGAGGCACCCGGCTTGTGGTCCACGAGGGCGGCCTGTGCGGCCACGGTGGGGGCCTGCAGCAGGTCACGCAGGGTCAGACGGCAACCGAACTCCCGCTCCAGCTGCCGGAGCAGCTGGAAAGCGGAGAGGGAGTCCCCACCGCTCAGGAAGAAGCTGTCCGTCACGCCCACGTCGTCCACCCTGAGGACGTTTTTCCAGATGGCGGCCACGGCCTGTTCCGTCCTGGTCCGGGCGGTGACGCCCGTACGGGGGCGCTGCCGTACGGCACCGCCTGACAGGCGTTTCCTGTCCACCTTGCCGTTGCGGGTCAGGGGCATCCTGTCCAGCAGCGTCCACGAGACGGGGATCATCCAGGCAGGCAGGTGCCCGCGCAGATGGTCTTCCAGAGGACGGGGCGTGAAGCGTGCCACGGACGACGGGCCTTCGCTGAGGATGACCTCCAGCCCCAGACGGCTTTCCAGGGAAGCGGGGGGCATCAGGAAGGACGGCCGGGAAAGGCCCGCCTCCGTCAGCGCCTTCGTCCACAGTTCACGGGTCAGCAGCGGCTGCTCGGGACGGAATTCCTCGTCCCGGGCGCTGTCGAAGCCCTGCTGGAGCCCCATGCTCAGGTCGAAGGGCAGCTGGAAGACGGTCTCCTCCTGCATGAGCAGGACCCCGGACGGCTTGAGCAGGCCCGCCAGGTACTTCAGGCTCCGCCTGATGTCTGCCGCGTCATGCAGGACATTGCCCGCAAGGATGAGGTCATAGCCATGCGGCTCGAAGCCCATGAGGCGGGGATCCTCATCAAGGTCCAGCAGACGGTAGTTGACGAAGGGATAACCGGCGAACTCCTCGCGGGCCCTGTTCAGGAAGAAGGGGGAGATATCCGTGAAGTCATAGGTCACGCCGTCGTCCGGCAGGCCGGGCAGGACGAAGCGCGTCACGGTGCCGTAGCCGCCGCCGACTTCGAGGATGCGGAAACCGTTCCCGGAAGCCGCCGCCAGCCCGGTCACCAGATCCGCCGTCAGCCGGTTGCTGGCGCCGAAGATCTTCTGATAGAAGCCGGGCACTTCCGCGGACGTGTAGAATTCCGCCGAGTGCACGTCTTCCCTGAGGATGGCGGGGAGCTCGCGCACGGTGCGGGCCAGCAGGGCCATCTCCTGCGGGCTGTAGCCCAGTTCTCCGGCCCTGTCGGCGCAGAAGGCCAGGCAGGCTTCCCTGTCGGGAGCCGTGCCGCGACGCTGCCATACGCCGTCCCCGTCCCTGTCCGCGAGGCCCAGATCGTGCAGGGCCTTCACGGCCCGCGCCAGCCAGCGCCCGTAGCGGGGACTGATGCCGCTGTCGTGCAGGAAGGTCTCCGTGTCACGGTAGCCGTGCCCGAAAAAGCCGAGCTCTTCCAGGGCCGCGGTGACGGCAGCCGCATAGAGTTCCTTCATCTTGTCCCAGACAGGCAGGAAGCGTTCCTCGTCAAGGCCTTCCCGGCCGTCCGTCCGGAGCGGGAGCCCGTCCTCCAGACGGCTTGCGGCGCGTTCTTCCCGCACGATCTCGCCCCGGTGTCCGGGATCGGCTTCCACATAGGCTGCCAGCGACAGCTCGCCTTCCGCGCCCTTGTGGAGCAGGACGGCCGCATTGTTCACCGCAGGATGGGCCTTGAGCACGGATTCGATCTCGCCCGGTTCCACGCGGTAGCCGTGGATCTTCACCTGCTCGTCCTTGCGGCCGAGGAATTCGAGGGTGCCGTCGTCGTGGTAGCGTGCCGTGTCTCCCGTGCGGTAGAGACGGGGATGCCCGTCCCCGGCCGGCAGGAAGGCTCCGGCCGTCTTTTCGGGATCGTTCCAGTAACCGAGGGCCAGGCCGTCTCCGCTGATGTAAAGGTCTCCGGCGACCCAGTCGGGACGCGGCTGGAGGCGGTCATCAAGGACGGCGAAGGCCTGGTTGGCCAGCGGTCTTCCGTAAGGCACGGATGCCCAGCGGGCATCGTCCGGGCCCGTCTCGTGGAAGTTGGACCAGATGGAGGCCTCGGTGGCGCCGCCCATGGCCATGACCCGGATGCCCGGGACGAGCTGCTTCAGGCGCGGCGGCAGGGATTGCGGGATCCAGTCGCCGCTGAAGATGGCCAGGCGGAGGGGCAGGGGCTGTCCTTCCCCTTCGGCCGCGGCATCCGCCAGCAGCTGGCCGAGGGCCGGGACGGAGTTCCACAGGCTGACCCGGTGCTCATGCAGCAGGCGGACCCAGGCCTGGGGCTGCAGGCTCTCTTCCTCGTCCGGGATGACGACGGCGCCGCCGGCTGCCAGCAGGCCGAAGATGTCGTACACGGAAAGGTCGAACGACAGACGGGCGAGGGCGAGGATGCGGTCCCCGGCATCCACGCCGTACCGCCGGTTGACGTCAAGGATGGTGTTCATGGCCGCCCTGTGGGAGATCATGACCCCCTTGGGCGTCCCCGTGGAGCCCGAGGTATAGATGATGTAGGCAAGATCGTCGGGGGCGATATCCACCTGCGGCGGGAGCTCGTCCTCGCCCGCTTCGGCCAGCAGGTCTGCCGCCACGAGGCGGATGCCTTCAGGCAGGGGCGCGGCGTCCGAACGGCCCACGATGACACGCACGCCGGCATCGGCCAGGATGGTGGCGATACGGGCATCGGGCTGGCCGGTGTCCAGCGGCAGATAGGCGGCCCCGGCGCGCTGGATGCCCAGGACGGCCACGACCTGTTCCCAGCCTCTGGGCAGAAGGACGGCGACCCGGTCGCCATGCCGTACCCCGGCCGCGTCCAGTTCCCGGGCCAGGGAGCGGCTCAGGCGTTCGGTCTCGCCGTAGGAGAGGGTCCTGTCCGCACTGATGACGGCGGTGGCATCAGGCCGGGACCCCGCCATGCGCAGGAAGGGGGCGAACATGGGCTCGCCGGGCATGTCCAGGGCCGTGTCGTTGACCGCCGCGCGTACGGCAAGCTGCGATGCCGGGAGGCGTACCGGCACGGCATCGCCCCAGGCCGCATCGTCACGGGAGAGGCGGCGCAGGGCCTCGGCGTAGGCTTCGAACATGGCATCGATCATCCCGTCAGGGAAGAGATCGCGTACATAGTCGAAGACGATGCGCAGCTCGCCGTCCACTTCGAACAGCTGATGGTCGAGCCAGACCTGCGGGGTCTGGGAGATGCTGTAGACCTCGTGCCCCATCTGCCCGAGGGCAAAGGTGCCGGAAGAGGATTCCATGGACAGGGCGCTGGTGAAGATCACGGGCATGATGCCCGCCGCCGTGCCGCGTCTGCGGCCCAGTTCGCGCAGGACGCGGATGCCGCTGAAGGAACGGTGTTCCATGTCGTCCCACAGGCGGCTCCACAGCCGTCCAGCCCGGGTCTCGAAGCTCCCGCCCTGCGTCAGGTCCACCGCCAGGAGGCTGTTGGAGGTGAATTCGCCGACCAGGGCATTGACCTGACGATGCAGGGGCAGGCGGTTGAACAGGGTCAGATTGATGCAGAAGCGCTTTTCTTCGCTCCAGCACCCCAGGACTTCGGCGAAGGTCGCCAGGGCCACGGCCGTGGGGGCCAGGCCGCGGGCGTCGCCGCGCTGTTTGATGCGCTGCCATGTCTCCTTGTCGAGGGTCGTCATCCTGCGGCTGAAGACGGGGCGGTCGATGGCGGCAGGGCTGGTGGCCAGCGGCAGCCGCGGCGCGGCGGGCAGGTCATCCAGACGGGCGAGCCAGTAGTCGCGGTCCCTGGCATAGATCCCGGTGGCCCGGTAGCGTTCCTCGGCCAGACGGTAGTCCCGGAAGGTGATGTCCAGCACAGGGAGCTTGTCCTCCTGGCCATTGTAGATGAGCGAGAGCTCGGCGAGCATCTGGCTGATGCCGTGGAAATCGCTCAGGATAAGGTCGAAGCTGAGGTGGATGCGCAAGGCATCATCGGGCAGCAGGGAAACCTCCACCCGGAAGTTGGGCCAGCGGCCCACGTCCAGGACTTCGTGGGACATCTCCATGCGGATGCGCTCGAAGTGGGCCGCGGCTTCCTCCGGAGAGCTCTGGCGCAGGTCATGCCGCCGGATGGTGTAATGCGGGACTTTCTCCAGCACCTGCTGGCGTTCGCCGTCGAGGATGATCGTACGCAGCATGGGCTGGCGGAGGATGAGACGGTTCCAGGCCTCTTCATAGCGGTCGGCGTCCAGGCCTTGGGCCTGGGCTTCGAAGTAGAAGTGGCAGCTGACGCCGCCGAGGGCCAGGCCGGACTGGTCGCGGCCTATCCAGTAGGCCTGCTGCATGTCCGAGAGAGGGAAGGGCTCGAAAGCCTCTTCCGGCGCGGGGACGAGCAGGGCCGAAAGGCCGGCGCCTTCCTCCTTCGTGGCGGGGGTGCCGGACTGCACGGCCGGTGCCGTTTCCTCTTCGCCGGAGGCCGGGCCGAGGTCACGGGCGAACCTGGCCGCCATGGCCTGCACCGTGGGCGTGGCGGAGACTTCGTGCGGCGCGATGCGGATCTTCAGATCCCGGCTGATACGCTGGAACAGGTCGAGGCTGATGAGCGAATCCATGCCCAGGCTGGTCAGGTTGACATCCTCGGGGATGGCATCCTCTTCGAGGCGCAGGAAACCGGCGATCTCTTTCTTGAGATAGGCGCGCAACCGTTCTTCCCTTCCGCTCATGGGAAGGGCGCGCAGTTCCGCGGCAAGCCTGCTGTTGCCCGCGGTCTCGGCCGGGCGGGCGGCAGCGGCGGCGGGGCTGTGCCGGAGCTCTTCGTACATGGCGGCGCCGGCAGTGGCCTGCAGGATGGGCAGCATCCGGTTCCAGTCCATGCGGGTGACGACCTTGCTCCCCTCGCCGGACGCCATGAGCCTGTCGAGGACGGCAAGTCCTGTGGCCGTATCGAAGCCCTCTACGCCCTGCTGGCGGATGCGGTCGAGGATGCCCAGGCGCACCACGGTCCCCAGCTCGCCCCAGGCTCCCCAGTTGATGCTGAGGCCGGGGAGGAAGTCAGCGCGGCGGGCAGCCACAAGGGCGTCCATGAACGTGTTGGCGGCCACGTGGTTGGCCTGGCCGTGCGTACCGAAGACCGAGGCGATGGAGGAGAAGACCACGAAGTGGTCGAGCGCCAGATCGCGTGTCAGTTCATGCAGGAACCAGCTGCCGTCCACCTTGGGGGAGAGGACGGTATTGAAGCGGGCCCAGTCGAGACGGGACAGGGGCGCGTCGTCCAGCAGGCCGGCCAGATGGAAGACGCCCGCCAGCGGCATGGGAGAGGGCAGCAGATGCGTGCCGAACGCCTCGGCCAGGGCGGCCCTGTCCGTCACGTCCACTTGCAGGAGGCGGACATCGCATCCTGTGGCGGCGATCTTTTCCACCGCGGCCGCGCCGGCGGAACCGGCCTCAGGCAGGCGGCGTCCCAGCAGCCATACCTGTCCGGCACCGCGGGCAGCCAGGTGGGCGGCCAGCGCCAGGCCCAGGTCGCTCAGGCCACCAGTGACGAGATAGGCCGCCTCCCGGCGGATGCCTTCGTGCCTGGGGGCAAAGTCGTTGCGTACGACGACCTTGCCGATATGGCGTCCTTCGAGCATGTAGCGGAAGGCGTCCCTGGCGGCATCCATGGTGAAGACGCGCCGGGCTATGGGGGTGTAGTGCCCGGCGGCAAAACCTTCCATGACGGCGGCGAAGATGCCGCGCATCTGCGCCTCGTCCTCCTTGCCCAGTTTTTCAAGGTCGACGATGTGGTATTCGATATCGTCACGGATGGCCGCCACCTGTGCGGGCGTGCGCAGATCGGTCTTGCCGATCTCGATGAAACGGCCGCCTTCCGTCAGGCAGCGCATGCTGCTGTCGGCCAGCTCGCCGGTAAGGAAGTTGAGAACCACGTGCACGCCCTGTCCGCCCGTGGCCTTGAGGATCCGGGATTCGAAGGCCGTGGAGCGCGAGGAGAAGACGTGCTCTATACCCATGGAGCGCAGCAGGGCGCGTTTGCGCTCCGTGCCCGCCGTGGCAAGGATGATCGCGCCGCGTGCCCTGGCGATCTGGATGGCGGCAAGGCCCACGCCCCCTGTGGCCGAGTGCAGCAACACCCGTTCGCCGGGCTGGAGGCGTGCCGCATGGACGAGCGCCTGCCAGGCGGTCATGAAGACGGTGGGGATCACCGCAGCGTCGGTGAACGGCATGCCTTCCGGTATGGAGGCCGCAAAGGCTTCCCGGGCATAGACGTGGGAAGCGAAGGGGCCGTACACGGTGGTGAAGACCCGGTCGCCGGGGCTGAAGCGGGTCACGCCTTCACCAACGGCGGAGACCGTGCCCGCGCAGTCGAACACCAGGGTCCTGATCTTGTCGGCCACGCCCATGGCTACCATGACGTTCTGGAAGTTCATGCCGTAGGCTTCGGCCGCGATCTCGATCTCGCCGGGCCCGGGAAGGCGCCGCTGCAGCGGGGCGACCCGGATGTTCTCGATGCCCGCGCCGCCGAGATCCAGATGGTAGGCCTGCGTTTCGGGACGGGCCAGCGGGGCGTTGCGCACCTGGCGGGCGGCAGGCAGGCCGCGTACCAGACGGGGGGCCAGCAGGCTGCCGCCGCGCAGGGCCAGCTTGTCTTCCTTGTATCCGCGGGCGGTCAGCAGGCCGCACAGGGTGGAAAGCTGGGCCTCGGGAGCGGCCACGGGGTCCATGTCGATGATGACCGGCGCGATGTTGCCCAGTTCGTTGGCCACGGATTTTTCCAGGCCCCAGAGCAGGCTTTGCGCGGGGACGGGCTGATCCGAAGCGCGGGCGGCCTGTGCCTGGCAGGTCAGCACGGCCAGGCGCACGGACGGGCCGTCCTCCTGTGCCGCCAGAGCCTGGGCCAGATGCAGGAAGGCCTGGGCCGTATGGTTCTTGAAGGGAGCTTCGCCGCCGCTGCCCAGGAAGTCGGTCTCGTAGCAGTCCAGGCCCCAGAGGAACACGACGCCCCGGGGCGTGCCGCCCTGCCGCCAGTCGCGGATCAGGCGGGCGAAGGCGTCGGCATCGCCGGGATCGACGGCAGCCATGCCGTCAGGATGTCCCGTACCGGCGCAGGCCGCGAGCATGGCCGTAGCGCCCTGCTGTTCCAGCGAACGGGCGAGGGCACGGGCAAAATCCGTATCGCGACCGGCCAGGATGAGCCAGTGCCCGGCAGCGTCCCCGGCTTCCGGCATCAGGGCCTGGCGCCAGACCACGTCATAGCACAGGTCGGTATGCTGCCGCTGCCCGGCCTTGAGCAGTTCCAGCGTCTCCTTGTTGGTACGGCGCATGGTAAGGTTGACGATCTCGCAAACGGGCTCGCCTTCGGGGGTGAAGATGGTGAAACTGGCAGAGAACATCTCCTGCCGGAAGCTGTCGCCTTCCTTCATGACGGCCCGGCACCAGACCGTTTCGGGCGCACGCCCGTGGAAGATGACTTTTTCCACGCTGAACGGCATGAAACCGTCGCCCGTGAGGTCATCCTCGGTGGCGGCAAGAGCGGCGACCATGCTTTGCAGGCAACTGTCGAGCAGGGCCGGGTGGATGATGAAACCGCCTTTTTTGCCGCGTTCGGCGCTGTCCAGGGCCACTTCGGCCACAGCTCCGCCCCGGGTGCGCCACAGGCGCCGCAGGCTGCGGAAGGCCGGACCGTACTGCACGGCCCCGTAGGCATCGAATTTTTCGTAAAAGGCCTGTACGTCCACCTCGTCGCAACCTTCACGCAGGCGGTCCAGGTCGACGTTTTCGGCAGAGCGCTCGTGGGCGGGGGCGAGCTGGCCGGAGACATGCTGGTGCCATTCCCCCTGTCCTTGCCCGGCGCCCCGGCTGAAGATCTCGAAATCGGCCCCGTTTTCCGTGGGAGAGACAAGGACCTGTACGGTGCGTTCGCCTTCGTCGAGCATGAGGGCCTCGCGCAGCACCACATTCTCGAGCCGGATACGGTCCGTACCGAAATGATCCATGCCCGCGGCGGCGGCCAGGTCGAAATGCGCCGTGCCCGGAACGACCACGATGTCGAAAACGCGGTGCTGGGCCAGGAAGGGTTGCAGGGTACCGCTCACCGCCGCCGTATACTGGCTCACGGCCAGGGGGGAGGAGAGGCGCCGTCCCAGCAGGATATGGCCCGTGTCGTCTCCGTCCGGTGCGTCCGTCCGGGCGGGCGCGATCCCGGTACTGAAGGCCTGGCGGCTGCCGTTGCCGTTGCGGGCGATGATGACATGTTCGTCAAGGTCGCCGTCGGCGGGGGCAGGGTAGCAGGCCGTCCTGTCGAATCCTTCCGTGTCCAGCAGGCGGGTCCAGCCCTCGGCGGTCAGGAAGGGATTGTCGCCGCGCAGTTCCCCGTCACGCAATTTGTCGAGCAGGCAGCCGAAGGATATCTCGAAGCCCATGGCCGGCCGGGGCAGGGTGATCTCCCGCAGGAGGAGCAGGCCGTCCGCGGCCAGCACGGCGCTGATGTGGCGCAGGGCGGCGGTCAGGTCGGCAGTGGCGTGCAGGACATTGGCGCAGACGACGATATCGAACTCGTCGGCATGGAAGCCCTGAAGGAACGGGTCGCGGCTGATGTCCAGCGTGGCATATTCCACGAAGGGGAAGGCGGCGAAGCGGTCCCGGGCCCGGGCCGTGAACAGGGGGGAGACGTCCGTATAGACATAACGGGTGCGTCCTGCGGGCAGGACGGGCAGCAGGGCCGAGGTCGTCCCGCCCGTGCCGGCGCCGATCTCCAGGATGGAGAGGGCGCGGTCCATGGGCAGGGCATCGGCAAGGGCCTTCAGGCTCCTGGCCATGATCCCGTTATAATAACGGCTTTGCGGGGTATCCTGGTAGATGCTCTCCACGGCGTCAGGATTGCCGCCGGGGAACATGACCTGTCTGGGATCCTTGCGGCCTCCCAGTATCTCGCGGAAATTCTCGCCGCAGCGTTTCATGAACGAGAGCAGCGGGATGTTGTCCAGGACAAGGTCCTGACGTTTTTCATGGCATCCTTGTGGCATGGTCATTTCTCCATGTTTCCTATGATTGACGGTCAGAGAGGCCGGAGGCCTCCTGCCGGTCGAGCAGGCTGGTCACACGATCCCTGAGATCCCTGTCCGGAGCGGCCGGGCGGCCGTAAGAGCCGGCGGCGTCACGGGCCAGGAGGCCTTGTTCGGCCAGGTTCTCCAGCAGGCGCGGAAGAAGCTGGTCGAACCGTTCCGGCAGGCCTATGCGTGCGGCGATGTCCCGGGCGGTATGGAAGCCCTCATCCGGGAAGGCCCCCAGATCCGTCAGGGCCTCGAGGGCATAGCCGGAGCAGAAGGTCTCGATCATCCGGGCATGCTCCCGGTATTCGGTGCCGTCGGGGCGGTCGTCTTCAGCGCCGGAGGCGGATTCGGCAGCCCGGGTCAGGCGCTGCCAGATGTCGTCCTGCGAGGCGGCCGGGGCGGCGGTGCTTCCGCTGGCTATGCCGCGGAACGAGTCGTCCACCCAGTGGCGTTCCCCCTGGAAGGGGTAGAGGGGCAGGTGGAGGCGGCCCCAGTGCTGGTCCTGGGCAAATGCTGCCCAGTCGACATCCGCTCCACTGCGGTAGAGGGCGGCCAGGGCCTCGCCTGTCTGGCGCCATTCCGGGGTCCCGGCATGCATGGCGGCGACCCAGACGCCGTCTTCCCCGCTGTTCTCCAGGGCCTGTTCACGGCGGCAGAGGGCCGTCAGCACGCCGGACGGGCCCAGCTCCAGCCAGGACGCTGGAGCCATGTCCCGCAGCGTGCGGAAGCCGTCGAAAAAGCGCACGGTGGAGCGGATATGCCGCACCCAGTAGTCGGCCCCGGAGATCTCGGCAGGCCCGACCAGCCGGCCGGTGACATTGCTGACCACGGGCAGGCCGGGGGCGTCATAGGCGATGCTTTCGGCCACACGGGCGAAGTCGTCGAGGATGGGATCCATCAGGGAAGAATGGAAGGCATGGGAGACCGGCAGGTGACGGATGCTGATGCCCAGGCTCCCGGCCTTGTCGGCGATGCGGGCAAGGTCTTCCAGCGGGCCCGACAGGACGGTCTGCGTGGAGCCGTTGACGGCGGCGATGCCTGTCCGTTCCGGCGTGCCGCAGGCGGCGAGCAGGGCGAGGATGTCCTTTTCGGAGGCCAGCACGGCGCTCATGCCGCCCCCGGCGGGCAGGGAGGCGATGAGGCGCCCCCGTGCGGCCACAAGACGTGCGGCATCCTCCAGACTGAACACGCCTGCCAGGGTCGCGGCCACATATTCGCCGATGCTGTGCCCGGCAGCGGCCAGAGGCTGGATACCGAAGGACTGCCACATCCGGGCAAGGGCATATTCCAGACTGAACAGGGCCGGCTGGGTGAAGGCGGTGTTGTCGAGCAGCGCGGCCTTGTCGGCGTCCCACATGACGCGCAGCAGGGGCTCGGGCAGCAGAGGGTCGAAAAGGCGGGCGCAGCGGTCGAGCTCCGCGCGGAAGCACGGCTGCGCCTGGTAGAGTTCCTTCCCCATGCCCGAACGTTGCGCCCCCTGACCGGTGAAGAGGAAAACGGGCCTGTGTTCGTCGCCCGTGTTCGTGGTGGTCCACTCCTCGTGCGTCATCGCCGCGTCAAGGCCGGAGCGCAGTTCTTCCAGGCTCTCGCCTACCACGGCGAGACGGACGGCGTGATGTTCCCGGCCTTCCTGTGTGGTATGGCAGAAGTCGGCCAGATCGAGACCGTCGGCATCCTGCCCGGCCAGGAATTCCCCATAGCGTCCTGCCAGTTCCTTCAGGGCCTTTTCGCTCCTGGCGGAGACCACCATCAGAGGGTTGGCGACAGCCCCCGCACTGCGGGAGCTTTCCCGCTGCGGCGCTTCCTCGAGGATCAGGTGGGCATTGGTCCCGCCCACACCGAAAGAGCTGACGGCGGCGCGCCGGGGGGAGAAGCCCTGCGGCCAGTCGATGGCCGTCTTGTTGACGAAGAAGGGGGTGGACGCGAAATCGATACGGGGGTTGGGGCTGTTGAAATGGCAGGTAGGGGCAATCCGGGCGTGTTTGATGGAAAGGATGGCCTTGATGAGGCTGGCCACCCCCGCCGCCACTTCCAGATGGCCGACGTTGCTCTTGACCGATCCCAGAGCGCAATAACCGCGTGCGGGGTTGTTGCGGGAGTAGATGCGGTTCAGGGCCTCGACCTCCAGCGGGTCACCGAGATAGGTGCCGGTACCGTGCCCTTCCACATAGGCGATGGTGGCGGGATCGACGCCGCTGACGCCCAGGGCCTCGGCGATGACTTCGCTCTGGCCTTCGAGGCTGGGCGCGGAATAGGCGACCTTGGAATTGCCGTCGTTGTTGATGGCCGTCCCCAGGATGACCGCGTGGATGTCGTCGCGGTCGCGCAGGGCGTCTTCCAGGCGTTTGAGCAGCACGACGCCCACGCCGTTGCCCGAGACGATGCCTTCCGCCTGGGCGTCATAGGGGCGGCAATGCCCGTCAGGCGAAAAGATCATGCCTTCCTGGTAAAAATGGCCGTGCTCCTGCGGGATGTCGATGCCGCTGGCGCCGGCAAGGGCCATGTCGCACTCGCCGTTGAGCAGGCTCTGGCAGGCCAGATGCACGCTGACGAGGGAAGTGGAGCAGGCGCATTGCAGGTTGAAGGCCGGGCCCCGCAGGTTGAGCTTGTAGGAGACGCGGGTGCACAGATGGTCGCGGTCCGTACCGATATGGCCCTGCATGAAGCGCGCCGTGCCGTAGTCCGCCAGGTCGGCGCACATATAGTTGACGTAGTAGGTGCTCAGGCGCGTGCCGCCGAAGACGGCGACGGCGCCGGGATAGGTATAGGGATTGTAACCGGCATCCTCCAGGGCGTGCCAGCAGGTCTGCAGGAACTGGCATTGCTGGGGGTCGATGCAGATGGCTTCTGTCGGGGTGTAGCCGAAGAAAGCGGCATCGAACAGTTCCGCATCTTCCATGATGCCCGCGGCCCTGACATAGGTGGGGTCGGCTATGGTCTCCGGATGGATGCCTGCCCCGCGCAATTCGTCGTCCGTGAAAAAGGTGATGGACTCGGTCCCGCTGACGAGGTTTTTCCAGAATTGCCGGGTATCATTGGCACCGGGGAACCGGCAGTCCATGCCGATGACGGCGATGGCGTTCTCCGGGACCTTGTTCGTTTGTGGATGCATGGCATGCCTCGTGCGCATGGCGCTTTTGAAGGGTTGGTGAGAAAGGATCAGCGTCCGGTCCGTTGCCTGGAGCGGGTGCGCATGCGCCGTTCGGCCCGGTCCATGCCGCGGTCGAAGGCGGAGGCGCTCCCGCCGCCTTCCGGCGCGGATATCTCTTGCGCGGTCGTGCGCGGCGTCCTGTTGTCCAGCCAGGCTGCCAGTGCACGGATGCTGGTGTGCTCGAGCAGGGTCATGAGCGGGATATCCGTGCCCAGGCGTTCCCCGAGGGCGGCCTGTACGGCGACAAGATCAAGGGAACTCAGGCCCATCTCGAAGAAGCGGCTGTCGATGCTTATGTCGTCGCGGCCCAGGACATGCGCGATGGCTCCGGCCACCAGCCGTTCCGTCTCAGATCCGGGCTGTGCCCCCTTCATCCGGGGGAGTTCCTGGTCGGGGTCGAGTACGAGGCTCTTCCTGTCGACTTTGCCGGAGCTGGTCAGGGGAAGGCTTTCCCGCATCAGGATCATGCCGGGGACCAGGAAGGAGGGCAGACGCTCCGCCAGCCATTGCTGGAGCTCTTCCGGCGCCGGAGACGTGCCGGGCCGGCAGGCCACGAAAGCGGCCAGCACCTGGCCCGCCTGCCTGCCCCTGACCGTCAGGGCGGCGGCCTGTTCCACGAAAGGATGCTCCATGAGGGTGTTCTCCACCTCGCCCAGCTCGACCCGGTAACCGTTGATCTTGACCTGATTGTCCTGACGGCCGAGGAATTCGATATTGCCGTCGGGCATGTAGCAGCCCAGGTCACCGGTGGCGTAGAGGTCTTCCCCTGTGCCGGGGTGGCGTATGAAGCGTTCGGCCGTGCGTTCGGGATCCTTGAGGTACCCGTCGGCAAGACCGTCACCGGCGATGTGCAATTCGCCGGGGACCCAGTCCGGGCAATCGCTGCCGTGGCGGTCGAGGATGAAGAACCTCTGGTTGGCCAGCGGTTTGCCGTAAGGGATGCTCTTCCATTGCGGCAGGACGTCTTCCACGGGGAAGAAATTGGACCAGATGGAAGCTTCCGTGGCGCCGCCGAGGCTGAAGAGCTGCAGCTCCGGCCAGAAGGCCCTGATGCGTCCGGGCAGGCCCAGGGGGATCCAGTCCCCGCTGAGCAGGGCGCAGCGCAAGGGCGGCAGGGCAGCGGGATGATGTTCCAGATGGGCGGCAAGGATCTGGAGGAAGGGGGGGACGCTGTTCCAGATGCTCACCTGATGCCGGTGCATCAGCTCCAGCCAGTGGGCCGCTTCCAGACGTCTGGCGGGATCCGGCAGGACCAGGGCCCCGCCCGCGCCGAACAGGCCGAACATGTCCCAGACGGACAGGTCGAAGGTGAAGCGCGAAAGGGCAAGGACCCTGTCCGAAGACCGCAGCCCGGTCAGTTCGTTGACGGCCCTGATGGTGTTGACGGCGCGTTCGTGGCGGATCATGACCCCCTTGGGAGCGCCCGTGGAGCCCGAAGTGTGGATGACGTAGGCCAGCGCGTCAGGACGGCTGACGCATCTTTCGAAATCAAATTCGGAATTCGATTTCAATAAATCCTCATCCATGACCATGACGGGCAGGCCCGCGGGCCAGGGCAGGGACGCATGGCGGCGCTGCACCAGGACGGCCCCGGCCCCGGAATATTCGAGCAGATGCTTGAGGCGGGCAGGGGGGACAGCGGCATCCACGGGCATGTAGGCGGCTCCGGCACTGCTCACGGCCAGGGCCGCGACCGCTTCTTCCCAGCCGCCGTTGCTGACGACGGCCACAAGGCTGCCCTGGCCGCAGCCCCGGGCCATGAGCCTGCCGCAAAGGGCCTCGGCAGCCCTGCCCAGATCCCGGTAGCTCAGGCAAAGATCGCCGTCCGCCAGGGCCAGGGCCCCGGGGGCATCTCGCAGGGAACGGGCAAAAAGGCTGTCCAGCGTCCCGCGGCCCGCATGGGGGAACTCCCGGGTCGTGGCGTTGGCCGTGCGGCGGCGTCCCAGCTGTTCCTGCGGCAGCAGGGGCAAATGGGTCTGGTGCCAGATCCTGTCGTCCCGGGCCAGCATCCGGAGCAGGCGACAATAGGCGGAAAACATGCTGTCCACGAGCCCTTCGGGGAAGAGTTCGTCCACGGCATCCCAGTTGAACTCAAGGCAATCGTCCACCTCGCGGACCTGATGGTCGATCCAGACCTGCGGCGTCTGCGTGATGTTGTAGACCATGCGCCCGAACGTGCGCAGGGCCGGATGGGTGCCGTGCTCGTCGCCGAAGCCGATGGTACTGGTGAAGACGATGGGGATGATGTCGGCGCTGGAACGGCCCGTGCATCTGCTCCATTCGCGGATGACCTCCACGCCGGAGAAGGTGCTGTGATCCATGTCGGCCCACAGTTGGGCCTGCAGGGCCCGTGCGCGCCGGAGGAAGGATGCCGTGCCGTCGAAAGAGCAGGCAAGCAGGCTCACGGACGTGAAGTCGCCCACGATCTCCCCGACTTCGGGATGCAGGGGCAGCCGGTTGAAAAGCGTGACATTGAGAGTGAACTCGTCCCGGCTGCTCCAGCGGGCCAGCACCTCGGCATAGCAGGCCAGCAGCAGGCCGGAGACCGTCAGCTCGTGCGCGGCGGCCTTTTGGCGCAGGTCCGCCCAGGTCTTCCGGTCGAGCTGCGCCGCATGGCGGACGAAGCGCGGGCGCTCCACCTGCGCGGGCGGGACGGCCAGGGGCAGGTCCGGCGCGGGCGGCAGGGCGGCGACACGCTCCAGCCAGTATTCTTTGTCCTTCCGGTAGCGCGGGCTCTTCCTGAAGGCTTCCAGTGCCAGCACATAGTCCCGGAACGAAAGGTCCAGGGGGGCCGGTTCCCGTTCAGGATACCGGTAGAGGCTTTCGAGCCCGTTCATCATCAGGTTCATGCTGTGCAGGTCGGCTACCAGCAGGTCCAGGCTGATGTGCAGGCGGATGGAACCGCCCGGCATCCGGGTGGCGGCCACACGGAACAGGGGCCATTCCTTCGCGGAGAGCACTTCATGCCCCATGCGTTCCCGGCATTCCAGCACCATTTGTTCGGCAACCCCGGCATCCAGGCCCGTCGCGTCCTGTACCGTGACGGTGAAGGGCGGCACCTCGGGCAGGATGCGTTGCCGTCCGTCCTCCATGATGACGCAGCGCAGCATGTCGTGATGCCGGATCAGTCTGTTCCAGCAGGCCTCCCAGCGGGGAAGGTCCAGATCCTCCGTTTCCAGCTCGAGATAGACGTGGCAGGAGACATTGCCCAGCACGAGGGCGCCTGTCCGGCCCACCCAGTAGGCCTGTTGCATGTCCATGAGCGGGAAGGGCTCATGACGGGCGGCGCTGTCGGGATGGATGACGGGCAGGTCCCCGTCCTGAGCCCTTTTCCCGGCGTCGAGCAGGGAGGCGATCCGGGAGGCCAGGGCATCGATGGTAGGCTCCTTGAACAGCAGGCTGCGGTCCACCCGGATGCGGAACTGCTTTTCCAGCGACTGGAACAGGTCCAGGGCCAGCAGGCTGTCCACGCCCAGCTCGATAAGGTTGGCATCGCCGGGCAGGCTCGCGGCGTCGGTCCGCAGGATGGTCGCCACCTTGGCACGGACGGCCCGCATGACGGCATCCCGGCTGTCCCGGCCCGCGCTGTCCGCTTCGGGCGATACGGAGGCTTCGCTGTCGTCCGCTGTGGCGGGGCAGAGCGATCGCAGCAGGGGCGGCAAACGGTCGCTGTCGTAGCCTGCGGCATAGCGGGGCCAGTCCATATGCAGCACGGCGGCCCTGCACTCGTCGCGGGAGAGGAGGCGTTCCATGACGGCAAAGCCTTCCTCGGGCGCAACGGTATGGATGCCTAAACGGGAAAGGGTGCGGAGGTCGGCCTGACGTACGGCCATGCCGGCATCACGGAAGGCTCCCCAGTTGATGCTGAGGGCGGGCAGGCCCAGATGGCGGCGGTACAGCGCGAGCTCGTCAAGGAAGGCATTGGCCGCCGCGTAGTTGCCCATGCCCATGGGGCCGAGGAAGGAGGCCGTGGAGGAGAACAGGACGAAGGCTTCCAGCTGGTGGTCCAGCGAGAGCCGGTGCAGGTTCCAGGCGCCCTCCGCCTTGGGGGCGAGGACCCGTTTGAAGCGCGACGCGTCGAGGCGGAGGAGCCTGTCGTCATCCAGCGTCCCGGCCAGGTGCCAGATGCGCTTCAGTGGCGGCATGTCTTTCAGGGCGGAGTCCACGGCATGTCGCAGGGCGCTGCTGTCGGACACGTCGGCCAGGGCCAGACGGACAGTGCAGCCCTGTTGCCGCAGGTCTTCCAGCAGGGCCGCTTCCTCCGCCGCAGGCTGGCGGCGGGCCAGCAACAGCAGGTGACGGCAGCCCCGGCGTACGCGGTCGGCGCACAGGCGCAGGGCTATCCCGCCCAGGCCGCCGCTCACCAGTTCCGTGCCGGAGCATGCGGAATGCCCGGTTTGGACGGCGGCGGGCCAGCGCAGGATGATCTTGCCCGTGTGGCGCGCCTGCATCATGTGCCGGAAAGCAGCGTCATGGCGGTCGGCGGCAAAGACCGTGACCGGCAGCAGGGCCAGCTCTCCCCGGGCGCATCCCCGCATGGCACGCCGGAAGATCCCGGCCATCAGGTCGGGCCGGTCGCGTCCCAGCTCCACCAGATCCAAAGGACGGTAGCGCATGAGGCCGCGTTCTGTCCGGTAGTCGCCCGCCTGGCGCAGACCGCTCTTGCCCAGCTCCACGAAGCAGCCATTGTCCGCCACCAGCGGGAAGGAGGCTTCCTGCGCCTCGCCGGCCAGGGAGTTGAGGATGATGTCCACCCCCCTGCCGCCGGTGGCATCCAGGACTTCCTGGGCGAAGCCGGTGGAACGGGAGTCCATGACCAGTTCCGCCCCGAGCGATCGGACCAGCTCCCGCTTGGCCGGGGTGCCTGCCGTGGCGAAGATGCGGGCACCGGCCCTGCGGCACACTGCCATGGCGGCGAGTCCCACGCCGCCGGAGGCCGCGTGGATGAGGACGGTCTGTCCGGCGCGGATGCCGGCAAGCTCCTCAAGGCCGTAGCAGGCCGTGATGTAGGCGACGGGCAGCGCGGCGGCCTGTTCGAACGAGATGTCCGCGGGCAGGGGGCAGGTCATGGCGGCAGGCAGGGTGATGTGGGTCCGCAGGCAACCATAGGCGCTGACCGCCACGCGATCTCCTACCTGGATGCCGGAGACGCCGTCACCCACAGCGGTGACGATGCCGGCCCCGTCACTGCCCACGGCGGTCTCTTCGCCGGGGTAGATGCCCATGACCATCATGACGTCACGGAAGTTGAGGCTGGAGGCCGCAAGGGCCACTTCCACCTCGCCCGCTTCCGGGGAGCGGCGCTCCAGCGGCTGCCAGCGCAGGTTGTCGAGACCGGGACCTTCCATGACGAGGGCCCGGGGGCCTGTCGCTCCGTCGTCCCGGCCGTCGTCCGCCCTTTCAAGGCGGGGCAGGAGGCGGCGGCCGTCACGCAAGGCCTGACGGTCTTCCCCGTCTTCGCAGGCAAGGGCCCGGAACAGGGTATCGTCGGCCTCCGGGTGCTGAAGATCCATGAGGCGCACGCGCAGGGCGGGATGCTCCATGCACACTACCGGGCCGAGGCCCCAGACGAGGGACTGGCCGGGCAACGGCCGCTCCTGGGCGTCGGCCGCAATGTCGGGGCCGAAAGTCCCGCTTGTGAGGATCACGAGATCGAGGCGGGCCTCCATGTCCCGTGCCCGCGCCTGCCGGACGATCTCCAGCAGGGGCAGCACGCTGCGGTCATAGGTCCCGTCAGGATCAGCCATGCCCGGGACGCCCAGGGGCCAGGCATCCACCACATGCAGGCGGCCCTGTCCGTCAGCAAGGGCATCCAGAGCCGCAGGAAGGCCGTCCCGTTCCGCATGGGAAAGGACGCGGCAGTGGCAGCCGTCAGATTCCAGGCGCGCCGCAAGTGCCTCGGCCAGGGGGCCGGGATCTGCCAGTACGAGCCAGCGCCCGTCCAGCCGGGCCCGGCCGGGGAGCTGTTCCCCCTCGATCCAGCGGACAGCGTAACGGGCGGCCTCCGGGGAGCCGGCCTCTTCCTCGACGCTTTCAGGCGGCAGGGCACTCATGCGCAGGTCTTCCATGCGACCGACGGCTTCGCCGTTGCCGTCGAAAAGGCTGACGTCCAGCAGGAACGTGCCCGTATCGCCGGGATCCTCGGCCGGGCTTTCCCGCAGCTCCAGCATGACCTGCACATCAGCGGGGCACTGTTCCGGCAGGTCCAGATGCCGGCAACCCGCCGGGACGAAGATCCTGTCCGTATCCCTGTCCTGCTGGGGGATGCAGGAGAGCACACCCTGCAGGCAGGCATCCAGCAGGGCGGGATCCCAGCCCCAACCGTCGCTGGAGTTGCCGGAGGAGACACGGGTCCTGGCCCTGCCCCGGCCGCTGCGGATCTCCCGCAACAGGCGGAAGGAAGGCCCGTACGAGACGCCAAGACCCTGCATGGCGGCATAATAGGCCGCTATGTCCTCGGGCATGTCTTCGTCGCTTGCCGGTGCCGCCGCAGGCATGGAGCATGCCGGGCCTTCGATGCCGGCTCGCGCGGTCCTGTGCCAGGCCCCGGGAGCTTCGGGGGCGGTAGAGGTGAAGAGCTCCATGACGCCCCGTTCCCTGTCGCCTTCCAGGATGAGCTGGAAAAAGACGTCCCGGTCCCCGTCCAGCGGCAGGGGACGAAGCAGGGCCACATGACCGAGACCGCAGTCCGCGCCGTATTCCCGGGCGGCGGCCGCGCGCAGGAGCTCGAGGAGCAGGCTGCCCGGGGCGATGCTCCTGCCCGCTACCCGGTGTTCCCGCATGCGTTCCAGTTCCTTGCCGCCAAGGCGGCCCCCGTAAAGGATCTTTCCTTCCGCAGTTGTGAAGCGTTCGCGCCACACGGGATGGGAGAGGGCTTCACGGCCGGTGCCATCCGTGCCGGTGCTGTCTTCTTCAGGCCAGAAGCGGCGGCGCTGGAAGGGAGTCAGGGGAAGCCGGACGCGACGGGCGCCCAGACGCAGGGCTTTTTCCTGGAGGGCGTCCAATGCCTTGTCGTCACCGGCCATGTAGGCCAGGGCCACCCGCTGGAGTCCGTCATCCATGAGGTCGCCGGGCACGTCCCGCGCCTCCGTATGTCCGGAAAGCAGCATCCCCTCGGGCATCCCGCCCCGGGCAAAGGCGTGCAAAGCCTCCCGGAGCGCGCCGGTCGAGGTGGCGCGGACGGCCAGCCGGACCTTGTCCCGGCTGCGTGAGGCCCTGGCCGTGAAGCAGATGTCGGCAAGGGAGGCGGACGGGGCCTCCAGCGCCCGGGCCATGCGTCCGGCAAGGGCACGCAGCATGGTCCCGGTGCGCGACGAAAGGACGAAAAGATCCGGCGTGCCGTCAGGCAGGTGGCGGGAATTCACCGGCTCTTCGGGAGCCTGCATGATGACGGCATGGGCGTTGGACCCGCCGATGCCGAAGGAGCTGATCCCGGCGGCGCGTGGTCTTTCCGCATCCTTCCAGTCCGCAAGGGCCGTGTTGATGTAGAAAGGGCTGGCGTCGAGGTCCAGGGCCGGATTGGCTTCCTCGAACAGGGGGTGGGGCGGAATGTGGCCGGTATGGACGGCCATGACGGCCTTGATGAAACTGGCGATGCCCGACGCGGCATCGGCATGGCCGATGTTGGCCTTGACCGCGCCGAGGGCGCAGAAGCCCCTGTCCTGCGTGAAATGGCCAAAGGCCTTGCCCAGGGCGGCGAATTCGATGGGGTCGCCGAGGGCCGTCCCGGTGCCGTGGCTTTCGACAAGGCCGATATCACGCGCGGAAAGTCCCGAGAGGGAGATCGCCTCGCCGATGACGGCGGTCTGGCCGAATTCGCCGGGCGCGGTATAGCCCACCCGCCGGGAACCGTCATTGTTGACTACGGAGGCCAGCACCACGGCATAGATGTGGTCGCGGTCGCGCAGGGCATCTGCCAGCCGTTTCAGGACGACGACGCCCGCCCCGCCGGAAAAGACCGTGCCCGAGGCATTTTTGTCAAAGGGGCGGCAGTAGCCGTCGCGAGAGAAGATCATGCCTTCCTGGAACAGGTAACCTTTCTCCTGGGGCACATCGATGGCCACCCCTCCGGCCAGGGCCATGTCGCACGCGCCGCTGCGCAGGTTCTCGCAGGCCACGTGCACGGCGGAAAGCGAGCTGGAGCAGGCCGTCTGCACGCACAGGCTGGGCCCGTTCAGGTTCAGCTTGTAGGAGACGCGCGAGCACAGGTAATCCTTGTCGTTGCCCACCAGGCACTGGAAGGCCTCGGCACCGTTCCCGGCCTTCAGGCCTCGGCACGCATGTTCCAGATAGGCACTGATGCGGCTGCCTGCAAAAACGCCGACGCTCTTGCCTTCCAGCCCGCCGCCGGGCAGAGGCGTATATCCGGCATCCTCCAGCGATTCCCAGGCGCATTCCAGGAAGGTGCGCTGCTGGGGGTCGATCTTTTCCGCCTCGCTGCCGGCATAGCCGAAGAAGGCTGCGTCGAATTTGTCGATGTTCCCCAGGCTGTAGGTCGCCGGGACGTAGTTCGGGTCGCGCAGCAGGCCGTGATCCACGCCCGCTGCGGCAAGGTCTTTCCGGTCCAGGAAGGTCACGCTGACCTTGCCTTCGCAAAGGTTGCGCCAGTATCCGTCGAGGTCGGGAGCACCGGGAAAACGGCAGCTCATGCCGATGACGGCGATCGCTTCGTCAGTGATGTTCATGCTGTCCATGACTTTCTGTCCTGCGGCATCTTTCGCTGCCGGTTACGAATTGCTTTCCGTGCCGGGAAGGCTGTCCTGCGGGCCGAAGTTCCGGGGCGTGACGGCATGTGCCGGGCCGGGCCTGCGCATCTGCCTGCGCAGCCGGGCACGCCGTCCGGCCATGGACATGGCGTCCTCTGCGCTGTCCTCCCCGCCCTGCGGGGCCAGGAAGGCGGCAAGGTCCCTGATATTGGGATGGGCGAAGATGTCCGTGATGGCCACCTGCCTGTGGAGGAGCTCGCTGATGCGCCGCTGGAAAAGGACCAGCTGCAGCGACGTGGCGCCGAGATCGAAGAAGTTGTCCAGCACGCTGACCGTCTCCTTGCCGAGCATGTCCCGGATGATGGCGGTGAGCTGTTCTTCGGTCTCGCCCTCGGGATGCACGAATGCCGGTCCCGCAGCGGGGCCGGCCCCCAGCGCGGCCAGCTGCCTGCGATCGACCTTGCCGTTGGCGGTGAGCGGTATGGCATCGATGACCGTCAGGGTCTGGGGCACCATGTAATCGGGCAGCCACTGCCGCAAAAGACCTTGCAGGTCTTCGGGCGAGAGCCCCCCGGCCGCGGCCTGGTGGGGAAGGGATTCCGCCAGGGCACGGGTGAAGTCCCAGCCCGGTTCGCGGGTCACCGCCCCCCCTGTCAGGCAGTGCAGGTAGCGGTGCCCGGCTCCCAGGGAGAAGCTGTCGCGCAGCCTGCCGAAATCCAGCGCGCCTATCTGGCACAGACCGGCCCGCTGTTCCATGGCGGTCTCTTCCAGCAGCTGGCTCATGAGTCCGGCTTCGATGAGGACGAACTCTTCGGACCTGTCCCCGTAGAGCGGACGGATGGCCTCCATGTCGGCCACGAGGAACAGGGCGAAGGCACTGTGGGAGAAGATGTCGGCATTGTGGCCGGGGAAGACGGTGGCCGCATCTTCAGGGGCATCGGCCATGCGGACGAGGGCGTTTTCCAGCGGATGATAATAATAGCAGCCGCCATCCAGCTCCCGGATCCTGCCGGGCCTGACCAGGACATAGACCTGTACGGCATAGGTCCAGCCCGCGGAGCCGTAGCGGTGCCTGACCACCGGCCACTGGGGGATGTCCAGGCCGCGCAGGCATCCCAGCAATCTTTCGAACGCTTCCCGTTCCATGGGGGCTTCGGTGAAGCGGCGCGACGAGATGCGGCGGGAGAACAGGGACAGGCTGGTGGCCTCGTCCTCCGTGGCGAGACCGATGCGGGGCAGGCTGTCGAGGTCCTTGCGGAGGTTGTGCCCCGCCTGTTTGTAGGCCAGGCGTTCCACGTCATCCACAAGGGTGATGCCGGCGTCCCTCATGCTCCGGTACCGGGCTTCACGGGCTTCCGGGCTTTCATCGGACGGTGCCGGCATGACTGCCTGCGGTGCGGGAGACACGAAGCCGGCGAGCCTGTCGCCCTTGTCGCTCCTGAGGGCGATGACGGCGGCATTGCCCACGCCGGGGAGGGCGTTCAGGGCCCGTTCCACCTCGCCCAGCTCGATGCGGAAACCGTTGATTTTTACCTGGCTGTCTTTGCGGCCGAGGAATTCCAGAGTGCCGTCAGGCCAGTAGCGGCCCAGGTCTCCCGTGCGGTACAGGGCCTGCCCGCTGCGGGGATGGCGGAAAAAGGCCGCGGCCGTTTTGGAGGGATCGTTGAGGTAGCCGCGGGCCAGGCCCGCCCCGGTGATGTACAGGTCACCGGCCACAAGATCCGGGCAGGGGCACAGGTCCTGGTCGAGGACAAGATATCCCTGGTTGGCCAGCGGACGGCCGTAGGGGATGCTGTGCCATTCTGCCGGGATACGGTCCACGATCTGGATGTTGGACCAGATGGCGGCTTCGGTGGCCCCTCCGAGGGCGGCAACGGTCATGTCCGGCCACAGTGCGTGCATGCGGTCCGGCATGGCAAGGGGGATCCAGTCGCCACTGAGCAGGGCCAGGCGCAGTCGTTCCGGCCTGTCTTCGGGGTGGTCGTCCAGATAGTCGAGCAGCAGCTGCATGAGCGAAGGGGTGCTGTTCCAGACGGTCACGCCCTGTTCCCGCATCAGGCGGCACCAGGCCGCGGGATCCCTCTCCTGTCCGGGAGCGGGGATGACGACGGCGCCGCCCGCTGCCGTGACGCCGAAAAGGTCGAACACGGAAAGGTCGAAGGACAGGCTGGCAAGGGCGATGACGCGGTCACGGGGCCCGAGGCCCAGACGCTGCCCCAGGTCCGCCAGGGTATTGTGGGCTGCGGCATGGCTGACCATCACCCCCTTGGGCAGGCCTGTGGAGCCGGAGGTATAGATGACATAGGCCAAGCCCTCCGGCGATACGTCCGTATCCGGAAGGGGCGCCGCGGCCGGGGCCGCTTGTTCCGGGAAGGCGCGGAGGACGGGGACGGCCTCGCTGCCGCAGGCTTCGGCCCTGGCTTCCAGGCCGGGCTGCACGAAGCAGAAGCGGACACCGGCATCCTTGAACATGTAGGCGATGCGCTTGTCCGGCAGGGAGGGGGACACGGGCAGATAGGCGCCCCCGGCCCGCAGGATGCCCATGACGGCCACGACCTGTTCCCAGCCCTTTTCCATCATGACGGCTACGATCTCGCCGGGACGCAGGCCCCGCGAACGCAGCCCGTTCCCCAGCAGGCGGGAGATGGATTCGGCCTCGGCCCGGGACAGGCTGACGCCTTCGCCGATGACGGCGGCAGGGGCTCCATCCCGGGAGGCGTGGTCCAGGAAGGGGGCGAACAGCGTACGCGGCGGGATGGCCGCTTCTGTGGCATTGGCCGCATGGCGGACGTCTGCCTGTGATGCGGGCAGACGGTGCAGGGGCACAGGCTGCTGCCAGAGAGCGGCATCCTCGCACAGGGCCGTGAGGAAGTCGCCGTAGACGGTGAACACGGCATCGAGCATCCCCGAGGGGAACAGGTCTTCCACCGCATCCCAGGTATAGACGAGCTGGCCCCGGTATTCGCAGACCTGATGGTCCAGCCATACCTGCGGCGTCTGGGAGACGGCATAGGCCAGCTTCGCTCCCAGGCCGTCGGCCGCGGCGAACGGATCGTCACCGCTGAGGGGCAGGGCGCTGGTGAAGACGACAGCGGAGCGGGAGGACGTCATGTCCTCGCCGTGATCCTTTGCCAGTTCCCGCAGAACGTCCACGGCGGAGAAACGGCTGTGTCCCATGTCCCGGATCAGCTGCCTGCCGAGAGCCGTTGCGTGCTCCAGGAAGGTGGCGCCTTTTTCCCTTTGGACTTCGAGCAGCAGCAGGCGGGTGAAGTCCCCCACCACGGCCCCCATTTCCTCATGCCGGTACCGGCGGTCGAAGGTCGTGAGCATGAGGCAGAAGTGCGGTTGCGCCGTCCAGCGGGAAAGGACGAGGCTGAAGGCCGCCAGCAGCAGGCCGGAGGGCGTGAGCCCCTGTGCGCGCCCCATTTCCTTGAGGCGGGCCCAGCGTGCGGCATCCAGCATCGCCGTGCGACGATGGAAGCGGGGGGTGCCGAGGCTTTGCGGCGTCTGTGCCAGAGGCAGCTCGGGACCTGCGGGCAGGAAGGGCAGGCGCTGCAGCCAGTACTCCCTGTCCGCCTGCCAGGCGGGCGTGTCCTTTTCCGCCTCGGCCGCCAGGACGCAATCCCTGAAGGAAAGGGCCAGAGGGCTTTTTTCCATTCCCGGGTCGGCATACCAGGCGGCGAGATCCTGCATCAGGATGCCGAAACTGTAGGCATCGGCCACCAGCAGATCCAGTTTGACGTGCAGGCGTACGGTAGCGGCATCCAGACGGCTTGCCGTGATCTCCAGCAGAGGGGCCTTGTCCGTGGGCAGTACCTTGTGGGAAAGCTGTTCCCGTTTCTGCCGGAGGACGTGTTCCTTCTCCTCTTCGGCCAGGGCGGAAAGGTCTTCGAGCGGGATGCGGCAGGCAGGGACCGCAGGCAGGACGCGCTGCCGTCCGTCAGGCGTGATGACGCAGCGCAGCATGTCATGCCGCCTGACGAGGGCATCCAGGGCTTTTTCCAGCCGGGGGACGTCCAGTCCCGTGAAGTCCGCTTCCACATAATTGCTGCAACTGACGCCACCCAGCGTCATGCTGCCGTCCCGTCCGATCCAGTAGGCGTGCTGCACGTCCGTCAGGGGGAAGGGCAGGTGCCTGTCTTCGGGACGGGCAACGATGTCCGTCATCTCCTGAGGGGCGGGAGCGGTCTGTCCCTGCAGGCACAGACGTTCCCGCAAGGCGGCCAGGGTGGCAGTTTCCATGAGCAGGGCCGGAGGCAGCGTCATGCCGAGGCGTCTGCTCAGGCGTTGCGCCAGCTCCATGAACAGCAGGGAATCGAAACCGGCCCTGACCAGGGGCGTCTCAGGGGAGAGGGAGACGTTTTCGGGCAGGCGCAGGACGGCGCGGGCCTCATGGGAAAGCAGCGCCAGGAGCTCCGCATCGTCAAGACGGTCCGCACGCGCCGTCTCCTGCATGACGCACGATACGTCGGGGATCTCCAGCGGGGCGGGAGAGCGGCGTGCGGGCAGGGCGGCAGGGGCGCCGGTCATGTCCGTGCCGCCGAACCAGAAGCGCTCGCGTGCAAAAGGATAGGTCGGCAACGGTATGCGCCGGGCAGCACTGCCCGCATGGACGGCAGCCCAGCGCACGTTTGTACCGCGTGTCCAGCAGCAGGCCAGCACCGCGGCCATATGCTGCGGCGTCGCAGCGGCATCGGGAGCGAAGGCGGGGAGCAGCAGCGGCGTGTCTGCGGTATTGCCGTCGGGAAGGTCGCCGGGACGCATGGCCAGGATGTCGGCGGATGGGGCAAGGCGCCGGGCCTGGGCGATGGCATGGGCTTCTTCCGGGGCTCCGGTCGTGGGGGCATATGCCTGCCAGAAGGCGGGATCGCGGGCTTCTGCGGCGGAGATGAGCCTGCTGCGGCCCAGATCGAACAGGGGGATGGAGACGGTCCCGGCTTCCGGGGCGCGGACCTTGAACTGCGGGATGGGGGCTCCATCACCTTCAAGGGCCCGGTACAGGGCAAGGCCGTCTTCCGGGTCGAGATGGCCTGCAAGGCAGGCCGCCACAGACACCGTCGCCGGTGTGCAGAGGATGGCCGCAGGTTCGCCGAGCATGCGGCGCCAGGCTTCGGCCGTGGCCATAAGAGCCAGGAACGCCCTTGCCTGTCCATCCGTCTCCGTCCCGGAGGGCAGCTGCTCCAGCAATGCGGTGCGGGCGGAGGCCAGCGGCGGGACATCCGGGAGGGAAGCGTCGGGGCAGCTGGCCATGCTGTCGAGGAAGAAGACCACCGGACGGTGCGGCGCGCTGTCCGGCACATGGCCCATGAAGGGCACGGGCATCCCCGAGGCGAGCTGTTCCAGCCCCCGGACGATATCCGGGCCCGCGAGGGCCGCACGGCAGGGCAGGGAGGCCCGGCCGGCGCCGCAGGTCAGGCAGGCATCGGCCATCTCCCGTTCCGGCGCCCGGGCAAGGTGTTCCCTGTAGTCTGCCGCCAGCTCCCGCAGCTGGCCTTCCGATGCGGCCGCCAGCGGCAAAACGGGGAGAGGTCCGGGGAGCGTGCCGGAAGGCGCGTCTGTCAGGGGAGCTTCTTCGAGGATGACATGGACATTGGTCCCGCCAAAGCCGAACGAGCTGACACCGGCCCGGCGGGGCCGTCCCGGGGTCCGGGGCCACGGGGTGGTGGCGACGGGGATGGCGGCCGGGATGCCGTCTGTCCTGATCTCGGGATTGAGGCGTTTCAGGTGCAGGTGCGGCGGGATGGCCGCGGCCTGCAGGGAAATGAGGACGCGGCAGACCCCGGCAAGACCGGCGGCAGCCTCAAGGTGGCCGACGTTCGTCTTGATGGAGGAGACCAGCAGGGGGCGATCGGCCTCCCTGCTGCCGCTGTAGACATCGCTGATGGCGCCGAATTCGATGGGGTCGCCCAGGGGCGTGCCGGTGCCGTGGGCTTCGATGCCGTCGATGTCCGCGGCCGTAAGCCCGGCGTTATGGAGGGCTTCGCGCAGCAGGCGGGCCTGGGCCCGGCGGCTGGGGGCCGTAAGGCCGTTGCTCCGGCCGTCTTGGTTGACTGCCGAACCGCGGACGATGCCCAGGATGGGATCCTGGTCGTTCAGGGCCCTCTCCAGCGTTTTAAGAACGAGCACCACGCAGCCTTCGGCGCGGACATAGCCGTCGGCGTCGGCGGAAAAGGTCTTGCAGCGGCCGTCCGGTGCCATGAGATGGGCGTCGGTGAAGATATCCTGTCCTTCGCTTCCGGCCAGGATATTGACGCCGCAGGCAAGAGCGGTCTCGCATTCGCCGTCCCGCAGGCTGCGGCAGGCCAGGTGCAGGGCCAGCAGCGAGGACGAGCAGGCGCTGTCTACGGCCATGCTCGGGCCTTCGAGCCCGTAGAAATAGGAAAGGCGGTTGGCCGCGATGCTGTGGGCGTTTCCCGTCCCCACATAGGCGTTGAGGCTCTGGCCGTACTGGAGACGGCGGTTCTCGTAATCGGAAGAGCTGATGCCCGTGAAGACGCCTGTGCGGCTGCGGCGCAAGCTGTCCGGCGCGATCCCGGCCCGCTCCAGGGCCTGCCAGGAGACTTCCAGCAGCAGGCGCTGCTGGGGATCGATCTCCACGGCTTCGCGGGGAGAGATACCGAACAGAGCGGCATCGAAAGCGCTGATGTCATCCAGAAAACCGCCCCAGACAGCCCTGTCCCCGTCTTCAGGAGCGGCCGTACCGTCCCGGTGGGCGGGGTCGCGCCGGGTGATGGCATCCTTGCCGCCGAAAAGCAGTGCCTCCAGTGCCTCGGGGCTGTCGGCGCCCGGCAGACGGCAGGCCATGCCGATGATGGCCACCGCTTGTTGTCCGGCGCAGTGCGCGGGCAACGGGGCTTCATCGGAAAGGTCCCCGGCCATGAACGACGCCAGCGAGGCGATGTCGGCATGGTCATAGAACAGGGTCGCGGGCAGAGGACGGCCGCAGGCCTGCTGCAATTCCCCGGTCAGGGCCACGGCCGTGGCCGATCCCATGCCCAGGGAGCTGAACGGCGTGTGCAGGCCCACACTGTCCGGGGAAAGCCCCAGGCGCGCGGAAAGGCCGTCACGCAACCAGTTTTGCCAGGCCTCGCGGGAGGCGGGGGCATCCTGCTCCTGCGGGGGACGAGTCCAGGCGGGGGCCCCGGCGCGGGGCTCTTCCCGCCATTCCGCCAGTACGGGCAGTTCGCCGTGAAGGTACAGATGGCGGCACAGGGACTGCTGGATCTTGCCGCTGGTGGTCTTGGGCACGCCATGCCGCTTGCAGAGGACGACGGCGCAGGGGGAGATGTCGAATTCTTCGGAAAGGCTGCGCCGGATGGCCGCCAGCGTCGCCTCGTGGGCTGTCGCGGGCAGGCGGGTTTCGAAGACCATGACCAGCCGTTCGCCGGCATCGCTGTCGATGCCGAAGGCGGCAGCGCCATTCTGCTCCAGGCCCGGCACGTTCTGCAGGACGCATTCCTCAAGGTCCTGCGGGAAAAAATTGCGGCCGTTGAGGATGATCATTTCCTTGCATCTCCCGGAGACGAAAAGATGCCCCCCGGACATGAAGCCCATGTCACCTGTCCGCAGGAAGGGCCCTTCGCCGGATCCGGCCAGCACGGCATGCAGGACGGTCTTCGTGGCTTCGGGCTGTTCCCAGTATCCCGGAGAAACGCACGTCCCCCTGATCCAGATCTCGCCCAGCTCCTTTTCTTCGACCTCCCGGCATGTCTGGGGATCGACGATGCGCACGTCATTGTTGCGCCCGGCCGTGCCGCAGGAAAGCAGCGGCATGGCATCGGCGTGCTGCTCCTGTAGGAAGCGTATGCGGCCTGCGGCATATTCCTGCTTGTCGAGAAAAACGGCAAAATCGCCGTCATTTTTCCAGCAGCCTGTGGTGAACAGCGTGTTCTCCGCAAGGCCGTAGCAAGGATAGAAACTGGCAGGATCGAGACCGGCGGAACTGAAACGCTCCAGGAAACGGCGGATGGTCTTCAGGCGGATGGGCTCGGAGCCGCAGTAGCAGACGGAAAGCGAACTGAGATCCAGCTCCCGGAGCCGATCCTCCGGGATGCGGTCGCAGCAAAGGTCGTAGGCAAAGTTGGGGCCGCCCGTCAGCTGGGCGCGATAGTGGGTGACGGCGCGCAGCCAGCAGAGAGGTTGGCGCAGGAAGGCCATGGGAGGCATGGTGACGCACAGGCAGCCCAGATGGAGCGGCGTCAGGATGCCGCCCACGAGGCCCATGTCGTGGAAGGGGGGCAGCCAGCTGACGGTGGGAATATTTTCCCGGAGCCGCATGTGCCCGGCGATGCTGTCCAGATTGGCCATGATGTTGCCGTGAGTGATGATGACTCCTTTGGGGCTGCTGGTGGAGCCGGAGGTATATTGCAGCCATCCGGGCGTATGCGCAGTCAAAGGAAGTTCCTGCCAGGACCGGGACAGGGCATCGTCGGTCTCATCAAGGCAGATGATCCGTATGCTGTCGGCAAAATGGACGCGTTCGGCCAGTTCTTCCACCGCCTTGCGCAGACGTGCGGAAGTGATGAAGACGCGTGAGCCGGAGTCTTCCACAATGCGGGCCAGACGATTGAATGTGCGGGCCATGCGGGCCAGACCCGGAGGTGTCATGGGAACGGCGATGGCCCGCGCGTACAGGCAGCCGAAAAAGGCCGCGATGAATTCCAGGCCCGGCGGCAGCATCAGCAGGACGGGACGGCCGTCGCCCTGACCTGTGGCCTGGATGGCCGCGGCAATGGCACGCGCCCGCATGTCGAGGCGGCTGTACGAGCAGAGCTCGGCATTTTCCGCTTTTCCGTCGGGAAGAAAACTGAGCGCCGGAGAGTCGGGGTGGCTCAGGGCTTTTTTACGGATGCCGTCGATGATGGAGACGAAGGCATCATCTCCGGTCTTGTATGTCGTACCGGGACACTGCGTCGCCATGTTCCCTCCTTTTCTGGGTGGGCCAGAGCAAAGGGCATCCCGTGGGCACGGCGGACAGACCGGCGCAAAGCTCCGGTCATGCAGACCGGTAGCGGATAAGCGCACGAAGGAGCGGGGCCGTTACACCGGGGGGTGTTTGTTCTGGCAAAGTGCCCTGGAGCGTTCAGCTGGAAGCTGGCCCCGGGCATACAGGACAGCAGGGAGCTCCGCAGAAAGGAGCAAAGGAGGATCTTCTGGATATGATGCCGGGGAGAATCATGGAGGGCAGGACGGTGAGGGACACGGGGAGGCGTTTGCCGCGGGGCAGGCTGGATGCGGCGGAGAGCGAGCGGGAGGCAGGGTAGTGCATGGCAATGGGGTCTGGCTGAGGGTGTGGGAGGTTTCTTGATAAGACATATTGAAAAAGAATTTCAAAGTCAATAAGGAAAGCGTAATTCTTCAAAAAGTTATATTTTCGTAAAAAAGTCATGCCTCCTCGTGTAAACGAAGGCACGGCATGCTGAAAGTCATCGGGGGGGGCTGCTGGTGGTAGGGCGGGAGCAGGCAGGGACAAAAAAAGCCTGTCCCCAAGGACAGGCTTTTTTACATGCAATGTGTGTGTCGCAGCTAATCCGCCGCGATCTCGTACTGGTCCAGTTTGTCCCAGATGGCGGTGATGACCAGGGCCATGACCGCGGCCAGACGGGCCTGGATCTTCTTCAGGATCTCGGGCGTGATGCGGCTGTCCTCGTCATAGCCCAGGCGGCGGCAGAAGAGCACGGGGCACTGGTGCTGCTTTTCCTGCGCCAGCAAGGGCATGTAGGCGGCAAAGGGGCCGTCCACGAAGGCATTGAGGCTGTCCTCGGAGACGGGCACGGCCTGGGTATGCAGGCTGGCGCCTTCGGCTTTGGCCGTGGCGGCCAGCAGTTCGCCGGTGCGGCGCAGATAGCCCACCAGCACGCTATTGGGCGCGTGCTGCATGAGCCCGGCCGTGACCGTGGCGTGGACGAAGGCCCGCCACTCGGCGCAGAAGTCGGGCAGGGCGCCGGGCTCCGTCAGGCAGGCTTCGGGGATCTCCGCACCGAAAGCCAGATTGACGATATGCTCGCGCTTGCTGTTGAGCTCAAAGAGGATGCGGGCGGCATCCATGCCCTGGGCGGCGGTCAGTTGTTTCTTGGCTGCCATGACGGCCTCACTTCTGGTGATAGCGGGAAAGATAGACCTCATAGCCGTGGGCGCGCAGCTTGCAGGCCGGGCACTGGCCGCAGCCGTAGCCCCAGGGATAGCGCTCGCCGCGCGTGCCCTCGTAGCAGGTATGGCTCTGCTCAAGGATGCAGTCCACCAGCGGCATGCCGCCCAGATCTTCGGCCAGGCGCCAGGTATCGGCCTTGTCCAGCCACATGAGCGGCGTATGCAGCACGAAATGGCTGTCCATGCCGGTATTGAGGGCCACCTGCATGGCCTTGATGCTGTCGTCGCGGCAGTCCGGGTAACCGGAGGAGTCGCTCTCGCACACGCCCAGCACCAGATGGCGGATGTTTTTGCCGTAGGCCCAGGCTGCGGCGTGCATGATGAACAGCAGGTTGCGGCCCGGCACGAAGGTGTTGGGGATGCCTTCGCCTTCCTGCTCGATGGGCATGTCCGAGGTCAGGGCCGTGTCGGCCAGCTGGCGGAACAGGCTGATGTCCAGCAGGGTGTCGGGCCCCAGACGGTCCTGCCATTCCGGCTTGAGGGCCGCGATGGCGCTGCGGACCTTGCCGCGGCATTCCAGTTCCACGGAGTGGCGCTGGCCGTAATCGAAGCCCAGCGTATGGACGCGGGCAAAGCGGGAAAGGGCCCAGGCAAGGCAGGTGGCCGAATCCTGGCCGCCGGAAAAGATGACCAGGGCCTGCTGGTCGGAAAGGGGAGGCTGATGGGACATGATCTTATTTTTCCTCCGGCCAGAAGGGGCAGACGCGGGCCGGGGCATAACCGGCCATGAAGGCATCCATGAGGGTGCCGAAATGGATGCGGTTGCGGGGCTTCATCTTCTGGGCGTCAGGGCAGTCGGCAGGGAAGAAGCGCAGGGAATTGCGGTTGCCGGTGTAATTCTTCAGGGCTTCGGGGCGGGAGAGCACCTCGGCCCACATGCCGCGCCGTTCCTTGATGGCTTCGGCCTGCAGGCCCAGCAGCCAGTCCTGGTACTCCTTGTCCAGCCCCTTGTGGGGATAGAAGAAGGCCGCGCCTTCACGCACCATGATGCCGTTGAGCGAGCGCCCGTCCTTGAGGCGCACATCCGCGACGATGCGGCCGTACTTGTCCTTGCCTTCCTTGTCCACGGCAAAGAACCGGACCTCCTGGCCGCGGGCCAGACGGGTGAGCAGTTCCCGCGCTTCGCGGGCGTAGAACTGGGGCTTGCCCTTGCGGGGCTTGAGCTCCGGCGTGTCGATGCCGGCCAGGCGCACGCGGCTGCGGTTGGTCAGCTGCATGGTGTCGCCGTCCAGACAGGAGGCCACCGAGGTCTTGCCCCGGACGGCGATCTGTTCCAGATGGGGCAGGGCGTCCGTCTGTGCGCGGCCCGTGCCGGGGAAGGCCCCGGCCACGAGCACGCAGCACAGGAAAAGGATCAGGCAGAGGCTACGCAGCATGACTAGTTTTCGTAGTAGGAACGCAGGGGCTGGCTGCGCACGGGATGACGCAGCTTGCGCAGGGCCTTGGCCTCGATCTGGCGGATGCGTTCACGGGTGACGTTGAAGAGCTTGCCCACTTCTTCCAGGGTGTGGTCGCTCTTTTCGGCGATGCCGAAACGCTTGCGCAGCACCTGTTCCTCGCGGGGCGTCAGATCGGCCAGCACGGCCGCCAGCTGTTCGGACAGCTTGGTGTTGATGACTTCCTCGGCGGGGGCCACGGCCTTCTTGTCCTCGATGAAATCGCCCAGGCTGGAATCTTCCTCGTCGCCGATGGGCGTTTCCAGCGAGATGGGTTCCTTGGCGATCTTGAGCACTTTCTTGACCTTTTCCACCGGGTATTCCATGCGCTCGGCGATCTCTTCGGGCGTGGGATCGCGGCCCAGCTCCTGCACCAGGTAACGCGAGGTGCGGATGAGCTTGTTGATGGTCTCGATCATGTGCACCGGGATACGGATGGTGCGGGCCTGGTCCGCGATGGCGCGGGTGATGGCCTGACGGATCCACCAGGTGGCGTAGGTGGAGAACTTGTAACCGCGCTGGTACTCGAACTTGTCCACGGCCTTCATGAGGCCGATGTTGCCTTCCTGGATGAGGTCCAGGAACTGGAGACCGCGGTTGGTGTACTTTTTGGCGATGGAGACCACCAGACGCAGGTTGGAGCGGATGAGCTCCTGCTTGGCGCGCATGGCGGCGGTGTTGCCGCGCTTGATGCGCCACAGCACTTCTTCCAGGTCGTTGACGTTGTGGCAGCACTTTTCCTGCAGGCGGCTCAGGATCTCGATCTTGCCGATGATCATTTCCTTGAAGGAGAAGAGCTCGTCCACGCTGAGCTTGAGGTCGCGGGCGGCATCATTGGGATTGATGGTGCGCTGCTCAAGGCCGGTGAACATCTCCTGGATCTCGGCCTGGGTACGCCCGGTGGACAGGATGTAGGCCGAAAGGTCGCGCTGGCAGTTGTGCATCTGGCGCACGTAGTCCTCGACCGTTTCGATGATGCGGTCGATGAGGGTCTTTTCCAGCTTGATGTCGCGCAGGCGGGTGACGATCTCTTCCTTGTAGCTGATGATCTCCTTCTGGATGGCGGTCACCTTGCGGTCAAGGGTGTTGCAGTCGTCCAGCTTCTTGTAGATCTTGCGCTTTTTCTTGAAGATCTGCTTGATCTCGTCCAGCAGCAGGATGACGCGGGAGCGCTGGTTGAGCTCGTCTTCGCTGGGATCGTCTTCTTCGATGGTCTTGACCACGTCCTTGAGCTTGATGCGGTTCTGGCGCAGGTCCTCGCCCACGTTGATGAGCTCTTCCACGGCCACGGGCACTTCCACCAGGGCGTAGAGCACGTCCTGTTCGCCCATCTCGATCTTTTTGGCGATGACCACTTCACCATCGCGATCCAGCAGGGGCACGGCGCCCATCTCGCGCAGGTACATGCGCACCGGGTCGGTGCTGCGCGAGGAATAGTCGGCGGATTCTTCGTCTTCGGCCAGCTCCAGGGAGCCGTCCATGGCGTCGTCGTCGGTTTCGGTGGGCGTGGCGGAGATTTTTTTGCCGTCCTTTTCGGAATCGACGATGGCGATCTCCAGCTGCTCAAAGATGCCGATGATCTCCTCGAACTGCTCGGGGGTGTTCATCTCCACGGGAAGGGCTTTGTTGACCTCGTCGAAGGTCAGGTAGCCCATGCCCTTGCCCTTGGTGATGAGGCTTTGAATTTGCTGGATATCTTTAAGATTGCTCATGTCCCTGCTCCAAGGTTTCCTGCAGTGCGCGAAGATATTCCAAATCAGCGGCAAAGTCGCCGGTGCCGGTGTTCTGCCGCAGGGCGGCCGTCACGGACTGGCGCTGGGTTGCCGCATAATAGGCATCAAGATCATGGCGCAGGGCTGCCAGCTCCCTGTCGCCGTCATCACGGGGGGCCGCTTCGGCGCCCCGGCAGAAGGACCAGAAATTCTTTTCGCGCTGGTCCAGATGGTAGGGGGCCTCGTCAGAGCCCCATTCTTCGATCTTGTCCCACAACTGACGGGCGATGTCCGACTGCAGGGCCAGGTCAGCGCCCAGGTCCCGCAGATCGTCCAGTCGGTCGGGGTAGCGGACCGCATACATCATGATCTGGCGGTCCCGCATGTTCTGTCGCGCCCGGCTGGGGCGCGTGGTCTGTCCGTCAGGGCCGGGACGTCTGCTGTCGGCCAGTCCCTGACGCAATTCCGCCTCGGAAAGCTGCAGGTGGGTGGCCAGCCGTGACACATAGGGGCTGACCAGCTCCGGCACTTCCACATGGCGCAAAAAATTCTTGGCCCATTCCACGGTCTCGCGCGGGGCCAGGGCGCGCAGTACGTCCAGACAAAAACGCAGCCCGTCCGGCGCCTGGGCCTGCAGGGCCTCGAAGGCCTCCACGCCCTGCGTGCGCAGCAGGCTGTCGATGTCCTCGCCTTCGGGCATCAGGACAACGGTGCAGGCCAGACCACGGGTGAGCAGCATCTCGCAGGAACGCAGGGCGGCCTTGCGGCCGGCGCGGTCCCCGTCGAACAACAGGGTGAGCTGCGAGGTGAAGCCGGAAAGACGCTTGATCTGGTCCGGGGTCAGGGCGGTGCCCAGCACGCCCACGGCATTGTCGTAGCCGAACTGGTGCAGGGTCAGCACGTCCATGTAGCCCTCGGTCAAAAGGGCCCGTCCCTTTACAGTAATGCCTTTTCTGGCCTGGGCAAGACCGTAAAGATGTTCTCCTTTCTTGTAGATGGGCGTATCGGAACTGTTGATGTACTTGGCTTCGTCCTCGTCCGCGATGATACGCCCGCCAAAGGCGATGACCTGGTTGGAAAGGTTCTTGATGGGAAAGATGAGACGGCCCCGAAAGCGGTCATAGACCGAGCCCCGGTCCGAGCGTCCCACCAGTCCGGCCTCGGCGGCCAGGCGCATGTCGTAGCCCGCGCGCTGCAGGGCCAGGTCCAGCGAATGCCAGTCACGCCGCGCCCAGCCCAGACCGAAACGCTCCACGATCTCCGGGCTCAGGCCGCGCCGCTGTATGTAGGCCCGGCACTCCTCGGCTTCCGGGCTTTTGAGGGCCGCGGCAAAATGGGCCGCCGCCAGCTCGTACATGCGCAGCATGGTCTGGCGGGAAGAACGCCGCTGCCGGTCCTCTTCCTGCCGTTTTTTGTCAACGGGCCCGCGATCCAGCGTGATGCCGGCCTCGGCGGCCAGCTGCTCCAGGGTCTCGCGGAAATCCAGGCCGTTGATGCGGCCGTAGAAATCGAAGATGTCCCCGGACGCCTGGCAGCCGAAACAGTAGAACAGGCCCTGTTCCTCGTTGACCGAGAAACTGGGCTTGGTCTCCTGATGGAAGGGGCAGGGCGCCACCCAGCGCGGCCCGTTACGCTTGAGATCCACGTAACGGCGCACGATATCCGTGATGTTGAGCCGCTCCTTGATGGCGCGGATGGCATCTCTGGACTGCATGAGGCCCCCGCCGGACTGCCCGGCTGTGCTAGCGCAGGTTGACGATGGTCATGCCATCGCCGCCGCGATCCTCCGGAGCGGTGGCAAAACGGGCCACGGCCGGGAAGGAGCGCAGAAAATCATGGATCTGGCGACGCAGGGCGCCGGTGCCGCGACCGTGCACGATCTCCACTTCACTGAAGCCGGAAAGCAGGGCCTTGTCCAGGAAGCGTTCCACTTCGGCCTGGGCCTGGTCGGCACGCATGCCGCGCAGGTCGAGGCGCAGGGCGGGCGCATCGTCGTTGGCGATGGCGGCCTTGACCGGGGAGACGCGCTGCGGCGCACGGGGGGCCGCAGCCTGGGCGGACTGGCCGCTCTGGCGCACGTCCTTCATGGCGGCCCACAGGCTCACGCCGTTGAGGTCCACGCGCACGCGCTTGCGGCGTTCGTCCATGTCGGTCACCACGCCGCGCTTGTTGAACACGGTATGGAAGACCTGCTGGCCGGGCGCGAAATGTTCGATCTGCGGCAGCACCGAGGTCTCTTCCTGCACCACGGGCGCGGCCAGATCGGCACGCAGGCGCGACATTTCTTTCAGGGCCTGCTTGTGGGTGGCGCGGCCCTCCTTCCAGGCGCGCATGAGCTCGCCGGCCTTGGCGCGCACTTCGTCATGCAGGCGCAGGCGTTCCTTCTCGGTCTTCTCGCGCATGATCTGGGTGTCGCGGCGGGCCTTTTCCTGCTCCTGACGCAGGCGGGCGATCTCCTGTTCGCGCTCGGCGGCCAGGGCATTGAGGCGGCCCAGCAGGGCGCTGGTGTCCTGCCCGTCCTGCAGGAGATAATGCTCCGCACGGCGCAGGATGCTTTCCGGCAGGCCATGCTCGCGGGCCACGTCCAGGGCCTGGCTGGCGCCCACCTGGTCGTAGGCCAGCTTGAAAAGGGGCTTCTTGCTCTGCGGGTCGAAGAGCACCGAAGCGGCCCGCGCGCCTTCGCGCGACAGGGCGTAGGTCTTGAGGGCCGGGAAGTGGGTGGCGGCCAGCACGAAGGTCTGCTTGTCCAGCAGGCCGTCCAGCACGCCCTGGGCCAGGGCCGCACCCTGGGCGGGGTCGGTACCGGCGCCGAATTCGTCCAGCAGCACGAGGCCGGTGCTGTCCAGATGCTTCCAGGCCTTGGCCAGATGCTGGATCTGGGCCGTGAAGGTGGAAACGTTGTCTTCCAGGCTCTGTTCGTCGCCGATGAAGGCATCCACGCGGCCGAACCAGGGCAGGTGCGAACCGGCGGCCGCGGGCACGGGCAGGCCGCTCAGGGTCATGGCCACGCACAGGCCCAGGGTCTTGAGGCAGACGGTCTTGCCGCCGGCGTTGCCGCCGGTGATGATGAGGGCCCGTTCGCCGGGACGCAGCACGATGTCCAGCGGGCGCACCTGCTGCAGGCCGCCGCTCTTGCCGCGTTCGTCCTTGCGCTGGCGCAGGCTGACCAGGGCCAGCAGGGGATGGCGGGTCTCCAGCAGGCAGACGCCTTCCTCCACGGGCGAGAGCGGCACGCAGCGGCCGTCGTATTCGGCGGCCAGGCGGCGCTTGGCCTGCAAAACGTCCAGCTGGGCCAGGAGTTCCAGGGCGGCACGCGCCCCGGGCAGTTCGGCCAGCAGCAGGCTGCGCAGATAGGCCAGCACCTTGTGCTCTTCCTCGCGCTCCTCGCGCTTCAGCTCCTGGAGGCGGTTGTTGATCTCCACCAGGAACATGGGCTCGAAATAGCAGGTCTCGCCGGTCTGGGACCAGTCATGGATGATGCCCTGCATGCGGCCCTTGAAGTTGGCCTTGAGGGGCAGCACATAGCGGTCCGAGGACAGGGTCATGAACTCGTCCTGCAGCCAGGCCAGCATATTGTACTGCATGGCGTAGTCCTTGACCCGGCGCATGCAGTTCTGGTGCAGGCGGCGCAGTTCGCTGCGCACCTGGAAGAGTTCGGGCGAGCTCTCGTCGCGGATCAGGCCGTCATCGGAGATGCAGCGCAGCAGGGCCGCCGTGAGCTGCACGGGCAGCGGCGTTTCCTGGGCCAGGGCCAGCAGGTGCGGCCACTGGTCCTCGGCTTCGGGCAGGGCGATGGAGGCATGGGCGGCCTTGGCCAGCCGCAGCATCTCGCGCAGGGCCCAGAAGGCATCGGTATCGGGCTGCAGGCCGGGCTTTTCGGCCACCCGCAGGAAGGCGCCCACATCGGGGAAGGACCCCAGGGCAAAGCCGCCCTCGCCCATGGGGCGGGCGGCCCAGACGGCGGATTCGTCATACAGGCGCGCCGCGTGGGTGACGGCGGCGGCGTCTTCCAGCGGACGCAGCTCAAGAGCACGCTCGCGGCCGGCCGGGGAAAGGCACAGGCTGGCGAGGTGCTCCGTGATCTGCGGGAATTCGAGCGCGTGGAGAGTGCGGCTGTGGATCATGGATGCTCTTAGGCGGTCAGGCGGGCCTTGACGGCGGCGGAAAGGGCCTTGCCGTCCACACGGCCCTTGTGGGTGGCCATGATGGCGGAGATGACCTTGCCCATCTCGCGGGGCGAGGTGGCGCCCACTTCGGCGATGGTGGCATCGATGAGGGCGGTCAGCTCTTCTTCGGTCAGGGGCTTGGGCAGGTAGCTCTGGATGACGGCCAGTTCGGCGGCTTCCTTGTCGGCCAGATCCTGACGGCCGGCGGAGGTGTACTGCTCGATGGAGTCCTGACGCTGCTTGCCTTCCTTGATGATGAGGTCGAGCATCTCGGCATCGTCCAGGGTGCCGCCGGGACGGCACAGGTCCACCAGGCGGTTCTTGACGGCGGTCTTGAGCAGGCGCAGGACGGTCAGACGCACGGCGTCCTTGGCCTTGTAGGCCTGGACGTAATCTTTTTCGATAGTTTCAAACAGGCTCATGGCGTTGGGATGGGTAGGGGGTGAAAAGAGGAACTGCGGAAGACCACGAGGGCCTTCCGCAGTTCAAAGGTGACGTGCAAGGCCTGAGAACTAGGCCATGTTCATCTTTCTGATTTTCTTCATCAGGCGCTTACGGGCAGCAGCCTTCTTCTTCTTGCGCATCACGCTGGGCTTTTCGTAGTGCTGGCGCTTTTTCATTTCGGACAGCACACCGGCCTTTTCCACCTGCTTCTTGAAGCGGCGCAGCGCGATATCGAAGTTGTAATCGTCTTCGTTCAGAAACACTCCGGGCACGAATATCACCCCCTCCTGCGAGAGCTCCGGCCAGGCC
This sequence comes from Desulfovibrio piger, assembly GCF_951793255.1. Lineage (NCBI taxonomy): Bacteria > Pseudomonadati > Thermodesulfobacteriota > Desulfovibrionia > Desulfovibrionales > Desulfovibrionaceae > Desulfovibrio > Desulfovibrio piger. The sequence goes on from NZ_OX636706.1 coordinate 1,897,571, forward strand.
GGGCAATGACGCGGGCGTCATTCGACCTTGTTTGCAAGGTCAAGGACAGTCTTGTAGTCCTGATGCCCAAAAAAGGCAAGCATTTTTTTACAGGACACATAAAGGAGAGGGCAGCGGGCGCGGGCCCCTGCCGGAAGGTGCCGAAAGGACGGAAAGGCTACTCGGCGTCGGAGTCGTCTTCTTCGCAGGCGTCAAAGACGCTTTCCTGCATGTCCAGCAGCAGCTCCACATAGCGGCGCAGGTTGCTGCGGAAGAGTTCCGGCGTGGCCAGGCCTTCCACACAGAAGCGGATCTCGAAGCATTCGTCTTCGATCTCGCCGATGTAGGCCTTGGCGATCCGGTATTCGCGGGAGGCTTCGGAAGCGGCGCTGTAGAAGAGCTCCAGCTGATCCATGTCGTCCACTTCGAAGGCGCAGACCAGAGAGAAGAAGTCCTTGTCTTCCTCGTCGAGGATGAGGGAAAGGGAGATCTCGCCCGCGAGGAAGGAGATGTCGCCGTCTTCGTCGATCTCAGGCTGGAAGCCTTCTTCAGCCAGGGCATCGAAACAGAATTTCTTGTCCATTGGGGGGTGATCCTTTTCCCGGCGTGGCCGGGGTCGGGGCTTGGCGGTCCTGGGGACCATGAGGAGGCGGCGGAGAAAAGATAAAACAGGCGGGGCCTGTTTTATCTTTTCCGGAAAATGGGGGTCGGCTAGTCGAGGGCGTCCTTGAGCATCTTGCCGGGACGGAATTTCACCATCTTGCAGGCGGGGATGGTCAGGGTCTCGCCGGTACGGGGGTTGCGGCCCTGGCGTTCCTTGCGGGTCTCCACCACGAAGGTGCCGAAACCGGTCAGGGTCAGCTTGTCGTCCTTGGCCAGGGATTCTTCCACAGAAGCCAGGAAGGCATTGAGCGCGCGTTCAGCAGCGGCTTTGGTCAGATTGGCCTTGGCGGCAATCTTTTCAACCAGGTCAGCCTTGGTCATTGGGATATCCTCCTCATCTCGTCAGTGATACGCCATGTCCGCCGCGGGGCGGATCCCCTCTGGCGTGTTGTTTTTGTAAAACTACGTGTCAGGCAATCAGTTTTTCAAGGGGTTGTCAAGCAAGGAAGCCCCGAAACGGCTGATATGCTGAAAGTCCGCCACAGTGAGCTGTTCCGGCCGCAGGGTGGGCGTGATGCCGGCCTGCTCGATGGCCGCGGACAGCCACGGGGCCAGCGGGCAGCGGCGGGCGATGCTGCCCAGCTGTTTGCGGCGCTGCTGGAAACAGACCTTGATGACCAGGGCCAGCAGATCCGGGCGCTCCGGGCGCTGGTCCGGGGGCAGGGGCTCGAAGGAGAGCACGGCGGAATCCACCTTGGGCGGCGGGCTGAAGGCGCCGGGGCCCACGATGAACTCCATGCGCGGCCGGGCAAAACTCTGCACCCAGACCGACAGGGCCCCGTAATGGCCGTTGCCCGGCCCGGCGGCCAGGCGCTGGCCCACTTCCTTCTGGACCATGAAGGCCGCCCGCACCAGGCCCGTGGCGCGGGAGAACAGGTCCCACATCATGGGCGAGGCCACGTTGTAGGGCAGGTTGCCGATGATCTTCCACGGATTGTCGGGCGTGATGCGGCTCCAGTCGAAGCGCAGGGCGTCCGTCAGCACGGCCTGGGTACGCGCCGCGCCCAGGCGCTGGCGCTCGGCGGCCCAGTGGCTGTCCTTTTCCAGCAGCACCAGCCGGGCATGGGGCTGGGCCTCGATGGCGCGGGTCAGGGCGCCGGGGCCGGGGCCGATCTCGATGACGTTGTCCGTGTCCTTGGGCAGCAGCAGGGAGGCGATGCGGTTGCAGATGCTCTCATGCCGCAAGAAGTGCTGGCCCAGACTTTTTTTGGCCTTGGGTTGGGTGCTTTCGTTCATCAGGGCAGGTCGAAGCGGTCAAAGGTGAGTACGAGCCCGGCCCGGCCCTGGGTGGCCGAGCGCAGGGAGGTCGAAAAACCGAAAAGTTTGCGCAGGGGCGCCAGTCCGCGCACATGCTTGAGCCCGGAGCGGTCCTCCAGGTCTTCCACACGTCCGCCGGCCGTGCCGAACAGGCTGATGGCCGCGCCCAGGAATTCGTCGGGCACGCTGATCTCCACTTTCATGAGCGGTTCCAGCGCCACGGGCGATGCCGCGGCCAGGGCCTCGCGCAGGGCCATGCCCGCGGCCATGTGGCAGCCGGGCACGGTGGTCTGGCCCTCGCGCCGTTCCACGGCGGTCAGGGTCACTTCCATGTCCTCCACGGGATAGCCGGTCAGGGCACCGCTCTGCAAGGCATCGCGCACGCCTTCCAGGGCGGCGTCCAGCAGGGGCTTGGGCAGCAGCTTGCGCGCTTCGGCCTCGTCGGCGGGCAAAAAGTCGCCCACCAATACGCGGTTGCCCGTGCCGCGCGGCAGGGGACGCACATGCAGCTCCACATGGCCGAAGTGGTGCTCCTTGCCCAGCTCGCGGTCGAATTCGCCCTGGCCGTCGGCCTCCTTGCGCACGGTCTCGCGCAGGATGACCTGCGGATGTCCGGCCCGGGGCGAGATGCCGTATTCGCGGGACATGCGTTCCAGCAGCACATCCAGATGCAGTTCGCCCATGCCGGAGACCATGCGGCAGGCCGTTTCCTCGTCCATGCGCACTTCCAGCGTGGGGTCTTCGGCGGCGTAGCGTTCCAGGGCCTCGTCCAGCACCTTGCCTTCGTCGGCATTGCGCGGCTCCAGGGCCAGGGTGATGACCGGAGCGTAGGAGTCGATGGCTTCCAGGGCCAGCAGGCGGCTCTTGTGGCAATAGGTCTCGCCGGTGTGCGCGCCGCGCAGGCCCACGAGGGTCACGATCTCGCCGGTGGAGGCGCTTTCCAGCTGCTCGCGGCGGTCGGCATGCATGCGGTAGATGCGGCTGATGCGGTCCTCGGTCTTGCCGGCGGTATTGGTCAGGGCGTCGCCCTCGTGCAGGCTGCCTGCGTAGATGCGGGCAAAAGCCAGCTTGCGGCCGTTCTCCATGAGCACCTTGAAGATCAGCACCACGGCGGGCGCGGCGGCATCGGGAGGCACGGGCACCTCGTTGCCCTCGCTGTCGCGGCCTACGGGCGCGGGCACGTCCAGCGGCGAAGGCAGCAGGTCGCAGACGGCATCCAGCACGGGCTGTACGCCGCTGTTGCGCAGGGCGGAGCCGCAGAACACCGGGGTCACGGCCCGGCTCAGGGTGGCCCGGCGCAGGGCGGCGCGCACATCGTCCAGGCTGTATTCCCCGCCCAGATACAGGTCGAGGAAGGGCGCGTCGGCCTCGGCCAGATGCTCCAGCAGGCTTTCCCGCCAGGGCTCGGCCACGGCGGTTTCCGCATCGCTCCAGGGGCGGCGGGTCACGGTGCGGCCCTGGTCGGCCTGGTCGAAGTCCAGATGCTCGCGGGCCAGCAGGTCCAGCACGCCGTCGAAGGCCTCGCCCTCTCCGTTGGGGATGGTCAGGGGCAGGGGATTGGCGCCCAGACGTTTTTTCATGCCTTCCAGCACATTGGCGAAATCAGCGCCCATCCGGTCCATCTTGTTGATGAAGGCGATCTTGGGCACGCCAAAGCTCTCCGACTGCCGCCAGACCGTCTCGGACTGCGGCTCCACACCGGCCACGCCGCAGAACACGCCCACCGCACCGTCCAGCACGCGCAGGGAGCGCTCCACCTCGATGGTGAAGTCCACATGGCCGGGCGTGTCGATGAGGTTGATGGTGTGCTCGTTCCACTGGCAGGTGGTGCAGGCCGACATGATGGTGATGCCGCGCTCCTGCTCCTCGGGCATGTAGTCCATGGTGGCGGTGCCGTCATGGACTTCCCCCAGGCGGTGGATCTTGCGGCTGTAGTAGAGCATGCGCTCCGAGAGCGTGGTCTTGCCCGCGTCGATGTGGGCGATGATGCCGATATTGCGGATGTTTTTCATGGCAGTCTCGTCAACGTATGGGCCGGGAAGTCCCGGCAGGATGGCGAAAGTATGCGCTTTCCCGCCGTTGCGCGCAAGCGGCGGGGCTGGTGGCGGCGATGGCGCCGCGGTCATCGTCTGTCCTGCCCGGGTGGTTTACAGCAGGCTGAAGGCCCGGCGACGGCAGCGGAAAAAGTCCGGCGTCAGGCCCGGGTGCAGCCAGAAGGCTTCGCAGCCGGGCGTGAGCAGCAGCTCCACCGGCCCCCCTTCGTCCTCCATGGCCAGGCGGGCGGCCTCGTCTTCCTCCAGCACGGCGGCGGGCAGGCAGGGACCGGGCAAAGGTCCGCCGTCCAGTACGGTTTGGGCGGCCTCGCCATGCAGGGCCTGTGCCGTACAGTCCGGGCCGTGGGCAAAGGCCAGCAGCTCTGCGTCCACGGCAGTGCCCTGCGGCAGCAGGAACAGGGGCAGGGCGTCTTCGCGCCAGATGCGTCCCGGCAGGTCGCCGCGTTCCGGCAGGGCGTCCCCGTCCAGACCGTGCAGCAGGACCACGCGGCACTGGGGCAGTTCGCGCGTCAGGCGCGTGAAATCAGCAGCCGGAAGGGCAAAGGCATCTTCCACACCGGCCAGCTCCAGGGTCACCAGCACTTCGGGCGTGGGCTCACCGCCAAGACAGAAAGCCCCTGTCAGCGGGACACCGGCCAGGATGGCGGGCATGAGGGCCGCCGCCAGACGGGCGGGCGAACGCAGCGAGGCCGGGAAGGCCACCAGGGCAAAGGGCGCCGGGCCGTCCGTAGCCGTCCGGCGGAATCCCCGGCGGGGGAAACGCTCGTCCCGGCAGGTCCGGCTGTCCATCTCTCCGGCGTGGGCCTGATGCAGGGCCAGCGCGGTCTTGATGGCGGCACGCAGATGTGCGGGCGTGTCCTCGTAAGCTGCGGCGCGCGGTTCGTCAGGTACCCGGAAGGCTTCCAGCCACTGGGGCCAGGCCGGGCCGCTGTCCTCTTCCGCGAAGATGTCCTCACAACCGGTGGGCATGCAGATGCTGTCCATGAGGGCTCCTACAGGCTGTCACAGGCCAGGGCGTACAGGCGGGCCTCCATGAGGCGGCGGGCCGCCAGCCGTTCCGGCCAGAAGGCCGCGGCACGGCGCAGGGCGGTATCCGAAGCCCGGTCGGCAGGCGCAAGGCCATGCCAGGAGAGCACGGCGGCGTCCTCGGCGGCCAGGGCCAGCAGCTCGTCCGTCAGGGGCCAGCCGCTGGTCAGGGGCGCGGCGGCGCACTGTTCCGGACCGTGGCCCATGTATACGGCATGGGCGCTCTCCAGCACCAGTTCGGGGTCGCGGCTCAAAAAGATCTTGGCGCCCGCGCGTAGGGCCATGTCCAGCAGGGAGTGATCGGGCTCGCCCCATTCGGGCAGGGCCATGAACAGTTCGAAGGGCGCGTAGATGGCGGCCGTGATCAGATCGCAGGCCAGGCCGCACTGGGCACCGCCCAGCCAGGAGATGCGCAGGCTCTCCCAGTCCCCGTGCCGGGCGGCCAGCAGGGCAAGGTCGGCCAGGGCCTGGCCCGGCGCGCCCTTGTCGTTGCCCGCATTGACCACCGCTCCCGGCAGACCGGCGGCCAGACAGTCCAGAGCGCCGCCCTTGAGGCCGGCGGTCAGGCAGAGCCCGGCATGGGCGTAAAGCGGGGCCTGAAGGTCACAGGAAGCCATGTCCTGGGCCCAGAGCGCGGGCGGCAGCATGTCCACGTCCATGCCCAGCTGACGGGCCGCGGCCGTGGCGGCCAGCACGTCCTGCGTGTCGGCGCCGTCAGCGGCCAGCAGCAGGGCCGTCTTGCCGGTCAGGGGGGCGGGCTGGCCCTCCATCTGCATCAGTTGCCAGAAGGTGGACTGTCCCAGGTCACGGATACGCAAGATCTGCCGGGCCATGATAACTCCTTGTGCTGTACTTGAAGGCGGCGAAAGGGTGGGACGAGGGGGAAGAGGGAAACCTTTTCCAAAAGGTTTCCCTCTTCCCCCTCGAGCTCCCCCATCACCCTTGCCAAAACTTTTTATTCAGGTCCATGCGACTGTGTCGCAGCGCCCCGGGCAGTCATCCCGCTCCGGTCCCCCGGTGCTGTGGTAGGTGCACGGTGGAAGGGCGTGCGGCCCTGCCGTGTCGTCATGTCCGTGTCGGCTATGCATCGTGTTCCGGCCAAACAGCGCAAAGCTCTTTCCGGAAGGCTGCGGGCAACAGACTCGGAGCGGGCACGGGGCGGCGGAAGCGGGACAAGGGCTCGGGCCAGCCTTTCCGGCTTCCGGGGCATGACGGGCAGCCGCCCGGCACAGCGAACAGTCTGGACAAATCCTGCGCTATGGTCTGCCACAAATCAAGGAAATTTCTTTTTTTCTGGGCAGGGGCCTGTGGGCGGCGCCGGCATCCTTCATGGGCGAAGGGCGGTACGGGCATATTTCCGCACAGCGGCAAGAACTCGATGGGCTGGTTCGGAGAGCGGGAGAAAAAAGGTCGTGGAGAGGGAAGAGGCCGGGCTGTAACGGTCGGGCGGTATGGATCCGTAGACAGGCAGGGATGCCGCACCGGGCCGTGGCGCAAAAGGCTTCTGTCTTGCCTGACCTGCCCGGAAGGACCATACCGGAAGAGGGAGCCCCGGCCGTGTACAGCACCAACGCTTCACAGCGTCTCGGCATGTCCCGGGCCGACGGATCACTGCATGCTGTAACGATGGGGGACCGTGCCGTCGTTTGCAGAAAAATTTGTCCTGGTAAAGCGCGCTGGGAGGGGGAGGGAGTTTGAGGGAGGGGGGACCTTCTCGCGCTGGCAGAAGGTCCCCCCTCCCTCAAGAAACAGCCTTTTCTGCTCAGGGCCGGGGGCATTCGCGCCAGCGGGCATTGAGCAGGAAGTGGGCGTCGGTCTGGACGCCGGGATCCTTCATGGCCTTGGCGGCAAAGGCACCCCAGGGCAGGGTGGCGCAGTCTTTGGCGGCGCTGCGGGCGATATGCATGAGCTTGCCCTCGCGCTTGTGCTGGTCGAACAGGAGAACGGCGGCCACACAGGCGGCATCGAAGCGGCCCATGTCCAGCGATTTGTCGATCAGGGCCGCCAGACGGGCGTCCTTGCTGTCATGGGTGGCAAAACCCGTGGAAGCGTTGGTGATGGACTCACGCAGCAGCTTGCCTTCGGGGCCGGCTTCCAGGTCGATGTGGTAGGTCTGGGCCACGGCCACGAGACCGGGCTCCAGCGGCGGAACCTCGGGCTTGCCCAGGTTGCGCCACAACCAGGTGCCCAGCACGGCTACGCCCATGACGGCGCAGAAGAGCAGGGGCACTTTCCAGCCGGTGGCTTTTTGCTGGCTCATGCGCGCTCCTGCAGCCAGCTGCGCAGCTGCTCGATCTGGCGGGCCACGGAACGGGGGCCGGTACCGGCGGGCGTCTCGCGGCGGCGCACGGCGGCGGCGTAATCCAGCACGGCATAGACGTCATCGGCGATGCGGGCGTCCAGCTGCTGGAGTTCGGCCAGCGAAAGGTCTTCCAGTCCCTTGCCCTGCTTTTCGGCCAGGGCCACGGCATGGCCCGTGACGTGATGGGCCTCGCGGAAGGGCAGGCCCTTGCCCACCAGATAGTCGGCCAGTTCCGTGGCGTTGAGGAAGCCGCGGGCGCAGGCGGCGCGCATGCGGTCGGTGCGGAAGGTCAGTTCTTCCAGCATGCCGGCCATGAGCATCAGGGAAGCATCCACGGTGTGGTCGGCATCGAGGAAGCCTTCCTTGTCTTCCTGCAGGTCGCGGTTGTAGGTCATGGGCAGGCCCTTCATGATGGTCAGCATGCCCATGAGCGAGCCGTAGACGCGGCCGGTCTTGCCGCGCATGAGTTCGGCCACGTCGGGGTTCTTCTTCTGGGGCATGATGGACGAGCCCGTGGAGTAGCCGTCGGAGAGCTGCACGAAGCCGAAGGCCGGGTTGGCCCAGATGATGAGCTCTTCACACAGGCGGGACAGGTGGGCCATGATGCAGGAGCCGGCGAACAGGGCCTCCAGAACGAAATCACGGTCGGAGACGGCGTCCATGGAGTTGCCGTAGATGCCGTCGAAGCCCACTTCGTCGGCCACGCTCTGCGGATCGAGGGGATAGGTGGTGCCGGCCAGGGCGGCGGAGCCCAGCGGGGAGATGCGCACGCGCTTGAGCACGTCGTCCAGGCGCATGCAGTCGCGGCGGAACATCCAGGCATAGGCCAGCAGATGGTGGGCCAGGCTCACGGGCTGGGCGGGCTGCATGTGGGTGCAGCCGGGCAGGATGTCGTCCTGATGGCCGTCGGCGCAGGACACCAGGGTGGCGCACAAATGGACGGCGCGCTGCTGCCAGGCCGTCAGGCGGTCGGCCACGAACAGGCGGAAGGTCAGGCCCACCTGGTCGTTGCGGCTGCGGCCGGTGTGCAGCTTTTTGCCCATGTCGCCGATGATCTCGGTGAGGCGGGCCTCGATGTTCATGTGCACGTCTTCCAGCGCCGGTTTCCAGACAAAGGCGCCGGATTCGATCTCCTGCTTCACGGCATCGAGACCGTTGACGATCTGTTCGGCCTCGTCGGGGGTGATGACGCCCTGACGGCCCAGCATGCGGGCATGGGCCTGGGAACCGCGGATGTCCTGGGCATAGAGGGCGCGGTCATAGGTCTGGGAATCGGTATAGGCGGCCACGGCTTCTCTGGGGCCTTCGGCGAAGCGGCCGCCCCAGCTCTGATTGGTGCTCATGGAAAGATCTCTCTGCCCCGGGAGGGGCCGGTGTATGCGCTGCGGCGCGCGATGACAGGGGGCCGGAAACGGCGGCGCCCCGTGCGGGATGCGGACGGGGCGGCCTTCCGGATGGAAAGAACGGGGCGGACGGGTCTCCCCGTCCGCCGTGAGGAAGACTTACTTGCCCAGCTTGTTCTGGACCGCGGCGTACATGCCGAGGCGCAGGCAGTTGAGGCGGATGAAGCCGGCAGCGTCCTTGTGGTCGTAGTTGCCGCCTTCGAAGGTGGCCAGGTCTTCGGAGAACAGGGAGAAGGGAGAGGTACGGGCCAGGGGCCACACGCCGCCCTTGTACAGCTTGGCGCGCACGGTACCGGTGACGGTCTCCTGGGACTTGTCCATGAAGGCCTGCATGGCTTCGCGTTCGGGCGAGAACCAGTAGCCGTTGTACACGGCGTGGGAGTAGGGCACGGCCAGCATGTCACGCAGCTGCAGCAGTTCGCGGTCCATGCACAGGCCTTCCAGGTCGCGGTGCAGGGCGTAGAGCAGGGTGCCGGCGGGGTTTTCGTACACGCCGCGGCACTTCATGCCCACATAGCGGTTCTCCACCATGTCGTCACGGCCGATGCCGTGCTTGCCGGCCAGTTCGGCCAGGGTCTTGATGATGGTGTAGGGCGACATCTTTTCGCCGTTGACGGCCACGGGGTTGCCGTGCTCGAAGCTCACTTCGATGATATCGGGCTCGTTGGGGGCCTGTTCCACGGGCACGCAGCGCTCGTGGCAGGACTCGTGGGGAGCGTTGCCCGGATCTTCCAGCTCGCTGCCTTCGAAGCTGGTGTGCATCATGTTGGCGTCCATGCTGTAGCGCTTGGCTTCCTTGGAGATCGGGATGCCGTGCTTTTCAGCAAAGGCGTTGAGGGCCGTACGGGACATCAGGTCCCATTCGCGCCAGGGGGCGATGACCTTCAGGTCGGGGGCCAGGGCCTTGGCGGCGAACTCGAAGCGCACCTGGTCGTTGCCCTTGCCGGTGGCGCCGTGGGCGATGGCGTCAGCGCCTTCCTTGCGGGCGATGTCCACCAGGGCCTTGGTGATGATGGGGCGGGCGATGGAGGTGCCCAGCATGTAGCGGTTCTCATACCGGGCGGCGCCGCGCATCATGGGGAAGACGAAGTCGCGGGCCATTTCTTCACGCAGGTCCACAACGTAGGCCTTGGAAGCGCCGGTCTTGTAAGCCTTGGCTTCCACACCGCTCAGGTCTTCGGGCTGGCCCAGATCGGCAGTGACGGTGATGACTTCGCACTTGTAGGTTTCGATCAGCCACTTGAGGATGACGGAGGTGTCCAGGCCGCCGGAGTAGGCGAGCACAACTTTCTTGATGTCTTTGTTCATCGTAAGGCCTCGTAAAAAAGATTGAGAGGGAAGCAGTATTCTCCAAAAGCCCGTCCTTGGCAAGTGCGAAAGGGGGCAAAAGGCCCGCAGGCGCACGCTTTGGCCCTGGCCGTGCCCTTGGCCGGACATCCTGCCGGGAAGGGCAGGCAGCATCTTGACGAAGGCAGCGCAAGCGGATAGAAAAAAACGTTTTAACCGGATGTCTTCCGTGCAATGCGCCATGGGGCGGCAGGGGAGGCACCCGGAGGGGCAGGGCCGCACCCCTGCGATTTTCCCAACCATACAGGAACATCCAATGCCCAAACGCACGGATCTACACAAAATTCTGGTTATCGGCGCAGGTCCCATCGTCATCGGCCAGGGCTGTGAATTCGACTATTCCGGCTCCCAGGCCGTGAAGGCCCTCAAGGAAGAAGGCTACGAGGTGGTGCTGGTCAATTCCAACCCGGCCACCATCATGACCGACCCCCACATGGCCGACGCCACCTATATCGAACCCATCGAGCAGCAGACCCTGGCGGCCATCATCCGCAAGGAACGCCCCGATGCCCTGCTGCCTACCCTTGGCGGACAGACGGCGCTCAACGCCGCTCTTGGTCTGGCCAAGAGCGGCGTTTTGGCGGAGTGCGGCGTTGAGCTCATCGGTGCGCGTGCCGAAGTCATCGAAAAGGCCGAAAGCCGCGAACTGTTCCGGCAGGCCATGGAGAACATCGGCCTCAAAGTGCCTGCCAGCGGCATTGCCCACAACATGGATGAAGTGCGCGCCCTGGGCGATGTGCTGCCCTTCCCGCTGATCATCCGCCCGGCCTTCACCCTGGGCGGCACCGGCGGCGGTATCGCCTACAACATGGCCGACCTGGAAGAAGTGGCCGGTCACGGCCTTTCCGCCAGCCCCGTGTCCGAAGTCATGATCGAGCAGAGCGTGCTGGGCTGGAAAGAGTTCGAGATGGAAGTCATGCGCGACAAGAATGACAACTGCGTCATCGTCTGCTCCATCGAGAACGTGGACGCCATGGGCGTGCACACCGGCGACTCCATCACCGTGGCCCCGGCCCAGACCCTGACCGACGCCGAATACCAGATGATGCGCGACGCTTCCTTCGCCATCATGCGCGAGATCGGCGTGGAGACCGGCGGCAGTAACGTGCAGTTCGGCATCAACCCCGCCAACGGCGAGATGGTGGTCATCGAGATGAACCCGCGCGTGTCGCGTTCCTCGGCCCTGGCCTCCAAGGCCACGGGCTTCCCCATCGCCAAGCTGGCCGCCAAGCTGGCCATCGGCTACACCCTGGACGAACTGCGCAACGACATCACCCGCGAGACCGCGGCCAGCTTCGAGCCGGCCATCGACTACTGCGTGGTCAAGATCCCGCGCTTCACCTTTGAAAAATTCCCCGGTGCCAAGGACGAGCTGACCACCTCCATGAAGAGCGTGGGCGAAGCCATGAGCATCGGCCGCACCTTCAAGGAAGCCCTGCAGAAAGGCCTGCGCTCCATGGAGATCGGCGCCTCCGGCCTGGGCTTCAACTTCCGTCGCGAGCTGCCGCCCCTGCCCGAGATCATGGCCGGTCTGCGCAAGCCCCATTCGCGCCGCATCTTCACCCTGCGCCAGGCCCTGCTGGCCGGCGTGAGCGTGGAAGACATCCACGAGGCTTCCGGCATCGATCCCTGGTTCATCCGCCAGATGCGCGACATCGTGGACATGGAGACCCGCATCCGCGACTTCGGTCTGGCCAACGACATGACGCCCCTGAACCCCGAGCTGCCGGAGATCCTGCGCGAAGCCAAGGAATACGGCTTCTCCGACCGTCAGCTCTCCGAGATGTGGAAGCGTCCCGAGACCGACATCCGCCGTCTGCGCAAGGAAATGGGCATCGTGCCCACCTTCTATCTGGTGGATACCTGCGCCGCGGAATTCGAAGCCTACACGCCCTATTACTACTCCACCTATGAAAAGGGTGACGAAGTGCAGACCAAGGACTGCCGCAAGGTGCTGATCCTTGGCGGCGGCCCCAACCGTATCGGCCAGGGCATCGAGTTCGACTACTGCTGCTGCCATGCCTCCTTCGCCCTGCGCGACGCGGGCATCATGGCCATCATGGTCAACTCCAACCCCGAGACCGTGTCCACGGACTACGACACCTCCGACCGCCTGTACTTCGAGCCCCTGACCTTTGAAGATGTGATGAACATCGTGGAAAAGGAAAAGCCCGAAGGCGTCATCGTGCAGTTCGGCGGCCAGACCCCGCTGAACCTGGCCGTGCCGCTGATGCGCGCCGGTGTGCCGATCCTGGGCACCTCGCCCGATGCCATCGACCGCGCCGAAGACCGCGAACGCTTCCAGGCCCTCATCGAAAAGCTGGGCCTGCTCCAGCCGCCGAACGGTACCGCCATGGACCTGGATCAGGCGCTGGAAGTGGCCGAGCGCATCACCTATCCCGTGGTGGTGCGTCCCAGCTACGTGCTGGGCGGCCGTGCCATGGCCGTGGTCTATGACAAGGAAGAGCTGGTGGATTACTTCCGCGAACAGGTGCCCGAAAAGCCCGAGCATCCCATCCTCATCGACAAGTTCCTGGAACATGCCGTGGAAGTGGACGTGGACGCCCTGTCCGACGGCAAGGAAGTCTATGTGGCCGGCATCATGGAACACATCGAAGAAGCCGGTATCCACTCCGGTGACTCGGCCTGCGTGCTGCCTTCCTTCTCGCTCTCCTATGACCACGTGGCCCTCATCGCCGCCCAGGCCGAAGCCCTGGCCCGCGAGCTCAAGGTCGTGGGCCTGATGAACATCCAGTTCGCCATCAAGGGCGACGACCTGTACATCCTTGAAGTGAACCCGCGTGCCTCGCGCACCGCGCCCTTCGTCTCCAAGGCCACCGGCGTGCCGCTGCCTTACATGGCCACCCAGGTCATGCTGGGCAAGACCCTGGACGAGCTGGATCCCTGGAGCATGCGCCGCGGCGGCTTCACCTGCGTCAAGGAAGCCGTGCTTCCCTTCCAGCGCTTCCCCGGCGTGGACATCATCCTCGGACCCGAGATGCACTCCACCGGCGAAGTCATGGGCATGGGCAGCGACTTCCCCGAAGCCTACTACAAGAGCCAGCTGGCCTCCGGTCAGGATCTGCCGCAGGGCGGCAATGTCTTCATCTCGGTCAATGACCGCGACAAGCCCATCCTGCCCGAAGTGGCGGCCATGTTCGCCGACCTGGGCTTCCACCTGCTGGCCACGCGCGGCACGGCCCGCTACCTGCGCGAGCGCGGTCTGGAAGTGGAAGAAGTGCTCAAGGTCTACGAAGGCCGTCCCAATATCGTGGACCGCATGATCAACGGCGACGTGGCCCTGGTCATCAATACGGCCTCGGGCAAGAACACGGCCCGCGACTCCAAGTCCATCCGTCATACGGCCGTGAGCTACGGCGTGCCTTACTGCACCACCGTGGCCGGTGCCAAGGCCTCGGCCATCGCCATCGGCAAGCGCCGCGAAGACACGCATGTGGAAAGCCTGCAGGAATACTACGCGCGGGAAGCGCGGGGGTAAGATATGAAAGCATTACTGGTACTTGAAGACGGTTTCTGCCTTCAGGGCAAATCCTTTACCGGCGATTTCGAAACCGGTGGGGAAGTGATTTTCAATACAGGCATGACCGGCTATCAGGAAGTGCTCACCGACCCCTCCTATTACGGGCAGATGGTGTGCATGACCTATCCGCTCATCGGCAACTACGGCATCACCGCCGAAGACATGGAATCCGGCCGCGTGCACATGCGCGCCCTGCTGGTCAAGGAATGCTGCAAGGAGCCCTCCAACTGGCGTTCCAAGGAATCCCTGCCGGACTTCCTCAAGCGCTGGAACGTGCCCGGCATGGAAGGCCTGGACACCCGCGCCCTGACGCGCCACCTGCGCATCAACGGCGCCATGCGCGGCATCATCTCCACCCGTGATCTGGATGTGGAGAGCCTGCGCGCCAAGGCCTGCGCCCTGCCCAGCATGGAAGGCCAGAACCTGGTGCCCTTCGTGGCCGCCCAGAAGCCTTACATCCTCACGGCCGACGGCCCCAAGGACGCCCAGTTCGACGCCAACGGCGCCTATGCCTGGCAGGGCACGGGCATCCCGCTGCTGGTCTATGACTTCGGCGTGAAATGGAACATCCTGCGCCTGCTGGCCGAAGTGGGCTTCGAGCCCCTGGCCGTGCCGCCTTCCTTCACGCCGGATCAGGCCCGCGCCAGCGGTGCCAAGGGCGTGTTCCTGTCCAACGGCCCCGGCGACCCCGCCACCCTGAAGGACGAGATCGCCATCATCCGCGAACTGGTGAAGGAATTCCCCGTGACCGGCATCTGCCTGGGCCATCAGCTCATCGGCCACGCCCTGGGCGGCACCACGGCCAAGCTGAAGTTCGGCCACCACGGCTGCAACCATCCGGTCAAGGATCTGGGCACGGGCCGCATCGAGATCTCGTCCCAGAACCACGGCTTCCATGTGGTGCTGGACGGCCTGGACGATGTGGAAGCCACCCACATCAACCTCAACGACCAGACCCTGGAAGGCCTGCGTCACAAGACCCTGCCCATCATGAGCGTGCAGTATCATCCCGAAGCGGCCGCCGGTCCCCACGACGGGCGTTACCTCTTCGAACGCTTCCATGAGATGATGAAGGCCGCTCTGGCCTAAGATCTGGCGGGATTTTTGAGGGGGGACCCCCTCGCCTAGCGCGAGAGGGGTTCCCCCCTCAAACTCCCCCCTCCCCAGCGCGCTTTATCAGGTATCTGTTTACAGGACTCTTCCCGTTCGGAAGGGCCCTGTTTTTTTATGCTGCGGAGGAGTAGGGACAGGGCGTTGGTAACACGCAGGGATGCCCTGTGAACAGAAGAGCGAAGACCGGGCGTGCTACAGGAATGCTTTCCCAAAGGGCTATTAATGCAGGGCTGATGTGGGGCCAGCGCTCAGGCCGTACAAGAGGGATGCGTTGCCGTCAAAGGACGGACATCTGGGGAGGGTGAAGGAAAACTACTGCGATACCGGGCACTGACGTTTCGCTCACGCTCTTGGTGCCAAGGTTCCGGCACAGGCTTGCCATCACCTGCGCACTTGGGCTATCGTCGTGATATCGGTCCGAATCTGCTGCAGGCAGGTCGGCCTTCAACTGTCCGCAAGGGCAACAGACCAAAGGAGTCTGGAGTGAAAAAAGCCATCATGAGCCTTTGTCTGGCTGCGGCGCTTGTGTTCGGGGCTGCCGGCGTTCAGGCGGCAGATCAGGACAAGGGCAACAATCCCGTGCTGCAATTCACGGGCAGCGTGTGGCAGAAGAGCAGCCTGGACAACAAGCTGAGTTTCCTGTTCGGCATGGATACCGCCATCGCCACGGAATACTTCGTCAACAGCCGGGAAGCTGAACTGGCCGCCAAGAACGGCAAGATGCCTGTGTCCAACCTGTCCAAGTTCGAAAAGGGCTGGATGAAGGCGTTCAAGGACGTGAAGCGCACCACCATCGTGGAAGAAGTGGATGCCTGGTATGCGGCTCACCCTGACAGACTGGACCGTCCTGTCCTGGGTGTGCTGTGGTTTGAACTCGTCGAGCCGCGTCTTGCGGCCGCTCAATAACGGATCGTCCCTCACGAACTGATACGCTGCTGCGTATTGTGGAGACTTCTATGAAAAAACTGTTTGCGATCATCTTGATGGCCGCCTTTATGGCGACGGGCGTCGCCTGCACCAATATGTCCCCCACCCAGCAGGGCGTGGCCAGCGGTGCCGCGCTGGGTACGCTGGGTGGTGCCGGCGTGGCCGCCATTTCCGGCGGTTCCGTGGGCTGGGGCGCTCTGGCTGGTGCCGGTATGGGTGCTCTGGCCGGTGGTATCGTAGGCAACCAGCAGGAAAAGAGCCGTTACCATCATCGCGGCTGGTAACCCCGCTTTTTTTGCTTTGTGACAGCGACCGCTCCCTTCGGGGAGCGGTTTTTTTATGGCCTTTATCCTGTTGCATTCCACGGTGCGAAAGGGAAAACCATCCGCCATGCGGATGGCCTTGATCCCCGGAGCATCATTTTTCTGCATCTCCGGCAGAAGCCCCTCCTGTTCCTCGTGCGTTTCCATACGAAAGATGCCGGATGGACCTTCCCCGTATTTCCGGGGGACAGGGGCGTCGGGCACGGTCTGTCGCGTTACTTCATCCTGCCATAGACCAGAGCAAAAGTTTTGGGGAGGGGATGGGGGAGTTTGAGGGGGAAGGGGGGGACTTTTTCCAAAAAGTCCCCCCCTTCCCCCTCATCACATATTTGCTTCAGCACCTCTCATCCGAAGGACCCTGCCAGCGGCGGCACAACTGGTGGGACAACCCCAGCTGATCGAAGATGCGGCCGCAGAACTGGCCCATGAGCCCTTCGAGGGTATCCTCCCCGCTGTAGAAGGCGGGCATGAAGGGCATGATGACGGCTCCGGCCTCACTGGCCCAGAGCATGTTGCGCAGATGGATGCGGCTCAGGGGGCTTTCCCGGGGGACGAGGATCAGGGGGCGGCGCTCTTTGAGGGTCACGTCGGCGGCGCGGTGCAGCAGGTTGGTTCCGGCACCGGTGGCGATGCTGGCCAGGCTGCTCATGGAGCAGGGGCAGACCACCATGCCGTCGTGCTGCCAGGAGCCGCTGGCCGGGGCGGCTCCCAGACAGGCCGCATCATGGCTGACGTCGGCCAGGGCATGCAGGGCGGACGGGGCAAGGCCGCATTCCGCTTCCAGCACGGCATGGGCCCCGGGGGAAAGGATGAGGTGGCTTTCCACGTCGGGCAGGGCAGCCAGATGGCGCAGCAGACACAGGGCCAGGGGCATGCCGCTGGCACCGCTGACGCCTACGATGATTCGTTTCATAAAAGCTCCTAGGCCGTACTCTCCCCGGAGGAGGGCCTCTGCCGCAGGCAGCGGAAGGGGTGCCCTTTGGCAGGATGGCATGAAAGCGGGAGCGGGGACGGAAAACTGAGGATACGGTGGGAGAGAGGAAAAGAAAAGTCCCCCCTGCCACACGGACAGGGGGGACAAAGCGACAAATCGCGCGGAACCTAGCCCAGGTTCACGATGGATTCTTCGCCGGTCTCAGCGTGCAGCACGTGCACGGCACAGCCCAGTCACGGGTCGAAGGCGCGGATGGTGCGCCCAACATTGACGGGGTTGTTGATGTCCGGGACCTGCACACCGATGAGGGCTTCTTCCAGAGGACCACGGCGGCCCTTGTCGTCGCGGGGCGAGCAGTTCCACAGAGTGGCGGAGATGATCTGGTAGCTGTCGATCTTCTGGTCCTTCACACGGATGTAGTGGACCAGAGAACCACGGGGCGCTTCGGTGCAGCCGTAGCCTTCGGCGCTCTGCGGGATCTCGAAGGGGGTGAAGGTCTCGCCGTCGGGCTTGACTTCCTTCAGCCAGCCTTCCACAGCATTGGCGATGAGCAGGGCTTCTTCGGCGCGGGCCACGTGACGGCCCATGATGGAGAAGACCTTGTCCCAGCCCAGGTCGCGGATGGTGCGGGCTTCGATGCCGAACTTTTCCTTCAGCATCTTCACGCCCACTTCGGACAGCGGCGCGTTGGCCACCCACATGCGGGCGGCGGGGCCCACTTCGATGACTTCGCCGTCGTAGCGGGGAGCCTTGACGAAGGAGTAGGCGTCCTTCTTGTCCAGGTTGGGGTTGGTCTCGGCGCCGGCAGCACCCTTGCCGGTGGTGGCGTCGTCGTACCAGGCGTACTTGAGGTCTTCGGTGATCTTCTTGGGATCGAATTCCACGTCACGGCCATTGAGGAAGATACCGGCCTTGAGCAGGTGGGTCTTGCCGTCGTCGGTCATGGGGAACACGCCGAAGCAGGAGCAGCCGTGCACGCCCTGGCCCTGTTCGAACAGGTCCTTGTACACGGAGCCCACGATGTAGGTGATGGGCAGGTATTTTTCGACGATGAACTGGCGCACCTTCTTGAAGCGGGCCGCGTATTCCAGCAGGGCTTCCTTGGTGGGCATTTCAGTGGCACCGCCAGGCACGATGCCCTGCACATGGGGCATGCGGCCGCCGAAGAGGGCGACCATCTCGTGGGCGATGCGGCGCACTTCCAGGGCTTCCAGGTACTGGTCCACGCCCACCTTGTTGGCTTCGGGGGGCAGGCGCAGGTCGGGCTGGGCGAAACGCGGCACGAAGGGCGCGGTATCGGGGCCGGCCACGAAGTCCAGAGCGGCCAGATGGTAGAAGTGCAGGATGTGCGACTGCAGGTAGTTGGCGCCCAGGATCAGGTTACGGGTGATGCGGCCGTTGCCGGTCACCTTGATGTTGAAGGCGCTTTCCTGCGCCAGGGCGGAAGCCATGGCATGGGAGGTGGGGCACACGCCGCAGATGCGCTGCACGATCTGGGTGGAGTCACGCGGGTCGCGCCCTTTCAAAATCTGTTCAAAACCGCGGAACATCCCACCGGTGAGGTGGGCGTCCACAACCTTGCCGTTCTCCACCACCACTTGGGCCTTGAGATGGCCCTCGATTCTGGTGACGGGATCGATGGCGATAGTGGCCTTGGCCATAAAGCTCTCCTTTGAACGTCAGAAAAAATGGAAAAGCCGGGCCGCTTCTAGTTGCTGTAGAAGGGGCTCTGTCCGTCGGGGAACGAGGGCTCGGTGCAGCCGATGCAGATGGCGTTGGCCACGCACCAGTTGACGCCGTTCCATTTACGTTCAAACGAGTCGCAGTACGCACCGGGGCCCTTGCAGCCCAGGTCGTAGCGGCAGCCGTCCTTCTCGGTGAAGGTGGCGGAGAACTTGCCTTCGTCGTACTTGCCCAGATAGGGGCAGTTCTCGTGCACGTTGCGACCGTAGAAAGGCAGCGGGCGGCCTTCGCTGTCCAGCAGGGAGACCACTTCGGCCAGCCCGGCTTCCAGGCCCTTTTCCTTGATCTTCTGGAGGGCCAGGGCGATGGTGCCCACGATCCAGTCAGGCTGGGGCGGGCAGCCGGGGATGTTGACCACGGGGGTCTTGATGCCGGCCTGCTTGAGCATGGCACCGGTACCCATGGCTTCGGTCACGGAACCCTTGGCAGCGGGGATGCCGCCGTAGGCAGCGCAGGTACCCAGGGCCAGCACGGCGGCGGCATCGGGAGCCAGCTTTTTGACCAGGTCGGCCATGGTGATCTCGGTGTGGCCCTCTTCGGCCACCACGCAGTAGCGACCATCCTTGGCCAGCGGGATGGAACCTTCGATGGCCAGGAAGAACTTGCCCTTGAAGTTCTTGGCAATGTTCAGCATGTGGGTGTAGGCGTCGTGGCCTTCACCACCCATGACGGTAGGATGGTACTCGAGGCTGATGATCTTCAGCAGCACATCAGCGATGGAGGGGTTGACGTTGTTCAGCAGCGACACTGAACAACCGGTACAGCCCTGTCCCTGCAGCCAGATGACAGGGGGGCGCTCGCCAGTCAACGTGCCGGCCAGGGCTTCGCGAACCGCAGGATGGAACATCTGCGCAACGCCGAAACCCGCCACTGTGCCGGTGCACAGTTTGACGAAATCACGCCTGTTGAGACTCATGCATGCCTCCTCATGTTGGCGTAGTGAAAAAAAACGGCAGTCGGGTTATGCCAAACGACATAAGTAATATGGATGTACCAAGGCCGGAAGATTGTGTCAACGTAACAATCCGAAGAAACAGGCTTAGGACAAGGGATTCCGAGCTCTTTGCTTGTTTTTTTGACGGACCTTTCAGCAGCTGAAGATACGCAGTCCGGCGTAGCCCACGACGTGTCCCGTATCGTGCGAAACAGCGGCGGACGTTTCGTGCATGACCAGGGTTGCGCGCACTGCCGCATCGGGCGCCCAGGCGTGCAGGGCATAGAATGCCAGAGCCAGCGGCGCGGCCCCGCACATGCTGATGCCCTCCCGGGCTACGGTGGCCAGCAGGGCGTCGGCATCGCCTTTGAGGGCGGCGTCCAGGGCCAGGTCGTCCTTGCGCAGGGTGGTCCGCTGGTCTTCGTAGTGGTTCATGTCCGAGCTGACCAGCAGCAGGGGGCGCTGGCCGTCGCGGCTCCGGCAGCGCTCCAGGACCCGGGCCAGGCGCTGTCCGGCCGTGCGCAGCACAGGGGCCTGGCCGGTGCCCACACAGACAGGCACCACATGCAGGGGCGCATCGCCCGCGCAGACCTGGAGGAAGGGCAGCAGGACCTCGATGCTGTGTTCCCGCACATGCCCCATGACATCAGCGCTGAAATCCTCGTCGGCCTCGCAGAGCAGGCGGGCCATCTCACCGTCCACGGGCACGGGGCCCAGCGGGGTCTGCCAGGCACCGGCGGGCCAGACGGACAGGGGCGTGCCCAGGCCGGTATGGTTGGGGCAAAGCAGGAAGACCGTGCGCGGCAAGCGCACGTGGGCCAGAGTGGCGCCGATGACCCGGCCGCTGTAGACGTGCCCGGCATGGGGGAGCATGAGGCCCGCCAGATGGGCCGCATCCCCGGCGGCAAGGGCCGAAGCGGGCAGGGCCGCCCCCTGTTTCAGGAACGACTCCACTTCGGCGCGCAGGTCGGCCGGGACATCAGTATAAAAACGGCCTGCGACAGCGGGCTGACGAAGATGCATGGCGGTATCCTCCCGAAAAAGATCTTGAACTGGAAGGAGCATAGCGCCGGCGGCGGACAAAGACCAGCAAGACCGGAGCAGCTTTTCCGGCGGAAAAGGGCAGGGGAGGGAAGATGGCGGCGAAGGCGGGGGAGGGCCTGCAAGGCTGTGTCAGCTGCTTTCCCCAAGAGACTTTTCGCCTCAGGGATGTAGGCGTGCCTCGTCCATCAGATTTTGGCGATGCAGGCAGTGAGCGGGCATAAGAAAGGCACCTTTGCATCTCAAAGGTGCCTTTCCGCATCATTTGTATTGTATGGAAGTTTTCGCTTCCCTGCGACTTGTTCCTGAAAAGGGAATCACAGGCCCATCAGACAGGCCATTGGCATGGCATCAATAAGGGTATCCCCATATGTCCTGGCAATAGGGCGCAGGATAAAAGAGAGGTGAGCAAGGTCAGGAGCAACATTCCTTTGGTAAGCCCGGTCGGCAGCGTCAGCAGTTTGTTATAAGAGCAGCCGTGAGCCACAACATGCTCAGACAAACATGCGCAAGCAGCAATGCACGTTTGAGAGCCCATCGACACACACAAAGCCATATTCCAGACAAAAACCAAACGATCAGGCAGACAAGGTGAAGCAAGTAAAGACTTTCCGAGGCATAGTACCACAGTCGAGCCACGGGCCCTTCACCACCCCACAAGCAAGCGTATTTCTCCGGTGCGGTTTTGATGTCCCAGACTTCACTCACCCATACTATGGTCATGAAGCCACAAAACAGCAGCCATATAAATTCCCATGAAAAAATCTTTATGGATGCTAACTTATTGTTCATTGTGATTTTTTAAGGAGATATACGTTCACGATATGTAGTTTTACGATGGTCTCTAAAAGGCTTGTCGGCTGCTTTCATGGCATAGATGGGAACGATACACGCACAAGCTCCAGGGATATCTTCGCTCATGATAAGTCCGGGAACAGGAGACATACGATAACCGACGTTTGGGGGATTAGTTTCGTCCTGTCCTGGGTCCTGAGCAGGGGACAGTCCTGTGCGTCATTGGGGAGGGGATGGGCCACGCCTCGTGCTGCCCGAAAGCAGGAGCAGGCCGTGACCGTTGCGACAGGGCATCTGCGGGCATCGACAGCAGCGCTACGGGGAGCCCTTCCTCCGATCCGAAAAAAAGTGCCATGCCCGTCGGCACGGACACCGTTCGGGCATGGCACAAAGTTACAAGGGCTTTTCCCTGTTTTTTAGAACAGCTGCACGCCGCCCAGCCAGTGATGGCAGACGCGGCCCTGCATCTCCCGGCCCAGGAAGGGAGTGTTGTAGCTCTTGGAGTACAGGGTCTCGCGGCTGACGGTCCACTTTTCTTCGGGATCGAAGAGGAAGAAGTCGGCCGGATCACCGGGCTCGAAGCGGTTGAGGGGCAGATTGAAGATCTCGGCCGGGCGCACGCTCCAGAGGCGGTGCAGGTCGGCCTCGCTGATGACGCCCTCGCGCACCAGCTGCCAGGTCAGGGTCAGGGCCAGATCCATGCCGGTGAAGCCGCAGGGGGCCTCGTCCAGGGTACGCTCCTTTTCATGGGCGGCGTGGGGGGCGTGGTCGGTGGCCAGGATGTCGATGGTGCCGTCCTTGATGGCCCGGCGCAGGGCCTCGCGGTCTTCGGGGCGGCGCAGCGGCGGGCTGACCTTGGCGTTGGTGTTGTAGCCGTCCAGCGCGGATTCATCCAGCGTCAGGTAGTGGGGGCAGGTCTCGGCCGTGACCTTGACGCCGCGGGCCTTGCCCCAGGCGATGATGTCCACGGTCAGGGCGCTGGAGACGTGGGCGATGTGCACGGGCAGGTTCAGGTATTCGGCCAGCATGATGTCGCGGGCGGCCTGCACGGCCTCGCCCACCGGGGGCTGGCCCTTGACGCCCAGGCTGCCGCTGAGGGGACCTTCGTTCATGACCCAGCCGCGGGCCAGGGTGCTGTCCTCACAGTGATCGATGAAGGTCAGGCCCAGGTCGGCGCCGTATTCCATGACGCGGCGCAGCAGTTCGGTGCCGGGCATGGGACGGCCGTCATTGGAGATGGCCACGCAACCGGCGTCCTTGAGCTCCTGCAGGGGGGCCATCTCTTCACCGGCCAGGCCCACGGTGGCGGCGGCGATGGGGCAGAGGCGCGGACCGTGGGGATGGGTCTGGGCGGCACGGTCCAGCATGAAACGGGTGACGCTGGCGTTGTCGTTGACGGGCTTGGTGTTGGCCATGCACATGACCGAACCGAAACCGCCGCGGGCGGCGGCTTCCAGGCCGGTGTTGATGTCTTCCTTGTATTCGAAGCCGGGCTCGCGCAGGTGGACGTGGGCGTCCACCATGCTGGGCATGAGGATCAGGCCGCGGGCGTCCACGATCTGGCTGCCTTCGGGCGCGGCGTGATGGCCGGCGGGGGTCATGGTCACGATCTTGCCGTCCCGCACCAGCAGGTCAACGGGGGCGTCCAGGTGACGGGCGTTCTTGATGCACAGGGTCATTTAGCAACCTCCATCGTTACGGGTGGCCAGCAGGTAGAGGACGGCCATGCGGGTGGCCACACCGGACGCCACCTGATCGAGGACCAGGCTGCGCGGGTCGTCGGCCACGTCGTTGGAAATCTCCAGCCCGCGGTTCATGGGGCCGGGATGCAGGACCTTCACGCCGGGGTGGGTGAGTTCCAGATGACGTTCGGTCAGGCAGAAGCGGCGGGAATATTCGGCCAGGTCGGGCAGCAGGCCTGCCTGCTGGCGTTCCAGCTGCAGGCGCAGGCACATGACGGCGTCGGTATCGCGCACGGCCTGGTTGAGGTCGCCGTACACGTCCACGGGCCAGGATTCCACACCGGCGGGCAGCAGGGTGCGCGGCGCGCACAGGCGCACCTTGGCGCCCAGCATGGTGAGCAGGTGCACGTTGGAGCGGGCCACGCGGCTGTGGGCGATGTCGCCCAGGATGAGCACCTGCTTGCCGGCAAAGGCATCGCCCCAGACCTGCCGCAGGGCGAAGCTGTCCAGCAGGGCCTGGGTGGGATGGGCATGCCAGCCGTCACCGCCGTTGACGATGCCGCAGGAGACACGCTCGGCCAGGAACTGGGCCGCGCCGCTGCTGGGATGACGGATGACGATGACGTCAGGCCCCATGGCCTGCAGGGTCAGGGCCGTGTCCTTGAGGCTCTCGCCCTTGTTGAGGCTGGAACCGGACTTGGCCAGGGAGTAGGTGTCGGCGGAAAGGCGCTTGCCGGCCACATCGAAAGACGTCTTGGTGCGGGTGCTGTTCTCTACGAAGAAGAGCACCACGGTCTTGCCCTTGAGGGTAGGCACCTTTTTGACGGGTCTCAGGTTGATTTCCTGGAAACTGGCGGCCACGTTCAGCAGGTGACGCACGTCCTGTGCGTCGAGCTGGGTGACGTCCAGCAGGTCTTTGTGCGGCCAGCGGTACGTAGTATCTGTAGTCATGGCGTCGTGGGGTTGCAGGATTAAAAAAAAGCCCGCTCAACGGCGGGACAAAAGAAAAACCGGGCAGAACCCCTGCGAACGGCGTTCACAGGGCGCAGATCACCGCGGTACGTTGCCAGACATTTCATGGGGGCAAACCTAGACGCTGCCGGGCGCTTTGTAAAGCAAAAAGTCAGTTGACGCTTTGGGGGGCTTTGTCTACTTTCTTGAGGTATTGCGCCGGACCAGCGGCAGGTGTCCGGTGCCTGTCCCGGGGGCGTGACGGGGCCCGTGGCCCCACGCCTTTTTGTTTTTTCTGCCGTTTCGTACCGCGATCGCGCCTCCGGGCACGACCTGCGCTGCCATGGAGGAAGGTCGTCATGCTCGTTTCAATCCTTGTCTATTTGTGCTGCGGCGCCGTGGCCGGTGTGCTTGCCGGTCTGCTGGGCGTGGGCGGCGGTATCGTCATCGTGCCCATGATGGTGGCGGTCTTTCCCAGTCAGGGCATCCCGGCCGAATATGTGCAGCAGATAGCCCTGGGCACCTCGCTGGCCAGCATCATGATCACGTCCATCGCCAGCAGCCGGGCCCACCACAAACGCGGCGCCGTCCACTGGGACATCTTCCGCAACATCACGCCCGGCATCCTGCTGGGCACCTTCCTGGGCGGTCTGGTGGCCACCCACATGCCGACCCTGTTCCTGAAGGTCTTCTTCATCTGCTTCCTGGGCTTTGTGTCCCTGCAGATGCTGTCCAACTACCGTCCCCCGGCCAGTCGTGAGATGCCCGGCGCCCTGGGCACCGCCGGTGTGGGCGGCGTCATCGGCCTCATCTCCAGTTTCGTGGGTATCGGCGGCGGGACGCTCTCCGTGCCGTTCATGAGCTTCTGCAACGTGCCTCTGCATCACGCCGTGGGCACCTCGGCCGCCATCGGCTTCCCCATCGCCGTGGCCGGTACGCTGGGCTATATCGTGGGCGGCTGGAATGCCCCCGGCCTGCCCGCCGGCTGTGTGGGCTTCGTGAACCTGATGGCCTTTTTCGGCATCGCTGCCGCCAGCTTCATGACGGCCCCCATCGGTGCCAGGCTTTCCCACTCCCTGCCCACGGCCAAGCTCAAGAAGGGCTTTGCCGTCTTCCTCATCATCGTGGCCCTGCGCATGCTGGTGGGCCTGTTCTAGGATCATCCCCGGGCGGACCGGGACCGTCACCGTTTCGGGGCCTCGCGTCCCTGCCGAGGCCGTCGTGCTCTTTTGCGGAGCGCGGCGGCCTTGGACGGAACGGGCCTGTCCGTCCTTGTTTCAAGGCTGGCACGCGGCCTTCCACCGTAACCATTTCGAATCGGGAGACCCATGAAGCTGAAAACATACAATAACAGGCTCGCTGAGTCCGTCTGGTGGAACCTGCTCTGGCTGACCATCGGCGCCTTTTTCGTCACCGTATGCGTCAAGAGCGTCGTGGCTTCGCACGCCATGCTGGCGGGCGGTGTCCTGGGCATGGCCCTGCTGGTGTTCTACAATACCGGCCTGCTGACGCCCCTGATCTGGTATCTGGTGCTCTCCATCCCCATCTGGGTCTGGGGCTGGTTCTTCGTGGGGCGCCGCTTCTTGCTCTATACGGCCTACGGCACCATCTGCACCACCATCTTCGGCATGTTCGTGGACTTCCAGATCCCCATCAACAACGAGGTCTACGCCGCCGTGGTGGCCGGGGTGCTGCACGGCACCGGCGTGGGCATGATGCTGCGCACCCTGGGCAGCGGCGGCGGTACGGACATCATCGCCGTGGCCCTGAAACAGCGCTGGAACATCCCCATCGGGCAGTTCAGCTTTGCGGTCAACATCTGCATCTTCCTGGTGGGCGCGTTCAGCCTGTCGCTGGACATCATCATCGCGTCCACCATCATGATGTTCATCTCGGCCAATACGCTGGAGTATGTGGTGGGCCTGTTCAACCACCGCAAGCTGGTGATGATCATTTCCGAGAAGGGCGAGGAGGTCAGCGAGGCCATCCTGGCCAGCGAGCGCTTCGGCGTGACCCTGATCCGGGGCAAGGGCGCCTATTCCGGCGGCGACAGGGAGATCCTGCTCACCGTCACCAACAACGTGGCCCTCAAGCGTCTGGAAAACCTGGTCTTCATGGTGGACCCCAAGGCCCTGTTCGTGGTGGAGAACACCTTTTACGTGTCCGGCGGACAATTCTCGCGCCGGAATTGATGCCCTATGCTGCAAGAACATGACGACCGGCTCCGCATCATCCGCGCCCGGACCATCCTGGATATGCTCGGGGAGCGCCCCGCCACGGGCCGCGACCTTTTCCGCCCCCTCAAGGGCCTGGACAATGCGGCGCTGCTGGTACGCGGCGGCCGCGTCCTGGACGTGCTGCCCTGGAAGAGCGTGCGCGTGCCTGCCGGGACCCCGGTGACGGACATGGGCGACGTGACCCTGATGCCCGGCAGCATCAATGCCCACTGCCATCTGCAATTGTCGCATACGGCGGGCCGGACGTTGTTCGGCGCGGGCTTCACGGCCTGGCTGCGCAGCCTCATCGCCCTGTTGCGCGAAGAGCATGACGGCACGGCCCTGATCGGGGCCTGCCGGGACATGGCCGCGGCGGGCACGGCCCATGTGGGCGATTATGCCGGGGACGGCCTGCTGGCGGTGGATGCCGCCGTGCGGGCGGAAGGCATGGGCGTGACCCATTTTTGCGAGTGGTTCGGCGGCCAGGCCCCCTTCATCGACGACGGGCGTCCCTGGCCGCCGCGCTGCCGTGCCCTGCTGGAAGGCCGGCCGGAAGTGGCCGGGCGCTGTGCTCCGGCCGGGCACGCCCTGTATTCCACGGATGCCCGCGTGTTGCAGGATGCGCGGCAGTGGTGCCGTCTGAAGGGGTGTCCCTTCGCCCTGCATCTGGCGGAATCCGAGGACGAGACGCGCCTGCTGCTTGACGGCGAGGGCCCCCTGTGGGACTGCTACCGGGGCATGGTGCTGCCGGAAGACTGGGCCGTGCCGCATCTGCGACCTGTGGCCTATGCCCGGCGTCTCGATCTGCTGGGCCCGGGCACGCTGGCCGTGCACGGCGTGCAGCTGGAGCCCGCCGAAGTGACGGCCCTGGCCGCCAGCGGCAGCGCCCTGTGCCTGTGCCCCCGTTCCAACGAATATCTGGCCGTGGGCACGGCGCCCGTGGCCGCGCTGCTGGAGTCCGGCCTGCTGTGCTGTCTGGGCACGGACGGCCTCAGCTCCAACACGGATCTGGATGTGCGTCAGGAAGCTGTTTTTTTGCGCGAAAGGCTGGACGTTGCCCCGCAGGCCCTGATACGGTGCCTCACTGTGAACGGGGCCGCCGCACTGGGCCTTGCCGGATACGGGCGTCTCGAACCCGGGAGCAGGGCCGTTTTCAGTGTGCTGCCTGAAAGCCTCTCCATCTGATCCCATGCTATTTCGGCCGGTATGTCTCCGGCCTTCCACGACAGTTGTCCTTCATATTCACCGAATCATCAGAACGAGCAATAACGGGAAAGGTTATGAGCGAAGCAATCCTTGACTGGAAGGAAGCCATGGCGCGCGTGGATACCACGCGCGGGCTCTATGTGAAGCTGCTGCGAAACTTCATCGAGACGGAACGGGACACCCCCGTCAGGGTCTCGGTAGCGCTGAAGAACTGTCAGCAGGAAGAAGCCCGCGCCATGGTCCATGCCACGCGTGAAGCTGCCGCCGAACTGGGCGGCAAGGCGCTGGCGGCGGTCGCGCTGGAGCTTGAGATGGCCATCAAGGCCGGTGCGGACACCACGGTGGCCCTGCACCGTTTCGACAGCATCACCACGGATACCCTGGTGGCCATGGCCACGGTGGCCGCACAATAAACAGATGTTTTTCCGCCCGTCCCCCGCATCCCTGATGCCGGGAGGGGCAAAAAAGTCCTTTTTTTTCCATCGTTGCAACTGTCGTGGAAGGCCCTTTCCGCCCCGGACGGGGAAAGAGGAAAGGGCTTTTTCTTTTGTACGTTTTGGGATATGCTGTCCGCTTACAACAACTCGTACCTTTGGGAGAGTACCTTATGAAAAAGCTCGGGCTTTTGCTGGGAGTGGTAGCCTTGCTTGTGCCTTCGCTGGTTCTGGCGGGCGACATCAAGATCGGTCTGATGTGTCCGTTGACGGGCAAATGGGCCTCCGAAGGGCAGGACATGAAAAATATCGTGAGCCTGCTCGTGGATGAAACCAATGCCAAGGGCGGCATCAACGGCAGCAAGGTGGAACTGGTGGTGGAAGACGACGCCGGTGACCCGCGCACCGCTGCCCTGGCGGCCCAGAAGCTGGCTTCCGCCGGTGTGGTGGCCGTCATCGGCACCTACGGCTCCGCCGTGACCGAAGCCACCCAGAACATCCTGGCCGAATCCGAGCTGGTGCAGATCGGTACCGGCTCCACCAGCGTGCGCCTGACCGAGAAGGGCCTGCCGCTCTTCTTCCGCACCTGCCCGCGTGACGACGCCCAGGGCAAGGCCGCTGCCGCCGCCATCATCAAGGCCGGCTACAAGAAGGTGGCCCTGCTGCACGACAACTCCTCCTATGCCAAGGGCCTGGCCGAAGAAAGCCAGGCGGCCCTGGAAAAAGCCGGTGTGAAGATCATCTTCTACGATGCCCTGACCCCCGGCGAACGTGACTACACCGCCATCCTGACCAAGCTGAAGGCCGCCAACCCCGACCTGATCTTCTTCACCGGCTACTACCCCGAAACGGGCATGCTGCTGCGCCAGAAGAAGGAAATGGGCTGGGACGTGCCCATGATGGGCGGTGACGCCGCCAACCATCAGGACCTGGTCAAGATCGCCGGTCCCGAAGCCGCTGCCGGTTACGTCTTCGTGAGCCCGCCGCTGCCGCAGGACATGGATACCGACGAGGCCAAGAACTTCCTGAAGGCCTTCAAGGACCGTTACAAGACCGTGCCCGTCTCCGTGTGGGCCGTGCTGGCCGGTGACGCCTACAAGGTGCTCGAGGCCGCCATCGCCAAGGGCAACGACGATCCCGAAAAGATCGCCGAATGGCTCAAGCAGCTCAAGGAACTGCCCACTCTGTCCGGCAAGATGGGCTTTGACGAAAAGGGCGACCGTGTGGGTGATTTCTACCGCATCTACAAGGTGAACAACGCAGGCAAGTTCGAGCTCCAGGCTCGATAGAAAAGTCATCCGAAGCGGGGCGGCGGGCAGTGAACGCCGCCCCGCAAACTGCGCCGTGGGGCGCATGACCGAGACATGGAACAGTTTTTTCAACAACTTTTGAACGGCCTTGCCGTGGGCGGCATCTACGCGCTGGTGGCCCTGGGCTACACCATGGTCTATGGCGTGCTCAAGCTCATCAACTTCGCGCATGGCGACCTGTTCACCATCGGCGCCTATCTGGGCCTGACCCTGCTGGTGAGCTGCAACCTGGCGGGCATGCTGCCGCCGGTGGTGGCCGTGCTGGCGGTCTTCATCATGGTGGGCATCATGGTGGCCATCATCGGCTGCCTGCTGGAGCGCGCCGCCTATCGCCCCCTGCGCAAGGCCGGGCGCCTTTCGGCCGTGGTGTCCGCCCTGGGCGCTTCCATCTTTTTCCAGAACGCCGTCATGCTGGTCTACGGCGCGCGCTTCTACGTTTATCCCGACTGGCTGCGACCGGACTTCACCGTTGACCTTTTCGGCATCGCCGTCCCCGGCGTGCGCCTGATGGTCATCGCGGCCAGCGTTATCCTGATGCTGGCCCTGTGGGCCTTCATCCAGCGCACCCGTATCGGCGCGGCCGTGCGTGCCGTGGCCATCGACCAGGGCGCTGCCCGCCTCATGGGCATCAACGTGGACCGCATCATCTCCCTGGTCTTCTTCATCGGTCCCGGCCTGGGCGGCGCAGCCGGCCTCATGGTGGGCATCTACTACGGCCAGATCGACTTCACCATGGGCTGGTCCTACGGCCTCAAGGCCTTCACCGCCGCCATCCTGGGCGGTATCGGCAACATCCCCGGCGCCATGATCGGCGGCCTGCTGCTGGGCGTCATCGAAGCCCTGGCCGCCGGCTACATCGCCATCGCCTGGAAGGATGCCATCGCCTTCACGGTGCTGATCCTCATCCTGATCATCCGTCCCACGGGCATCCTGGGCGAAAGGACGGCCGACAAGCTATGAACCGCACCATCGTCATCGTCGCGCTGGCGGCGGCCCTGCTGGTCCTGCCGCTGTTCACCAATCCCTACTGGACGGACGTGTGCGTCAGCATCGGCCTGTATGCCCTGCTGGCCCTTTCGCTCAACGTCATCCTGGGACAGGCCGGCATCTTCCACATGGGGCATGCCGCCTTCTTCGCCGTAGGGGCCTACAGCACGGCCATCCTGAACACCATGTACCACTGGCCCATCTTCCTGACCATGCCGGTGGCAGGCTGTGCGGCGGCCCTGTTCGCCCTGGTGGTGGCGCGGCCCATCATCCACCTGCGCGGTGACTATCTGCTCATCGTGACCATCGGTATCGTGGAGATCGTGCGCATCGCGCTCATCAACGACGTGGGCGGTCTGACCGGCGGTTCCAACGGCATCTTCGGCATCAGCCGTCCCGTGTTCTTCGGTTTCCGCATCTTCAAGCCCCTGCATTTCTATTATCTGGTCTGGGGCATGGTGGGCGTCAGCCTGCTGCTGTTCTACGGCCTGTGGCGTTCGCGCATCGGCCGCGCCCTCAACTGCATCAAGGAAGATGACGTGGCCGCCGAAGGCTGCGGCATCAACGTGACCCACTACAAGCTCATGGCCTTCGTGCTGGGCGCGTTCTGGGCCGGTATGGCCGGCACCCTCTATGCCGCCAAGATGACCACCATCGCGCCGGAATCCTTCAACTTCATGGAATCCGTCATCATCTTCGCCGTGGTCATCCTCTCGGGCGGCAGCCAGCTGGGCGTGCTGGTGAGCGCCTTCCTGTTCATCGGCCTGCCCGAGCTGCTGCGCGAGTTCTCCGGTGCGCGCATGCTCATTTTCGGCCTGGCCATGATGCTGATGATGATCTGGCGTCCCCAGGGCCTCATGCCGCCCAAGAGCCGCCGTTACGGCGTGGCGGCGCTGCTGGAGGCCATCAAGGTCCGTGCCTGTGCCGCCGCTGACGGCAACGCGGTCCGCCTGGCGGACGATGCCCGCACTGCCGAGAAGGAAGGAGGCCGCGCATGAGCCTGCTGCAACTGCATGAGATCAGCAAGATCTTCGGTGGCCTGATCGCCATCAACGAGCTGTCCTTCTCGGTGGAGCAGGGCAGCGTGGTGGGCCTCATCGGTCCCAACGGGGCGGGCAAGACCACGGTCTTCAACTGCATCACGGGCAACTACAAGCCCGAACACGGCCGCATCACCTTCGGCGGCCAGGACATCACCGGCAAGCGCCCGCACAATATCGTGGAGATGGGCATTGCCCGTACCTTCCAGAGCATCCGTCTGTTCGGCAAGCTGCCCGCGCTGGAGAACGTGCTGGCGGGCCGTCACTGCCGCCTGAAATCCGGCTTTTTGTCCTCCATGCTGCACACGCCCTGGCAGCGCCGCGAGGAAAAGGCCGCTGTGGAACGCTGCATGGAAGAGCTGGAGTTCGTGGGCCTGGCCGATCATTACGCCGAGGCCGCCAACAGTCTTTCCTACGGCAACCAGCGCCTGCTGGAGATCGCCCGCGCCCTGGCCTCCGACCCCCGGCTGCTGATCCTGGACGAGCCCGCGGGCGGCATGAACGACCAGGAGACCGTGGCCCTGGTGGATACCATCGCGGCCATCCGTGACCGTGGCATCACCGTGCTGCTCATCGAGCACGACATGCGCCTGGTCATGCAGATCTGTGAACACCTTGTGGTGCTGGAAAACGGCACCCTCATCGCCCAGGGCACGCCCGACCATGTCCGCAACCATCCTGCGGTCATCGAGGCCTATCTGGGTTCCGACGATTCCGAGACGTGGTAATATGGCACTGCTGACGCTATCCAACATACATGTCCGTTACGGCAGCGTGGAAGTGCTGCACGGTATCGACCTGCACGTGGACGAAGGGGAGATCGTGACCATCCTGGGCGCCAACGGCGCGGGCAAGAGCACGACCTTGCTGTCCATCAGCGGTCTGGTGCGGCCCTGCGAAGGGGAGATCATCTTTGACGGCAAGCCCCTGCTCAAATACCCCAGCCACGAAGTGGTGAACCTGGGCATCGCCCAGTCGCCCGAAGGCCGCCGGGTCTTCGGCACCATGAGCGTGCTGGAGAACCTGCGCCTGGGGGCCTTCTGCATCCGCGACAAGGAGCGCAGCGAGCGGACCCTGGAGTGGATCTTCGAACTGTTCCCGCGCCTGTTCGAGCGCGAGCAGCAGCTGGCGGGCACGCTTTCGGGCGGCGAGCAGCAGATGCTGGCCATCGGGCGTGCCCTCATGGCCGAGCCGCGTCTGCTTCTGCTGGACGAACCCTCGCTGGGTCTGGCGCCGCTTTTGGTGCGTTCCATCTTCGAGACCGTGCGCGCCATCAACCAGAAGGGCGTCACCGTGCTCCTGGTGGAGCAGAATGCCCGTGCGGCCCTCAAGCTGGCCTCGCGCGGTTATGTGCTGGAAGTGGGCAACGTGGCCATGGAGAACACGGCCGCCAACCTTCTGGCCGACGCCAGCGTGCGCGAAGCCTATCTGGGCGGCTAACCGTCTGCCCGACACATGCGATAAAAAAGAGCCCCTGCCTGATGCGGGGGCTCTTTTGCGTTATGGGCTCAGCAGTGGCGGAAGCCGTACAGCAGGAGCAGGAAAGAATATGCTGCTGGCGGTTCAGTTGGCGGACAGTTTGGGTGCCAGGATGACAGCGGCCCGTGCGGCAGAAGGGCGTCTCGCACGGTGCCCATGATCCGCGCGCTGGACGAGCATGTCCGCCTGCCCTGTGTCCTTTCTTGCTTATTGTTCCTCCCGGTCTGCCATGCAGGTCGGCCGCAACGGGAACATCCCTCCGGCCTTACTTGTCGATCTGGCTTTCCGTAAAGGCGTCCGCACGATGTCCCATGAGGGTGATCCCGCCGTATTCCCATTCGAATTCTTCCAGCTCCTCAGGTGTCAGGCTCACGGCGGCACCGCCGAGAAAGTCGTCGAGATGGGCCGGATTGGTCGTGCCGGGGATGGGAGCGATCCAGGGAGCCTGGGCCAGGAGCCAGGCGATGGCGAACTGGGACATGGTGCAATGCTTGCGCTCGGCCCAGCTACGGATCAGGTGGGGCAGGGGCATGTTGTGCTTCAGGGCCTCCGGAGTGAACTGCGGCAGGGTGGACAGGCGCCCTGTGGTAAAGCGGCTGTTCTCGTCGATGGCGCCGGTCAGGAAACCCCGTCCCAGAGGGCAGTAAGGGACAAGGCCGATGCCCAGTTCCCGCAGGGTGGGGAAGATCTTGGTCTCCGGTTCGCGCCACAGAAGGGAGTATTCGCTCTGCACGGCGCTGACGGGCTGGACGGCATGGGCCCGCCGGATGGAGGCCGCGCTGGCCTCGGACAGACCGAAGTGAAGGACCTTGCCTTCCCGGATGAGGTCTTTCACCGTTCCGGCCACGTCTTCCATGGGGACCTTGGGGTCCACACGATGCTGGTAGAGCAGGTCGATGTGGTCGGTGCGCAGGCGCCGCAGGGAACCTTCCACGGCCCGCCGGATGTGGTCGGGACGGCTGTTGAGGGCCGTGGGCCGGCCTTCTTCGACACCAAAGCCGAATTTGGTGGCGATGATGACCTTGTCGCGCACCGGGGCCAGGGCTTCGCCGACCCATTCCTCACTGGTATAGGGGCCGTAGACCTCGGCCGTATCGAAAAAGGTCACGCCGCTGTCGTATGCCCGCCGGATCAGGGCGATCATGTCCTTTTTGGCATAGGTGCCGCCATAGTAGCCTACCATGGGCAGACAGCCGAGGCCGATGGCAGAGACCTGCAAGGAGCCGAGACGGCGTTGCGGCAGGGAGCGGGGCTGCTGCCTGTTTTTTGTGGCGGATGGGGAGGACAGTGCCGCGGCATGGGCCATGCCGTGCAGGGAGGAGGACAGAAGGGCGGCCGCTCCGGCGGCCAGGCCACCGGCAAGGAAGCGGCGGCGGGCAAGCTGGTTTTCTCTCGTGATCGTATTCATGACGTACCTCCGTCAGCATCTGGCTGTGATCCCTGTATAGGCAGAGCACACGAAGGAAGAAAGAAACGATCTTTGCAATTAGTTGCCTGTTTTTGGCGATGCCGGCAGATCCGGCCGGATGCGGCACGATGCTGTCATTCCACCATCGCCGTTCGTCGGCGATGAGGAGCCGCATCCCGCCAAAGAAAGGTTTTACGGCATGGTGCGTAGAGAAAGGGGCGCTTTTTCCAAAGCGCCCCTTCCCCCATAAAAAAGAAAAATGCCTACTTACCCGCGAACAGGGCCAGGGCCCGCCCGGCGGCCATGCCGCTGGCCCAGGCCCAGTGCAGGTTGTAGCCGCCCAGCAGGCCGGTGACATCAAGCAGCTCGCCCACGATCCAGAGGTTTTCCCGCACCGTGCTTTGCAGGCTGTAGGGATCCACCTGCCGGGTGTCCACACCGCCGCGGCAGGCCTCGGCTTTTTTCAGCCCGGCGAGACCGGCGGGGACGGTACGGAAATCATGGATGCGGGCACAGATCTGCTGCCGGGCGGCGCGGGAAAGTTCGGCTATCTTTCGGCCCGCAGTCTCCGGCGGCAGCAGGGCGTCCACCAGACGCTGGGGCAGCAGGCGGCGCAGCAGTCCGCGCGGTGTCTGCTTGCCCTGGCCGGGGCCGTCCAGCAGGGCGGCCAGATCGCTGCCGGGCAAAAAGTCCAGGGCAACTTCCTGTCCCGGCCGCCAGAACAGGGAGGCCTTGAGGCTGGCCGGGCCGCTGATGCCGTCGTGGGTGAAGAGCAGGTCGTCCTGCCAGACGGGATCCGCGGCCAGCGAAGGGGAAAGTCCGGTCTGCGGCAGGCCGATGCGCACCGGCAGGCTGATGCCCGCCAGATTGTCGTCCAGCCAGCCGGGGGCCATGCGGAAGGGGGCCAGCGCCGGAGCATGCTCCACAAGGTGGTGCCCCAGTGCCTGGGCCAGCCGGAACCCGCTGCCCGTGGCTCCGCATTGCGGCCAGGCGGGACTGCCCAGGGCCAGCACCAGGCGGCGGCAGCGCCAGAGGCCCTGCGAGGTGCCGACCTCGAAGCCCGCACCATCGGGCAGGGGCACCACGTCATGTACGTCGGTCTGGCAGTGGAGGGCACAGCCCTGACGGCGGCAATCCTGCACCAGGGCATCCAGCAAACGTTTGGCCGGGACAGTCAGGAACAGCTGGCCGTGGGCGCGTTCTTCCACGGGCAGGCCCCAGCCATGCACCAGGCGCTCCATGTCCTGCGGGGTGAAGGCATCTAGTGCGGGCTCGCAGAAGGAAGGATCGGCGCAGGCATAGTGATGGGCCGCCAGACGGCGGTTGGTGAAGTTGGCCTTGCCGCCGCCGCTGATGCACAGCTTGCGGCCGGGGGAGGGGGCACGTTCCAGCAGGGCCACGTCCAGGCCGTGGGCCGAGGCTTCGCGGGCGCACATGAGGCCCGCCGCGCCTGCCCCCAGGATGAGGACGTCCGTTTTCCGGGGAGCGGCGTTTGACAGGGCCTTTCTGACAGGTCTAGGATGAAAGTTTGCTTGCATCCCACCGTTCTTACACGAGGCCTGCCGTCATGCCAATACTGCCCAGCCGCTACCGCGCGCCGCTCTGGCTGCGCAATGCCCATGTCAACACCATCTGGTCCGCCAAATGCCGCCGTATGGACTTTCCCGATGCGGCACAGGCCGCCCGCTGCCGAAGGGTACGTCTGGATACGCCGGACGGGGATTTTCTGGATGTGGATGTCTACACGCCCCCGCCGGGCCTGCCGGAACGCGGGGTGGCCATCCTGTCGCACGGTCTGGAAGGCCACAGCCGTCGCCGGTACATCCTGGGACTGGCGCGCGTGCTGCTGGAAGAAGGGTTCCGGGTGCTGGCCTGGAACATGCGCGGCTGCTCCGGCGAGCCCAACCGGACCGACCGCCTGTACCATATGGGCGTGACGGTCGATCTGGCTACGGTGGTGCGTTACGCCGAGCAGTGGGATCTGCCCATCCTGCTGGCCGGGTTCAGCATGGGCGGCAACCAGACCTGCATGTATCTGGCCAGGGAGCAGGTCTCGCCGCTGGTGCGTGCGGCGGCGGTCGTCTCCGTGCCCTGCGATCTGGTGGGCGCGGCCAAAGTCATGGACGGGCCCGGCTGCCGCATCTATTTGCGCTATTTCCTGCGGACCATGTGTCCCAAGGTACGTGAAAAAGCGGCCCGGTTCCCCAATTACCCTTCGGTGGAGGGCATCGAGAAGTTCCGTACCTTCGCGGAATTCGACGGCCGCTTCACCGCGCCCCTCTACGGCTATGCCAGCGCCCAGGATTACTGGCGCGAGAACAGCTCGCTGCCCTGGCTGCCGTCCATCCAGACGCCGCTCTATATGCTGATGGCCAAAGACGATCCCTTCTGCTCGCCTTCCTGCTATCCCGTGGATATGGCGGCCAAAAGCGGGACCCTGCATCTGGAAGTGGCCTCGCACGGCGGGCATGTGGGCTTTGCCCAGCCCGGCAGGGACTATTACAGCGAAGAACGCATACGCGATTTCGTACGCTCACTGTGGTGAGTCGGGGGAGTGGATAGATGGTTTTGAGGGGGAAGGGCCCTTTTTCTGGCGGAAAAAAGGGCCCTTCCCCCTCAAACTCCCCCATCCCCCAAAAACCGCTCGTATGGTCTTTTGACAGTGACGCGTGATGCGGCGGGCAGCCTTTGCTGCCGGTCCCCCGATGTATGGGGAGATGGACGCGGGGAGATCCTTTGAAAGGATGTTTGCGTCAGAGGCGGTGTAGCCGGAGTATGGCCGGGGGAAAGCTGGAAGTTGCCCGGGAAGGGCGATGAGCTGGGCTCTTTGCCTTTTGCCGTACTCTTGGCGGAGCCTTCGTTTTTTCCCTGCAGTGGGGCAGGACGCGTTTTCAAGTAGATATTTTTCCGGACGCGCGGAGGCGTGTTCGCGGCCATACGACCAGCCGTTTTTTTGCACCGTAGGCGGCTTGCGGCCCTAGCTTTTTTATTGTCGTTTTTGTGGTGTGCCGGGGGACTGTGA
Source organism: Desulfovibrio piger (assembly GCF_951793255.1). NCBI lineage: Bacteria > Pseudomonadati > Thermodesulfobacteriota > Desulfovibrionia > Desulfovibrionales > Desulfovibrionaceae > Desulfovibrio > Desulfovibrio piger. Next base: position 1,934,688 of record NZ_OX636706.1, read on the forward strand.
GCGAAGGGAGACCGTTGCGCATCCGTAGCCTCCATCTTCCTGAATAACGCGCGTTTGGGGAAGGGGTGGGGCTTGGGGAGGGGGAACCCCTTTGTGCGCCAGCCAAAGGGGGTCCTCCTCCCCAAAAAACGACCTATTTGCCGCGGGCCAGCTGGCGGTTGGTGCGGGCCGTGGCCTGGGCGGCCAGCGGGTCATCGGGCCAGGGATGGCGCGGATAGCGGCCGCGCATCTCGGCACGCACCTGCGGGTAGCCGTTGCGCCAGAAGTGGCCGAGGTCACGCGTGATCTGCAGGGGGCGCCCGGCGGGCGAGAGCAGATGCAGGGTCAGCGGCACGCGCCCGTCGGCGATGTGGGGCGTATCCTCGCAGCCGAAGAATTCCTGCAGCTTGGCGGCCACGAAGGGTCCGCCTTCGGCATCATACACGATGGGATGGGATCTGCCGGAAGGGGCCTGCCATTGTGCGGGGGCCAGCTGTTCGAGTCGTCGCGGCAGGGGGTAGGGCAGCAGACAGCGCAGGGCATCGGCCAGCCGGGCAGCGGAGAGCTGGCGCAGGTCGGTGCAGGTGCCCAGATGGGGCGCCAGCCAGTTTTCCAGCTCGTCCAGCAGCCAGGTATCGGAGAGATCGGGCCAGGGATCGCCCCATGTCTGGTGCAGCAGGCGCACACGGGCCAGCCATTGGCGCGCGGGCTCGTCCCAGGGCAGGACACGCAGCCCCTGGTCGCGGATGAAGGCACACAGGGCCAGGGCGCAGGCGTCGCCATCGGGACGGGGCAGCGGGGCATCGTCCAGCAGCAGGGCCCCCAGACGGCGACGGCGGCGGGCATTGACCTGGCCTTCCGGGCTGACGTTCAGGTCTTCGCTTTCGGTGATCTCTGACCGGAAAAGTTTTTCCAGCACGTCCTGCTCCAGCGCTGCGGCCAGACGGATGCGGCCGCGCGTGCCTGCATCCACGGCGGCCACGGCCAGCATGTCCTGCCGGGCCAGACTGTCCGTCAGGGGCAGGACGGCAGCCTTGCCGTTGCGCATGAGGTACTGGGCCATGCCGTTGTTCTCGCCGCTGCGCAGGGCCACCCGCTCGGGATAGGCCAGGGCAACGACCTCGCCCAGATGGGGCAGCTGTTGCCGTGCCGTGCGCAGCAGGGAAGCCCCGGAGGCATCGGAACCGTTGCCGGTGGAGATGTCCGCCAGTCGTGCCATACGTTCCGCCCACTGGCGCAGACGGCGGAAGGCTCCGTGGCCGTCGCCGGGCGCGCAGAAGCGGTCCAGGCGCAGCGCCAGCGAGGCGTCCGCCAGCGGCAGGGGATCGCGCTCATCCAGCAGGGAAGCCACACAGGCGGCCAGAGCGCCGTATCCGTGTTCCCGGGCGCGCAGCAGCAGACAGGCCAGCCGGGGCGGCAGGGGCAGTTTTACCAGCTGCCGGCCCAGGGGCGTGGGCAGCAGTTCCTCCGTGCCGGGCTCGATGGCTCCCAGCCCGGCCAGCTGTTCCCGGGCCACGGCCAGATGGGCCTTGGGGGGCAGGTCCAGCCAGGGCAGGTCTTCGGGCCTGCGTGCGCCCCAGACGGCCAGTTGCAGGCAGAACGGCGCAAGGTCCGCATCCAGGATCTCCGGCCGCTGCTGGGGGCGGAAGCCGTGTTCTTCGGCCTGCTGCCACAGGCGGCAGCAGATGCCGGGCTCCAGACGCCCGGCGCGACCGGCCCGCTGCCGGGCCCCGGCCAGCGAGACGCGCACGGTCTCCAGGCGGGAAAGACCGCTGGCCGGATCAAAACGGCTCTCGCGGGAAAGGCCTGCGTCCACCACCAGGCGGATGCCTTCGATGGTCAGGGAGGTCTCGGCGATGGCCGTGGCCAGGACGACCTTGCGCTCGCCTGCGGTCGCCGGGGCGATGGCCGCATCCTGTTCCTGCGGACTCAGCATCCCGTAAAGAGGGTAGAGGCGGGTATCGGCGGGCAGGCGTCCTTCCAGCAGCTCGGCCACACGGCGGATCTCGCCCGTGCCGGGCAGGAAGGCCAGCAGGCTGCCGGATTCCTGACGCATGAGGGCCGCGATGACATCGGCCATGTGCGGCCACAGGGCCTGGGGGCCGCTGTGGGCCGCGGCGGGCGGCAGCGGCAGATAGCGTTCTTCCACGGGGAACTGGCGGCCCTCGCAGGCGATGACCGGCGCATCCTCCAGCAGGGCGGCCACCTTGTGGCTGTCCAGCGTGGCGGACATGACCAGCAGGCGCAGGTCGGGCCGGAGCACGGCCCGGCTCTCCAGACAGAGGGCCAGCCCCATGTCGGCATGCAGGGAACGCTCGTGGAATTCGTCGAAGATGACGCAGCCCACGCCGGAGAGCTCGGGATCGGCCAGGAGGCGGCGGGTCAGCACCCCTTCGGTGATGATCTCCAGCCGGGTCCGAGCCGAGACGGCGCTTTCCTGCCGCATGCGGTAGCCCACGGTCTGGCCCACGTCCTCGCCCAGCAGGCGGGCGGCGTAACGCGCCAGGGCCCGGGCAGCCACCCGGCGCGGCTCCAGCAGCAGGATCTTCCTGCCCTCCAGCCAGGGGGCCTCCAGCAGCCACAGGGGCACGCGGCTGCTTTTCCCGGCGCCGGGAGGGGCGCTCAGGACGGCATTGCCGTGTTCCAGGGCGCCGGCAAGTTCCGCACGGACGGCATCCACAGGAGCGGAAGGAAGATCGGGGCAACGGTAAGGCCGGGCAGCGGCGGAGGAATCTTTCATGACGGTCGCGCGGAAGGGAAGATGCATCCCTGTTTTTTTACTGGAAATTGATGGCCTGTCAGTGTATTGACAGTGTAAAGGCCATGAACGTGGAGAATATGCATGGAGCTCAAGAGCAACGGAATCATCGGGCAAAGCGCCAGCCTGGCCGGTGTGTTCAAGATCCTGGGCAAAGTGGCGCCCACGGACAGCACTGTGCTTGTAACCGGGGAATCGGGAACAGGCAAGGAATTGCTGGTGCGGGCCCTGCATGCTGCCAGCCCCAGGGCTGACAGACCCTTCGTGCCCGTCAACTGCGGCGCCATCCCCCGTGATCTTCTGGAAAGCGAACTTTTCGGCCATGAAAAGGGAGCCTTCACGCACGCCCTGCGTTCCCGCCCCGGCCGTTTCGAACTGGCGGACGGGGGCACCATCTTCCTGGACGAGATAGGCGAGATGGAGCCCGGCTTGCAGGTCAAGATCCTGCGCGTGCTGCAGGAAAAGGAAATAGAACGCGTGGGCGGCACGGGCTGCCGCAAGGTGGACGTGCGCATCGTGGCGGCCACCAACCGGGATCTGGAAGCCGCCGTGGCCGCGGGCACCTTCCGCGAAGATCTTTATTACCGCCTCAACGTCATCCCCATCCATCTGCCGCCCCTGCGCGAACGGGGGCAGGACGTCCTGCTGCTGGCCCGGCATTTTCTGGGCCGCTTCTGCCGCAAGAAGGAAAGGCCCCCGCTGGAGCTTTCGCCCGTCGTGCAGCGCGTCCTTCTGGCCTATGCCTGGCCTGGTAATGTCCGCGAACTGGAAAACGTCATGGAGCGCCTGAGCGTGCTGGTCGACGGGCATGTCGTGGCCCCGGAGGATCTGCCGGCGCGTCTGCTCCAGAGCGTGGGGGATATTGCCTTGTTGCCGGAAGTGGAGGAATATGCCCCTGAGGCTGACGTCCTTTCCGGTGCCGGGAACGGGGAGCCCGCTGCGGCTGCCTCCAGTCCTTCCTCTGGTTTCGTCTGGCCGGATCTCCAGACTCTGGAGGCCCGGGGGATGGGACTGAAAGAATTCCTGGATGCCGTGGAGATGCACCTGATCGAAGAGGCCCTGCAGCGGACCGACGGAGTGAAGAACCAGGCTGCGGAGCTTTTGGGCATCAAGCGGACGACCCTCATCGAAAAGTTGAAGAAAAAAGGCCTGTAGCCGGAACGCCCGGCGGCTTTTGACTGCGGGCATGCCCGCAGGTTTGCCTGCCCTTGCGGCAGGAGGAGGCTATCATGAACATGAAAATGGCAAGTATCCTTTGTCTGGTCATCATGCTGGCCGGCTGTGTGGCCGGGCAGCAGCGCGGTCTGGTGGGCGATACCTATGTTTCGTCTTCCCAGCCCGCTCTTGCCCTCAAAGCCCGTGACCTGCCCCTGATGGGCAGCATGACGGGTGCCTCGCGCCTGACCAGTTCCGGCGCCATGGGAGGGCTTTTGGTGGACAGCTGGGTCACGGTCTACGGCAAGGGCGACGGCGCGTCGCCTCTGGCCATCGTGGCTCACGGCGAAGTCCCCAACGGCTGGTACTGGGACGGCATCATGCGCCATCCGTTCAGCATCAACGAAGGGGTGGAGACCATCGGCGGCGTGGGCTTCCAGGCCTGCACCTATGTCACCAGCGAAAAGCGTGATGCCTTCCTGCCCCTGGAAGACCCCGAGGGGGCCCGCATCCTCGCGCAGGACGGCCAGCCGCCCCGTCGCTGGCTGGCGCGCATGTTCGCCAACCGCTTCAATTTCGACAGTGACAAGATCGTACTGGAATACCGTGAGCCCCTGCCCGAGGACATCACCTCCATCACGGCCCTGCCTCTGGGGCGCGCCGACTATATCGCCGCATTCGAGCAGCGTGCCCGTGAAGCCTTCATGGTCGAGACCGCGGCTGTCCCTGCTGCAGGCATCATGCCGCAGCGCAACATCGGCGCATTGCAGTGGCGTTACATGGATGAAACGTTCTGGGGAACGGTCTCTCCCTATGACCGTGTGGACTGGCGTTAACCCATCCTGGCGAAAAATATACGATTTTGCGTTTCGTCTTTGTTGACGAAACGCTGTCGTCTATTGTACTCAGTAAAAGTTGTTGAAATTGGCGCAACGAGGGGAATGCAATTCCACTGTTGCAGGCTATACGCATGAGGTACACCATGGATGATTATTTGAAAGAAGCACTGGAAATTGCCAGGGCGCAGGCCAGCGTGCGCGTCATGTCGGAAGAAGAAATCACTTCGTTTATCCAGAAAGTGGCTGCCGGTATCCGTACCGTCGCCGAGGGCGAAATGCCTGTGGAGCTGGATTCCGCCGACATGCAGCAGGATGCCCGCAAGTCCATCAAGGAAAAGTCTGTAACGTGTCTTGAATGCGGCAAGACTTTCAAGATCCTCACCAAGCGCCATCTGGCCATGCACGGCATGGATGCCGCGGCCTATCGCGAAAAGTGGGGCTTCAAGAAAGATACGCCTCTGGTGTGCAAGGCGCTGCAGCGCGAGCGTCGCCGCAAAATGAAAGACATGAAGCTGTGGGAAAAGCGTCGCAAGGCCCAATAGCACAAACACCCGCCGCCCGGCGGGTTTTTTCTTTTACCGGAAGGGCATATGCTGCCTTGGTACAGCATATGCCTTCCGGGGGAGCATGACGCTCCCACCTCTCCGGACAGGCATCGACTCTGTCCCCTTCGTCCCAAGCATTCCCCCAAGGATCCATCGCATGAACCATCCTGTTTTTCCCGTACCCGCCACGCCCGCTGAAGCGGTCCGTCTTCTTGATGCGCCGCTGGAGGCCCTGCTGGACAGCGCCGCTGCCCTGCGCGAGCGGCATCACGGCAAGCGCATCAGCCTGTGCGCCATCATCAATGCCCGCAGCGGCGATTGCGGCATGGACTGCCGTTTCTGTTCCCAGAGCAGCCACAACCACACGCCCATCGCCCATTTCCCCTTTCTGGAGGCCACCGAACTGCGTGAACGCATCCTGCGGCTGGCTGTCTGGCCCGTGCGCCGTATCGGCATCGTGACCAGCGGAGGGGCCCTGGAAGAGCAGGAACTGCATTGCCTGCTGGCTGTGGTGCGTGACCTGCCGGAAGACGTGCGTCGCCGGGTCTGCACCTCGCTGGGGAGGTTGCCGGAAAAACATCTGCGCGAACTGGAACAGGCCGGTGTGCGCCGCTATCATCATAATCTGGAGACATCGCGTGCCTATTATCCCCGCATCTGTTCCACACAGCTCTGGGACCAGCGTCGGGATACGGTGCTGCGTGCGCAGGCAACGGGCCTTTCGGTCTGCGCCGGCGGGCTGTTCGGCCTGGGCGAGAGCTGGGAGGACAGGATGGACTTTGCCTTCAGCCTGCGGGAGCTGGGCGTGCGCCATGTGCCCATGAATTTTCTGCATCCCCATCCGCAGACGCCGCTGGCCGCACAGCCCCTGCTGGAACCGGAGGAGGCCCTGCGCATCATCGCCCTGTTCCGGCACATCCTGCCCGAAGCCAGCCTGCGCATCTGCGGCGGACGGCCCGAGACCTTGCGGGAGCGCCAGGGCGACATGTTCCGGGCCGGGGCCGATGCCCTGATGACCGGTGACTACCTGACCACGCAGGGCATGGGCGTGGAAGAGGACATCCGCATGATCGAAGCCGCGGGGCTGGAGGTGGCACGTCCATGAGTGCAGGAAAGATGACAGCGGGTCTCCCCGGCGACAGGGGCCCCGTACAGGGATTTTTCGTGACCGGCACCGGGACGGACATGGGCAAGACCGCGTTCACGGCGGCCTTGCTGCGGGCCCTGCGTGGCCGGGGCGTGGCGGCCCAGGCCCTCAAGCCCGTCCAGACCGGTGTGCGGCCGGAGCAGCTGGCGACCTCCGCTCTGGCCGACGGCGTGGCCTACGCGCGCGCCGTGGCCGACCTGCCGATCTTGCCCCCGGCGCCTGCGGCGACCCTGCACTGTTTCCGTCTGCCCGCCTCGCCGCATCTGGCGGCAGGGGAAGAAGGGCAGCGCCTGACGGTGGCCGGGCTGGCCGAGGATGTCCGGGCCCACTGGCAGGAGACGGAGACCTCCCTGCTGCTGGTGGAAGGTGCGGGCGGCATGGCTGTCCCCATCAATGAGGAAGAAGACACGCTGGATTTCATGGCGGCCCTGGATCTGCCTGTCCTGCTGGTGGGCAGCAACTGTCTGGGCGCGCTCAACCATGTGTTGCTCTCCCTGCAGGCCCTGCGCCTGAAGGGACTGCGCCCGGCGGCGGTGGTCCTGATGGCGCCGGAAGAGCCGGAAGGCCTGAGCGCCGGGGAACGGCATGACCGGGAACGGGTGCTGGCCGACAATCCTGAATTTTTGCGTCGCCGTCTGGCGGCCTGGGGCGAGGATGCGCCTGTGGTCGTCCTGCCCCGTGTGGCCCGGCTGGATGCGGCGGGCTGGCAGGAGCTGGCCGATGCCTGCGCCGTGCTGCTGCCTGCGCTGTCCCGGCATGTGCCGCCCCTGACAGGACAGGCGGCAGCCGTGGGCAACGAAGAGCCCCTGCCGCTGCGGGACAGGCGCATCCTTTGGCATCCGTACACGTCCGTGGTGGATCCTTTGCCGGTCTTCGCGGCCGCGCGCAGCCACCACAACCGCATCGTGCTGGACGACGGCCGGGAGCTGGTGGACGGCATGTCCTCGTGGTGGACGGCCATCCACGGCTACAACCATCCGCGTCTGGTGGCTGCGGCCCAGCGGCAGGCCGGGAGGATGCCGCATGTGATGTTCGGCGGTCTGACCCATGCGCCTGCCGTGGAGCTGGGCGAACGCCTTTTGACCATGCTGCCGCAGGGCCTGGCGCGCGTCTTTCTGGCGGATTCCGGCTCCGTGTCGGTGGAAGTGGCTTTGAAGATGGCCCTGCAATACCAGCAGGGCATCGGCCAGAAGCAGCGCACCTGCTTCCTCACGCCCCGGGGCGGTTATCACGGCGATACCACCGGCGCCATGTCGGTGTGCGATCCCGTGACCGGAATGCACTGCCTGTTCACGCATATGCTGCCGCGCCAGATCTTCATGGAGCGGCCTTCCTGCCGTTTCGACCAGCCTTTCGATCCGGCCAGCCTGGATGACGCCCGCCGCATCTTCGCGGAGCAGGGCGAGCGCATCGCGGCGGTCATCCTTGAGCCGCTGGTGCAGGGCGCGGGCGGCATGTGGTTCTATCATCCCGACTATTTGCGCGGCATGGCCCGCCTGTGCCGTGAGCACGGGGCCCTGCTGGTCTTCGACGAGATCGCCACGGGCTTTGGCCGTACCGGGACGCTGTTCGCCGCGGAGCGGGCCGGTGTCTGCCCGGACATCCTGTGCTGCGGCAAGGCCCTGACCGGCGGCGTCATGACGCTGGCCGCCACGGCCTGCACGGAAGAAGTGGCCCAGGGCATCTGCCGGGACGGCATGGTCTTCATGCACGGGCCCACGTTCATGGGCAATGCCCTGGCCTGTGCCGTGGCCTGCGCCAGCCTGGACATCCTGGCTGAAGGGCGTTGGCAGGAGCAGGTGGCCATGCTGGAAACGGCCCTGACAGCGGGCCTGGCTCCCTGCCGGGAACTGCCGCAGGTGGAAGATGTGCGTGTGCTGGGCAGCATCGGCGTGATGGAGACCACCCGGCCGGTGAACATGGCCGCCATGCAGGACTTTTTCGTGCGGCGGGGCGTCTGGATACGGCCCTTCAACCGTTTGGTCTATGTGATGCCGCCCTATGTGAGCCCCCGCGAGGACGTGGAGCGCCTCTGCGCGGCCATGCACGATGTGCTGTCCCTGCCCGGCATGCTGGCGTAGGGCAGGGGAGTTCTTGCGAAAACATATCCTGATGATGGCAAAGGCCCCGTCTGCCGATGGCAGGCGGGGCCTTTGCGGAATGACGCGTGGGGAAAGGGCCTGAGGGGCGAGGGGCCCATCTCGTGTACCGGCAATAGGCTCAAGGGGCCGTAGGGGCCGGGCCGTTGCGCCACAGGGAACTGCGGGCATCAAGAGCCGCGCGCCCGGAGGAAAGCTCTCCTTCCCTCAAAAATATCTTTTCCGTTACTTTTTCTCACCTTCGGGGGCGGCCCCCGCACCGGCCAGCAGGCCTATCTGGCCGCGGAAGATGACCTTGGTGGCCGTCTCGTCGGCCAGTTCGGCCACGTCCATGAATTTTTCCAGCAGCTCCAGCAGATAGTAGCGGTCGTTTTCGCAGCCGTCCTTGAAATCGGTCTCCAGCTCGCCGGAGCGCATGTAGTTCTCGAATTCTTCAAGATCTTTCACTGTCAGCATGGTCGTTCTCCTGTAGCCTCCGGAGACGGCGCAGGCCGCAGGCTCCCAGCATGCGGGCCAGGGCCAGTACCGTGTCGATCTCCTCGCGGCTGATATGGTCATAGTGGATGCCCGCGCTGACACATACCGTGGCCTTCAGCGCACGGCAATAGTCCCGGGCCAGCGGCAGGGCGGCCTTGTCGTCGTGGTGCCCTGTACGGCGCAGGACATGCAGGCGCACGCCATCTTCCGTCCCGGAAGAGGCGGTGTCGGACATGACGCCCGGTCGTGACCTGCCCCCGGCGGTGTGGGCGGACATGGCTTCCGGGACGTCCGGGGGCAGGGCGTTTGCGGGCTCGGCCAGGATCACGGCACCGATATGGGCATCACCGCCGGTCAGCAGCAATTGCCAGTCCTGCCCGGCGGGCAGCAGGCGCAGTTCCAGGGCCAGCCGGCCGTGCGTGCAGCGCAAAAGAAAGGGCTGGGATCTTTCCATCCGCAAAGCATGCTGCAGATGGCATGCAAAGGCAAGCCGGAGGCAGGCATTTGCTTGACCCAAAGCCCTGTAAAAGGATAAGTAACAGGCAAACAAAAAAGGAGAAGCCATGGCTCTTGATCCCACCAAGCACCCTGACTGGCAGATCGCCCAGGATGCCGAAAAATCTATGAAAACTGTGGAAACCCTGGCTGCCGAGCTGGGGCTTGAGAAGGACGAGCTGCTGCCTTACGGCCACTACATGGGCAAGATCGAGCAACAGGCGGTGCTGCGCCGTCTGGCTGACAGGCCCAATGGCAAATATGTGGACGTGACCGCCATCACGCCGACCCCGCTGGGCGAAGGCAAGTCCACCACTACCATCGGTCTGGTGCAGGGCCTCTCCAAGCGTGGTGTCAAAACCACGGCGGCCATCCGCCAGCCTTCGGGCGGCCCCACCATGGGCATGAAGGGCTCCGCTGCGGGCGGCGGTCTGGCCCAGTGCATCCCGCTGACCCCGTATTCCCTGAATTTCACCGGCGACATCCACGCCATCACCTCGGCCCACAACCTGGCCATGGTGGCCCTGACCTCGCGCATGCAGCACGAGCGCAACTATGACGACGAAAAGCTGGAACGCCTGTCCGGCATGCGCCGCCTCAACATCGATCCCACCCGCGTGGGCATGGGCTGGGCCATGGACTTCTGCTGTCAGGCCCTGCGCAACGTCATCATCGGCATCGAAGGCGACGGCCGCCGCAACGACGGTTTCATGATGCGTTCGCGCTTCGACATCACGGCCGCCTCGGAGATCATGTCCATCATGTCCCTGGCCCGCGACCTGCCCGACCTGCGCAAGCGTCTGTCGCGCGTGGTGCTGGCTTTTGACCGCGCCGGCAACCCCGTGACCACCGCCGACCTGGAAGTGGACGGCGCCATGATGGCCTGGCTGCTGGAAGCCAGCAAACCCAACCTGATCCAGACCATCGAAGGCCAGCCCGTGCTGGTGCACGCCGGTCCCTTCGGCAACATCGCCCTGGGCCAGAGCTCCATCATCGCCGACCGCGTGGCCCTCAAGCTCAGCGACATCCATGTGACGGAATCCGGCTTCGGTTCCGAGATCGGTTACGAAAAGTTCTGGAACGTCAAGTGTCACATGAGCGGCCTCAAGCCCGATGCCGCCGTCATCGTGGCCACGGTGCGCGCCCTCAAGAACCACGGCGGCGCCCAGCCGCCCATGCCCGGCCGTCCGCTGCCCGAACCCTACACCCGCGAAGACGTGGGCCTGGTGGAAGCCGGCTGCGTGAACCTGCTGCGCCACATCGGCATCGTGCGCCGTTCCGGCGTGTCGCCCGTGGTCTGCATCAACGCCTTTGCCACCGACAGCAAGAACGAGATCGCCGCCATCCGCCGCATCTGTGAAGAAGCCGGTGCGCGCGTGGCCCTGTCCGAGCATTGGCTCAAGGGCGGCGACGGTGCCCTTGAACTGGCCGATGCCGTCATGGACGCCTGCAACGAGCCCAACAACTTCGCTCCCCTGTACGACTGGTCCATGCCCTTCGAGCAGCGCATCGAGACCATCGCCAAGGAAGTCTACGGCGCCGACGGCGTGGAATTCTCCTCGCTGGCCAAGCAGCGCATCAAGGAACTGCAGGCCCGTCCCGACGCCGAAGAACTGGGCATCTGCATGGTCAAGACCCAGTACTCCCTGTCCGACAATCCGGCCCTCAAGGGTGCGCCCACGGGCTGGCGCCTGCATGTGCGCGACTGCCTGTTCTACGGCGGTGCGGGCCTGGTGGTGCCGGTGGCCGGCGACATCAGCCTCATGCCCGGTACGGGTTCGCGTCCTGCCTTCCGCAATGTGGACGTGGATCTGGAATCCGGCCAGGTGACCGGCCTGTTCTAGGCCTTTTCTGACGGCATAACGCTGTGATACGGGGAGACCTTCCTGCCCTCGGGGCCGGGAGGTCTCCTTTTTCATGCCATGCACCGGCGGAGGGGCGGGAGCCGACAGCCCTGCGGACGATCCGTGCCCTCAGGCGGCGGATATTGACATCTTTATCGAAAAAATAGTATTTATTTTCATCTGGCCGTCATTGATGGATGGCCGCAGCGTTCCTGCCTGATTCCAGGGATTTGCGTCACCGTGTTCCTTACCGGGGCAACGTATGTGCAATCATCTGGCGTGGCAGGATTTTTTTATGCCTTCCCCCTGTCTGACGCCGGACGCTCCCCGAGCGTGCCTTGCAAAGCCGAGCCCTGTCCCGAGCCCTTTCGGTACGGGGCTTTTGACGTTTTCATATTTTTTTGACAGATCACACGATTTTTTATCCGGGGGTCCCTCATGGCCGATATCCGTCTTGCCAAGCCTGTTGCTGGTACCACACAGACCGTCCCCAGCGCTCCTGACGGGCGCTTCATCTTCGATTTTCCTGCGGATGCGGCGACGCTGACCCGCAATGGCGACGATCTTGTCCTGAGCTTTGAAGATGGGTCTTCCATCCGGTTGCAGGGCTTCTACACCACGTATTCCAAGGAAGATATGCCCTCCTTCCAGGTGGAAGGGGTGGAGAGCAGCGGGCAGGATTTCTTCGCGGCCCTTGGCGAAGACCTGATGCCCGCCGCCGGTCCTGCCGCCGGCAGCAGCGCCTCGCGCGGCGGCCGCTATAACGAATACGGCGGCAGCGACCTGCTGGACGGCATCGATCATCTGGGGCGTCTGGACATCGGTTTTGGCGATGGCGTGGAGTGGGCCGACGATCAGGTCGGCGGCTGGACGCACCAGAACCTCGATCCCGAGATCAGCGGCATCATCGCTGTGGACGGTAACGACATGACCCTGGTGGAATCCGGTGTGGAGACCGACGGGAGCCAGAAGATCCAGGGCAATGTCTTCACCCCCGGTGTGCCTGTCGTCGTGGGGCAGGTGATGGCCAGCGATCCTGACGGCGGGCGGCTGTCCTACAGCTTTGCCGACGGCAGCAACCGCATCGTCACCGAGTATGGCGTCATCACCATCGATGCCGACACCGGTGTCATCACCTATACCCTGAACAACGATGACCCCGATGCCGACAGCCTGGCCCTGGGCGAGACCGTGCGTCAGGACTTCACCGTGCGCGTGGAGGACGGGCAGGGCGGTAAGGCCGAGGCCTCGTTCTCCGTGACCATCAAGGGGACCAACGACCAGCCTGAGGTCACGCTGGATGCGGATTCCGAGCTGGGGCTCATCGAGAGCGGCGTGGGGCGTACCGATGACGGTCAGGTGGTGACTGCTCCGGGTACGGAGGAAGAGAACCAGGCCTACGACGGTTCGCACGCTGATGACAAGGGCACGCAGCATCTGGAAGGCAAGGTGACCGGCGCAGACGTGGATGCCGGGCACAAGCTGTGGTTCGGTGCCGTGGCCGGTGACAAGAGCCAGGACGGCAGCTGGGAAGGGGCGCAGAGCCCTGACGCAGACATCTTTCTGGGCAAGGATGCCACGGATGGCGACGTGGAGAGCAGCGAGCCCGTGGAAGGGAGCTTCGGCCATCTGGTCCTGAACAGCGACGGCACCTGGACCTATACCCTGAAGGGCGAGGGCGAAGCCGTGCAGGGGACGGCCAGCCTTGACGGCGAGACCTTCGATATTTCCTCCATCGATGCCCTGCCGGAAGGGGCCACCATCACGGATACCTTCACCATCTATGTGAAGGATGAGCACGGCGCCTGGAATCTGGAGACCGTGACCATCACCATCACGGGCAGCAATGATGCTCCGTCGCTGACCGTGGGAGACCCGGACGGCCTGCTGTATGAGTCCGGTGTGGGCCGGGATACGACGACCTCCGATCACCGCCCCTTCGACAAGCCCGGACAGCCCGAAGAGAACAACCCCTACGACAATGATGCCGCAGGGACCGCTTCTGTCACGGGCAGCATCAACGCTGCGGACGTGGATCATGGCGACATCCTGCACTTTGCCGTGGCGGACGGTACCGGCGTGACGACGCCCGAAGGCCTGGGATTGACCACAGGCAGCCAGACCAGCGTCACGGCCCAGGGGCATTACGGCCAGCTGGTCGTGACGGAAACGGCCAACGGCACGGCCTCCTATACCTACACGCTGCACGGGAACAGTGACGGTATACCGCTGACCTTCCCGGTCACGGTGAACGGGACGACCTACGCCGGCCTGGAAGAACTCAAGCAGGGGCTGGACTGGGACTTCGACGGTCAGCCGACGCTGGACAACCTGCCGGAAGGGGCCACGGTCTCGGAAAGCTTCACCATCTTCGTGCAGGACGACAAGGGCGCCTGGCAGCAGCAGGAGGTCTCGTTCACCATCACCGGTACCAACGACCAGCCTGAGGTCACGCTGGATGCGGATTCCGAGCTGGGGCTCATCGAGAGCGGCGTGGGGCGTACCGATGACGGTCAGGTGGTGACTGCTCCGGGGACGGAGGAAGAGAACCAGGCCTACGACGGCTCGCACGCCGATGACAAGGGCACGCAGCAGCTGGAAGGCAAGGTGACCGGCGCAGACGTGGATGCCGGGCACAAGCTGTGGTTCGGTGCCGTGGCCGGTGACAAGAGCCAGGACGGCAGCTGGGAAGGGGCGCAGAGCCCTGACGCAGACATCTTTCTGGGCAAGGATGCCACGGATGGCGACGTGGAGAGCAGCGAGCCCGTGGAAGGGAGCTTCGGCCATCTGGTCCTGAACAGCGACGGCACCTGGACCTATACCCTGAAGGGCGAGGGAGAAGCCGTGCAGGGGACGGCCAGCCTTGACGGCGAGACCTTTGACATCTCCTCCATCGATGCCCTGCCGGAAGGGGCCACCATCACGGATACCTTCACCATCTATGTGAAGGACGAGCACGGCGCCTGGAATCTGGAGACCGTGACCATCACCATCACGGGCAGCAATGACGCTCCGTCGCTGACCGTGGGCGACCCGGACGGCCTGCTGTATGAGGCCGGTGTGGGCCGGGATACGACGACGCCCGATCACAGCCCCTTCGACAAGCCCGGACAGCCCGAAGAGAACAACCCCTACGACAATGATGCCGCAGGGACCGCTTCTGTCACGGGCAGCATCAACGCTGCGGACGTGGATCATGGCGACATCCTGCACTTTGCCGTGGCGGACGGTACCGGCATGACGGCGCCCGAAGGCCTGGAGCTGACCGCGGGCAGCCAGACCAGCGTCACGGCCCAGGGGCATTACGGCCAGCTGGTCGTGACGGAAACGGCCAACGGCACGGCCTCCTATACCTACACGCTGCACGGGAACAGCGACGGTATACCGCTGTCCTTCCCGGTCACGGTGAACGGGACGACCTACGCCGGCCTGGAAGAACTCAAGCAGGGGCTGGACTGGGACTTCGACGGTCAGCCGACGCTGGACAACCTGCCGGAAGGGGCCACGGTCTCGGAAAGCTTCACCATCTTCGTGCAGGACGACAAGGGCGCCTGGCAGCAGCAGGAGGTCTCGTTCACCATCACCGGTACCAACGACCAGCCTGAGGTCACGCTGGATGCGGATTCCGAGCTGGGGCTTATCGAGAGCGGCGTGGGGCGTACCGATGACGGTCAGGTGGTGACTGCTCCGGGTACGGAGGAAGAAAACCAGGCCTACGACGGCTCGCACGCCGATGACAAGGGCGCGCAGCAGCTGGAAGGCAAGGTGACCGGCGCGGACGTGGATGCCGGGCACAAGCTGTGGTTCGGTGCCGTGGCCGGTGACAAGAGCCAGGACGGCAGCTGGGAAGGGGCGCAGAGCCCTGACGCAGACATCTTTCTGGGCAAGGATGCCACGGATGGCGACGTGGAGAGCAGCGAGCCCGTGGAAGGGAGCTTCGGCCATCTGCAGCTGAACAGCGACGGTACCTGGACCTATACCCTGAAGGGCGAGGGAGAAGCCGTGCAGGGGACGGCCAGCCTTGACGGCGAGACCTTCGATATTTCCTCCATCGATGCCCTGCCGGAAGGGGCCACCATCACGGATACCTTCACCATCTATGTGAAGGACGAGCACGGCGCCTGGAATCTGGAGACCGTGACCATCACCATCACGGGCAGCAATGACAAGCCGTCGCTGGAGATCCGGGATGGCAACGGACAGATCCTCACGGACGGTGCGGTGCTTGAGACCATAGAGAGCGACCCCGCTGGTGCCGATGACGCCACGAGCTGGCCCCAGCTTTCCGGATCGTTCGATATCCGGGACGTCGATGCCGATGCGGGCAGTGACCAGACCATCCTTATTGCCGGCGGTACCCATACGGATGGAGATGTGGAGCATGCGACCTCTCCTGCCGCAGGGCATGAGCCGCAGCCGGGGCATATCGGCTCTGAAGGCGGCACCCAGGCCATTTTCACGACCGACTACGGTACTCTGACCGTCAATCCTGACGGCAGCTGGACCTATGTGGTCAACAGCGGGAGCGAGCTCGTCCAGCAGCTCGATCCCGAGCACCCCCATTTCGAGACCTTTGAGATCACCGTGGTGGATGAGCATGGTGCTTACGACACCAGGGAGATCGTCATCAAGGTGGAAGGCTCGAGCGCGTTCCCTGTCATCACGGACAAGGATGATCTCGTCTTCAAGGAAGAAGGCGTCTACCATGACGGCAGTGACGGCAATACGCCGACAGAGGCGGGGGATGTCGTCGACGGGCAGGGCAATGTCATCCCCGGCCATCACCAGACAGAGAGCCTTTCTGGCCGGGTCGATGCCACGGACATTGACCTTGGCGACCAGGGGAATCTCTCCTTCCGTGTGGATGCCGCGGATGCCCAGCTGAAAACGGACGGTACGCCTGCCGTGACCCAGCCGGAGGCGCCCAAGCAGGTCTCCACTTCGCCGAACGGCGATACCGTCTATGAATCCGGCTACGGTACGCTGACCTTCCATGCAGACGGTACCTATACCTATGAGCTCAAGTCCGGCGCTTTTGATGCGGACGGCAATGCCGTCAACAAGCTGGCCCAGGGCGAGGTGCTGACCGAGACCTTTACCGTCACGGTCAGGGATACCTTCGGCAAGGAAGTTTCCACCGACATCACCATCACCATCCACGGGACCAACGACAAGCCCCGTCTGGAGCTGGGTGACGGTTCTGATGGCGGCGCGCTGCACGTCACGGAAAGCGGCGTGGGCCGTCATGATGACGGTGCCGTGGTCGATGGACCGGATGACGAGCTCGTTGACGCGCCCAGCAAGGACGGGACGGCTGCTGACGAGATCGGCAGGTATGACGGTGCGCTCACGGACAGCGACAAGGCCACGGGCAAGGATGCCGACCACGGCGCGGAACTCGTCTACGGTGTGGAGGCCGGCAAGGCCGAATCCCCTGATGGCGTCGACTTTACCACTGACGGCGGCGATGTCTCCGTCCGGGGGCAGTACGGCAGCCTGACCATCGGAGCGGACGGCAGCTATTCCTACACGCTGGACGAGAGCAGCGATTTTACGGCCGGTGACGGGACGCAGTACGACAGGCTCGACTACCTCAATGAAGGCGAGACGCTGACGGAGACCTTCACCATCTTCGTCAGGGACGAGCATGGCGCCTGGGCCAGCAAGGAAGTGACGGTCACGGTGACCGGCACCAATGACCGGCCGACGCTGGACGTCCTTGACGGCAAAAAGTTCTTCGATGCCTCCGGCAAGGAAATAGCGGTGGCGGACGACCGCCTGCATGCCTACGGCACGGCCGATAGTGCGGCCAATGCCGTGGTCAGGCTCTCCGGCCGTGTGCAGGCCTCGGATGACGACCGGGAAAACGGCGCGGGGCAGGAAACCACGGACGGAGACAACCACGGATTGCAGTTCTCCTTGCAGGGCACGGGCTATGATCCGGCGCTGACCTCCTCCTCGGTGTGGAAGGACTCCAGCGGCCATGATCTGGGGACCGGCCCTGTGGAGGTCTCCCGGAGTGGTGACGGCGGGTACGTTGCCACCACGGAGTACGGGACCCTGACCCTGGACCAGTACGGGAACTATACCTATGAGCTCCACGAGGGCGATGATGACGTCACGGCACTGGGCAAGGGCGAGAGCGTGACCGAGACCTTTGTGGTCCGCGTCGTGGACGACAGGGGGGCCTGGTCGGAAAAGACCATCACCATCACCATCGAAGGCACGGACGACAAGCCTGCGCTCTCGGACGATACGGAATCTGCGCTGGATGTGTATGAAGCTGGCGTTTGGGGCAGCAAGCGGGGAGCAACAGACCCTGATGGTACGTTTACCGGCGGGAATACAGGTTCGCAGGAAATAACTGTCTCCTTCGACAAGCAGGATGCCAACGATACGCACAGCCTGGTCATTGGTGAGGGGCTGTCTTTGGGGATCAAGCAGCCTTTGGATGTGACATCTCCAGATGGGACGACTGTGGTGAACGCCACCTACACCATCACCCAGACCGCTGACGGCATCTACACGCTGCAAGCTACCATCCCCGGCGTCAATAACGGTAAGATCATCACGCTGGGCACGCTCAAACTGCAGCAAGACGGCACGGATGATGAGCTGACTTATACCTTTACCCCGAATCAGAATGGCCTGAACGGTCTGCCGCAGGACATGGACCTGAGCATCGATATCCCGCTCCAGGTCGAGGACCAGAACGGCAACCGTTCTGACGGCGAACATACGGCCACCATCAATATCCACGGCACCAACGACCGTCCGACCATCGAGGTCACGCGACCGGCGCCAGAGGACGTCTACGCTGACGGGGTGGGCCGTGAGGACGACGGGAGCGCGGTCGCGACGCCAGGCAAGACGGAGCTCAATCCCGAAGAAAATGTGCCCTATGGGTCCAGGCCCGTGGAAGGGCAGCTTACGGCCAGCGATGTCGATGCCGGAGATACGACTTTCTCCTATTTCGTGGACAAAGTGGGCGGGATAAGCAATCCGGCACTGACGGCCACGGTGGGGGATGGCAGAACTACGGTGACCCTTTCCCTCAACGAGGTGGCCGTAGCCGAACTGACGCTCGATCCTGCGACGGGAAAGTATTCCTTGAGCCTGCTGGATACGGATGAAGCCCGGGCGGCACTGGCGCCGTATGGCGAGGATGTGAAGTTCGACTTTACGGTCTACTTCAATGTTCGTGACGAGCATGGCTCCACGGCGCAGACGTCGGCTTCGCAGAAGTTTTCCATCCACGGTACCAATGATGCGCCGGAGATCAAGGACGCCTCGGACCTGGGCCTGGATGAGGGCATGGTTTCTGTTGCCGGGCAGGTCAGCGCCGAAGATGCCGACGCGGGGCACAAGCTCACCTACGGCCTGCTGTCGGATCCTGCTTTTGGGAGCCTGAACGGGGCTGATCCCGAAAGCGTCGGCATGACGACGTCGCTCAGCAATGAGTTCGGCACCCTCAAGATCGATCCCGCCACCGGCAAGTATACCTTCTATCTGGATGCGGAAAGCGAAGCGGTCATCAGCCTGCCGGAAGGAGAGAAAAAAGAGCTGACCTTCCATGTGGCCGTGCGTGACGACAAGGGCGCCTGGGATGTGAAGGACATCACCGTCACCATCACCGGCAAGGACACGGCCACGGTCTTCGTGGGCGACGCGGCAGTGGTCCCGGTGGTGGAAGCCGGCGTCGTGCCCGACATGCATCCCGGGACGGAGAACCAATCCGAGGACGGGAGTCCTGTCGCGTCTGGCAAGCTGGAAGCCAAGGATTATGACACGGTGGACGGCAGGCCGAATGAGGTGGAATACTCCATCAACACGACGGAGAACGGGCAGATGCCCACCACCTCTGCCTTCAGCAAGCTGGGGCCCGAGATCCAGGATGCCATCAGCCAGCAGTTCCCGGAGGAAGCCTGGGGCGCGGATGCCGACATCCAGATCATGCAGGGACAGTACGGCACGCTCTATCTCAACACGTCTACCGGCCAGTATTTCTACCAGCTGGACAACGGCAGTGACGCGACCAATGCCCTGAAGCGCGGAGAGATCCGGTATGATGATTTCTCCATCCATGCCCAGGGGACGGGGAAGGGCGATACTCAGGGAGCCGACCAGCCGCTGAAGGTCGCCGTCAAGGGCAGCAACGATGCCCCGGAAGTGACGGGCGTCACGGTGGATGAGG
Organism: Desulfovibrio piger; assembly: GCF_951793255.1. NCBI lineage: Bacteria > Pseudomonadati > Thermodesulfobacteriota > Desulfovibrionia > Desulfovibrionales > Desulfovibrionaceae > Desulfovibrio > Desulfovibrio piger. The sequence continues at coordinate 1,954,220 of NZ_OX636706.1, forward strand.
GGCAGACAGGGCTGGAGGTCTCGGATGACGGCTTTACGGTCACAGGCATCGTGGAGGACGGTGGCACCAAGACCGTCACGGGCCAGATAGGCGCTACGGACGTGGACAGCCCTGACGGCAGTACGGCAGGCGAGGAGGGGAGCGTCCTCAAGTACCTGATCAAGGTCACGGGTGAAGATGGCTCCGTGCGCTACGTGGGCGCGCAATCCGGCGAATACGGCTATCTGAAGCTGAACGAGAAGACCGGTGAATACACCTTTGTCTTCAACAACAAGGCCGCGCAGCATCTGGGGGAGGGCGATATCGGTAAAGCCTCGTTCACCGTGGTGGTGCTTGATGAATACAATGCCATCTCGGAAGAAAAGGAACTGACCTTCGAGATCACGGGGAAGGATGATGCTCCCCGTATCTCCGGCAGCGCGGTGTCCATCACGGAGGATACCGGAAACTCCGTCAACATCCAGCCGGTCACGATCACGGACCCTGATACCGGGGATGAACAGCATATCACGAGCATCGCTTCCCGGGGCGGGGAGCCTGTTGATCTGACAACAGGCGACGGTCCCTGGAAGACCGAGGGTGAGTACGGGACCCTGACCGTCACACGCAATGGAGACGGCAGCCTGTCCTACACCTATCAGCTGACTGAAGAAGGCCGTAACAAGCTGCAATATCTGAACGAGGATGGCGCCCATACGTCCGTGCAGGAAAACTTTACGGTCACGGGCGATTCCGGCGGACAGAGCGTCACAGGCGGCATCACCGTCACCATCAACGGGATGAACGATGCTCCGACCCTGGAGCTCAGGGCTCCTGACGGGCAGGCCGTTTCGGCAGAACATCCTGTCAAGGTCAAGGACTGGAACCCTGTGAAGGGCACGGCCGCCGGTCATGATGTGGACGATGCCGAGGGGGATCTGCGCTACAGCGTGGATGATGCTGATTCGGCTACTGCGGCCCAGGACGGTCTGCAGACCATCAAGGGAGAATTCGGCTACCTGACCATCGATGCCCAGACCGGTAAGTACACCTATGTGGTGGACCCGTTCAGTGAAGAATACCAAAAGCTCCAGACCGGGGCGCAGGGCAAGGAACACTTCACCATCACGGTGACGGACCCGTATGGCGCGACCGACACGAAGGAGATCGTCTTTGATGTGACCAAGGTGGAAGGCGGCACGAGCCCCGGCTCGATAAAGCTCCAGCTCCAGGAACCGGGAGGTCCGACGTATGTCACAGAAGACGGTGGCAGCTACGAGGTCATCCTGCCGCCGTCCGTGGCAAGTGGCTTCACGGAGCTGAAGGATAGCGAGGGCAAGCCCGTGAAGGTCGATGCCGATGACATCTGGCTGGTGGACAACAAGGGGCAGTCCGGCATCGTGGCCGGCGACAGGACCCATGTGGTCCGGACAGACTACGGTTCGCTGATCCTGGAAAAGGGCGACGATGGCCAGTGGGGCTACCGTTTCGTGCTCAACAACAGCAGCGATATCGTCCAGAGCCTGGACGAAGGCGATAGCATCGAGAAGACCTTCTATGTTTCGGCGGGCACGAACCAGGTCCCCATCCATGTGACCATCACAGGCATCAATGACCGGCCGGTCATCGAGTCGGTCGGGCATCTGAGCATCGAAGATACGGGCGGGATCGTGACCGGCAGGGTCACGACCACGGACCCCGATGCCGGCGATGTGGGCAGCAATGAAGCCGGGGAAGGCAGCGGGCAGACCCTTTCCTATGCGGTCTCGGAGGGATCAGGCATCACCCTGACTCCCACGAGTGGTCAGGAAAAGGGCGCCCCCGGCACCTATACGCTCACCAAGGATGGTACCGACTGGGGCGAGTTCACGCTGAACAAGGACGGCAGCTACTCCTTCAAGCCCAGTGCCGAAGCTGAAAAGCTGCTGGCCGGAGAGAATGCGAACTTTAACCTGACCATTACTGTGGACGACGGCAGTGATGCTCCCAACAGCAGCACGGGGGAAAATCTCCACATCACCATCACGGGTACCAACGAAGCCCCTGTGATCAAGGGCGGTAAGCTCACGCTTGAGGCCACGGAAGATACCGCCATCACGGTCGGGGACAAGCTCGACGTCTCGGACGACCGCGTAAATGAAGGCAATCTGAGCTATTCCGTGGCTGCCGGTGAGGGTGCGGCAAGCAGCAACGCCGGCAATATGGCTGCCGGGCAGTACGGTACCCTTTTCATCAATGCGGACGGTACCTACAGCTATCAGCTCAACAACCAGATGCAGGCAGTACAGGAACTGGGAGAAGACAGCGAGCTCCTGAAGGAGACCTTCACCATCTTCGTCAAGGACCAGGACGGTGCGGAGGTGGCAAAGACCGTCACCGTCACCATCAACGGCACCAACGATGCTCCTGTGCTTTCGCTGGATACGCCGGTACTGACCATCAAGGAGGGCAGCACCGCCGAGGTCGGCGGCACAGCCTCCGCCACGGACGTGGATAAGGGCGATACGCTGAGCTATGCCCTGAAGGATGGGACGCTCTCGGAAGAAACGGGCAAATATGTCTGCAAGACCGACTACGGTACCTTCTCTATCGCCCCGGTGACCGGCGAGTACCGCTTCGTGCTGGATAACAGTCTGGATGCGGTAAAGAATCTGCGTCCCACGGATGTGGTGGATGCCAAGGTCACCGTGGTGGTGGATGACGGCCACGGCGGCGTCACCGAAAAGGAACTCACGGTCCACATCAAGGGCAGCGACAGCGTGCCGGAGATAACCGACGAGGGGAGCCTGGCGATCGATGTGGCGGAAGAGCCGGAATCCACGGCGGAGAAGGACATCGCAGCCGAAGGCTGGGACCACGGCCCGGACGGGACCCATGACGATCCTCTGCATTACGCGGCACAAGGCGCCCAGCCTGTGACCATCGACGGCCAGGTCTGGCAGATGGTCACGGGAAAGTACGGAACTCTGTACCTTGATCCCAAGACCGGCAAGTACAGGTATGAGCTGACGGAGGACATGAACCATCTGGCGGATGGTGAGACCGCGACCGAGAGCTTCGGCAAGATCACCATCGCCGACAGCACCGGCAACAAGATCACCGAAACCATCACCGTCACCATCAAGGGCAGCAATGATGCCCCCGAGATCGCGGTCTCGCAGCCTTCCGGTGCCCTGGCCGGGACCGTGCCCATCACGGACGTGGATGCCAGCGATACGCACAGCGTGACCTTTGAAGGTTTGTGTGCGGATGCGGCAGGCACCCCCCTGTCGGTGGATCTGGCAACGCTGGAACAGGAAGGCGGCACGACGACAGTGGATGTCTATGATGCGGACGGCACACTGATCGGGAAGCTGGAGCTGGTGTACGCCAAGGGAACGGGGACGGACGACTCGCTGGCCTATACCTTCACGCCTGATGAGGGCTATCTGAACAGCCTGCCCGTGAACGGATCACAGGACATCGACTTCAGCATCACGGTGTCTGATACGCATGATGGTACGGACACGACGGACGGCCTGCAGTTCAGCGTCAGCAACGTGAACGATGCGCCTGTCATCGACGAGGCCCTGTCGCAGGGCCCGGCGGAAGGCAGCAATACGGGCACGCTGGCCTTTACGGACGCGGACGTCCGGGATACGCACAGCGTGACCTTTGACGGGCTGCAGGATGCGAACGGTCATGCCCTGACGGTGGACAACGTGGAAGGCCTGACCGGGGACAGGGAAGTGCCCGTTTATCGTGACGGTCTGCAGATCGGCACGCTGACCCTGAGCTATGCGGACGGCAAGCTGAGCTACACGCTCTCGACCGAAGGCTTTGAAGACAACCTGCCCGTGGGCGAAAGCAGTATCGGCTTCGACCTCACGGTGACGGATGCCCAGGGCTCGTCGGACCAGCTGGGCGGCCTGCAGTTCGGCGTCAGCAACGTGAACGATGCGCCTGTCATCGACGAGCCCCTGTCGCAGGGCCCGGCGGAAGGCAGCAATACGGGCACGCTGGCCTTTACGGACGCGGACGTCCGGGATGTGCACAGCGTGACCTTTGACGGGCTGCAGGATGCGAACGGTCATGCCCTGACGGTGGACAACGTGGAAGGCCTGACCGGGGACAGGGAAGTGCCCGTTTATCATGACGGCCTGCAGGTCGGCACGCTGACCCTGAGCTATGCGGACGGCAAGCTGAGCTACACGCTCTCGACCGAAGGCTTTGAAAACAACCTGCCCGTGGGTGAGAGCAGCATCGGCTTTGACCTCACGGTGACGGATGCCCAGGGCTCCTCCGACACGGCAGAGAATCTGCAATTCCGTGTGACCGGTAACGGCACGACGGGCGGCGGCATTCCTGCTGGCGAAGATGATGCGGCCCTGCGGGCCCAGAGCGAACGCCAGCGCCTGGCTGCGGAAGAATCCGGTCTTTTGACGGCGGCGGCCTCCTTCGTTGCCGGCATCACGCCGGAATCGGCCGATCCGGAGACCTTCCTTCAGGACACTGTCCCGGCACAGGAGAACGGCCCCGAAGCTCTTGTGGCGGAAGAGATCCCGCTGCCGCAGGATGAGACCGTGCTGCAGGAGGAAATGACGGATCTGCCGGATGCGGATGTGCCGGTATCGGAGACGCCGCTTGCCGATGATTTGCTTGCGGAGCCCCTGCTGTTCGCCGGGCTGGAAAACGCGGATGAAATGCCGGAGCCCGTGGAGATGCTGCGGTTCGAAACGGCGGAGGATATGCTTCCGGCAGAGGATGCCGATCCTGCTACGGCTGCGACGCCTCCCGCCTTCAGCGGAGAGGATGCCGGGGACGGTGGGCTGCTCCTACCCGAAGGTGTGGAAGGCCTCTTCGGCACGGACGGGAACGACTACCTGCGCGGCGGCGAGGGCAGTGATGCCATCTTCGGCGGTGCCGGAAACGACATCATCGTCTACGACCAGCAGGATTATCTGGTCAGCGGCGGCAGCGGCATCGACTTCATGGTCTCTGACGATACGAGCCTGACGCTGGACGGGCTGCTGAGCAATACCAGCAGCGACAAGCCTCTCGTCAGCGGCATCGAGGTGCTGCTGAAGGGCGAGGATGCCCTGAGCCTGACCAGCATCAATGATCTGGCCGACAGGTACGGCATCACGCTGGGGGTCAACGAGGCCGGAGAAGAGACACTCCAGCTGGATGACCGCTGGACGAAGCAGGATGATGGCAGCTATGATTTCAACGGCGGGGCCGAAGCCGATGGCGGCCTGACGCTGGAAACCAGTCTGACACCGGTGGAGACCGGCGATCCGGCCAGCGAGGCCGTACAGCAGCAGGTCTTTACCCTGGAACACAGCAACGGTTAACCTTGCATACACGGCGGGGCGGTCTGAAGGCCGTCCCGCCTTTTGGCAGCATCCGCGGGAGCTTCCATGCGCATCCTGTTCGTCAACCACACCTTCCCGGGGGATCTGGGCCCGTTGCTGGCAGCTTTTGCCGCGCAGCCGGGGCATGAGATCCTTTTTGCCTCCTGCCGGGGCAGACGGGATTTCAGTGTGCCCGGGGTGCGGCATGTGGTCCTTTCCCCCTCCCGCTCCCGGCGTCTTGCGGGGGATGGGGCGGGCGCATCCCTGGACAGGGCCGTGGAGATGGGACGACAGGCTCTGCAGGCCTTCCGTCTGCTGCGGCAAAGCGGTTTTGTGCCGGATATGGTGTTGCTTTCTTCCGCACTGGAGCAGGGGCTGTTCCTCAGGGATGCCTTTCCTGATGCCTTTGTGGCCTGCTTTGCGGAAAGCTTGCCGTCCGACGGGCTTGCCGGGGACGGTAAAGGGCTTGTCCGCCACTTGCTGCAATGCCGCCAGATGCAGCAGAGCGATCTGGTCATCAGGCTGACGGCAGAAGCGGAAAACCGCGATCAGGAACAGCGGGGCGTCGTGAGCTTGCCGTATCCTGTAGATACGGACTATTTTTCTCCCCTCACTCCAAACGGGGCATCCGGCCCGCAAGCCGGAACCCGGATTCTGTGCGCTGCCCGGGACGCGGCGGATGTCTGGCAGATGCTGCGCCTGGCGGAAGTCCTGCTGGCGCAGTGCCCGGGCTGCCGTCTGGTGCTGCTGTGCGAAAGCGCGGCAGGGCGGGAATCGCTGGCGGAGCTTGGCCTCTCCCTGCCGACGGGGATCGAGGTCCCGGAGCGCCTCTCCCTGCAGGCCTATCGGGATCTGCTCCGCACGGCGGCCGTCATCACGGCCCCGGCGGCAGCGTGCCTTTCCGCGCCGGTGCTGCTGGAAGCCATGAGCTGCGGCGTGGTGCCGGTACTGGCGGGCGATGCGCCGCACTGGCCCCTGTTGCAGGAGGGCGGGGGAGGCCTCTGGTGCGGGGCGGCGGATCTGGTCCCCACACTGGCGGGCATACTGGCGCAACCGCACCAGCTGGCGGAGTTGTCCCTTGCCGCCCGCCGGACCGTGGAGCGGCATTTCCGGCGGCAGGATGTCATCCCCGGGCAGCTGGCCTTGCTGCATCAAGCACGGGCCGCGTGGCTGCGAAAAAAGCAGGGCGGTACGACGGCCTGATGCGGCGACGCGCAAGGCTGACGGCCGGCAGGAGACAGTCATTTTTTTGCCCGCTCTCCCGGAAGGGATACGACGACCGCAGAGACGATCATCACGGGTCATGACAGATATAAAAAGACCGGCGCCCATGCTGCGGGCCACCGGTCTTTTTTGCATTTTCAGAGGCAGGACATCATGCGGAGGGCCTGCCTTTTATGGGCGTTTTTTTTAGGAGGGATGTCCGTCTTCCATGCCTTTTGGGGCGACGATCCCGGAAGAGATTCTTGTGGAGCCTGTCCGGCAGGAGATTTGCCCGCCTTCGTTATATCCGTTCCGGCGCTTTCTTGCCAAAGGCCCGCTTCAGCAGACGCCGTAGGCCGCTCCCCCGTGTTTCAAAAAACTACATCCCGGGCTTCATGCCCGCGGGCCAGAACGAGGAGTTCCGGCGGCCCTCGCCATCCAGGGCCCAGCCGAGCCCCCAGCCGGCCAGCGAGAAGGCAAAGCCCACGAAGAAGGGCGGCAGCGCGGCCAGCGAAGGCCAGGGCATGGGCAGGATGGCGAATTGCGGGTGCGTCATGAGGTACCAGAGCATGCAGCTCACGAAGCCCGCAGCGCAGCTGCACCAGGCGGCCAGGCTGCTGCGCTTGCCGAAGCGCACCAGGGCCACATAGGCCACCAGTACCGTAGAGCCCACGATGCTCCAGCTGGTAGTGCAGAGCATGGCGATGATCTGTCCCTTGATCTGGGCACAGCCGCCGCTGAGCAGCACACAGAAGACGATGCCCGCGAACCACATGCCGCGCGAGGTCTTGCGGCCCGGCAGGTCTTCGGCGATGGCCGCCACGGCGATGTGGAAGATGGCCGTGGCCGTGGACAGGGAAGCCGAGACGATGGCCAGCACGAAGAGCTGCAGGCCGATGTCGGGCAGCAGCATCTTGACCAGGGCGGGCATGACGTCATCGGGCGAAGCCACTTCGGGCATGAACAGGCGGGCCAGGCTGGCCACATAGTAGGCACCGCCCACCAGCACGGTCAGCACCAGCATGGCCAGCGGCGTGATGCGGTTGACCTGCCGGGCGGAGTTGAGGGCAAAATGGCGCTGGATCATCTGGGGCTGCGCCCAGACCGCCACGGACGTGACGATGACCAGCGAGATGATGAACCAGCCCTGTCCGCCGTCGGCCAGCGAGACGAAGCCGGTATTGGCCGTGGCGGTGGGCGCCAGTTCCGCCAGCCGGGCCATGCCTTCCACCGGGCCGCCCACCTTGTCGAACACGGCCACGGTGAGCATACAGATGCCCACCAGCATGACGAAGCCCTGCATGGCTTCGGTATAGAGCACGCCGCGCAGGCCGCCCATATAGATGGCCGCCGCCACCAGCAGGGCCACGATCCAGACCAGCAGCCAGACGGGTACGGGCATGATCTGGGCCAGGAGCAGGGCCGCCCCCTTGATGACGGCCGAGGCATAGACGCCCAGGAACACGGCGAAGATCAGGGCCAGACAGCGGCCCAGCAGGGGGCTGCGGTGGCCGTTGGCCAGCAGCTGCACCGGGGTGCGGGCCTGCAGGTTGCGCTGGCACAGGCGGGTGGGCCAGGCCAGATAACGATAGACGATCCAGGTCCCCAGCCAGACGTTACCGGCGGCCACCAGCAGCATCTGCATGCCGTAGGCATAGGCCAGACCGCCAAAGCCCACCAGGGCCACGGCGGAGATATAGGTAGCCACATAGGCAAAGGCCTGGATGCCGAAACCCACGCGGCCCGAAACCATGACATCATGCCCGCTGCCCTTGCGGGACAGCCAGATGAACAGGGCGATGTAGCCGCCCCAGATGAGGACATCGGCCAGCATCTAGCGCCCCCTTCCCTGACGGATCAGGCTGAAGAGGGAAAGCACCAGCGCGGCCAGCAGCGAAAGCACCGCCAGCAGCACCGGGGCGTCCGCCAGCCCCAGAACGGAAAACAGTTCCATACGCAACTCCGGTTACGGTCTGACGGGAACGGCAGGGAGCCGCCTCCCGAATATAGACAGCGTAGACGGAAGTGCTGTCCCGAGGCAAGTCCATTTTCCGTTTTTCGGCGGAAAGAAGAGGCTGTGCGACGTTGGCAGTAAGGCAGGCAGGAGAGTCAGCCGCCGGGCACCATAAAAAAAGGGCCCCGCAGGGCCCTTGGGTACGGAAGTCGGATGCGATCAGCGCTTCCAGGGCGTGATGGCGCACTTGATGCAATCGTCCTGCCGCTGTTCGAAGATGCGGTAGCCCTCCAGGATCTTGTTCAGGGGCAGGCTGTGGGTGATGAGCGGGTTGGTGTCGATGCGGCCGCGCTCGATGAGGCGGATCAGCTCCGCGCTGTGGGTGGCGTCCACACCGCCGGTACGGAAGGTCAGGTTCTTGCCGTACATCAGGTGCAGGGGCAGGCTCTGCGCTTCTTCATACATGGCCACCACTGCCACGGTGGCATTGGGGCGGGCCACTTTCCAGGCGGTCTGGAAGGTATCGTGCCCGCCCGCGCATTCGATGACCGCATCGGCGCCCAGCCCGCCGGTGGCGTCGAGGATACGCGCTTCCACGTCATCCGCGGCGGCGTCGATGGTCAGGTCGGCATAACCGCGTTCCTGCGCCAGCTGCAGGCGGCTGGGCAGGATGTCCACGGCGATGACCTGCGCGGGGCCGAACAGGTGTGCGCACTGCATGGCGCACAGGCCCACGGGTCCGGCCCCCAGCACGGCCACGCTGTCGCCGGGGCGGATGGCGGCCAGTTCCGCACCAAAGTAACCGCTGGCCAGCACGTCGCCCACCAGCAGTACGTCCTGATAGGACAGGGAATCGGGGATGGGGTCGAGGCCGTTGTCCGCAAAAGGCACGCGCACATACTCGGTCTGGCAGCCGTCGATGCGGCAGCCCAGCTCCCAGCCGCCGTGACGGCAGTTGTTGACGTAGCCCTGGCGGCAGAACCAGCAGGTACCGCAAAACGTTTCCACATTGGCGGCCACACGCTGGCCGGGGCGCACTTTGCGCACCTCGCTGCCCGTTGCCACCACTTCGCCCACGAATTCGTGCCCCAGCACCGTGCCGGGCAGGGCACGCGGTACCGCGCCGTTGCGGATATGCAGGTCACTGGCGCAGATGCTGGAAAGTTCCACTTTGACGATGGCGTCGCGCGGATCCTGTATCTGCGGCAGGGGACGTTCCTCCAGCCGCAGGTCGTTGGTACCGTGATAGACCAGTGCATGCATGATTTCAGCCATAAGCCCCTCCTTGTGCGGACATGCAGCCGTCATATCCGTCCACTATGGCGGGCTTTGGGCAGTGTGTAAAGCGTTCCCCCCCGGTCTGTCCGGCCGGGGCATCATGAGACGGGCCATCCCGCGGCATCAGGACTTGCGGATGAGCGTTGGCAGGTCGTCTTCCGTGGAGCAGAAGCGTTCCCAGCGGAAATCGCGGCGGTCTTCCAGCAGGCGGGGGACAAGGTCCGGCATATCGACGGGCCAGAAGCAGTCAGGGCGGGGGTGGTGCACGCCCGGTCGTCCGGCCTGCGGGCGGCAGGCAAGGATGGCTTGTCGCCATTGCGCCGGGATGGCTTCCAGACCGTACACGGCTCCCAGCAGGGCCCCGCAGATGGCGGCGTTTGTGTCCGTATCACCGCCGCGCCGCACGGTATCCACCACGCCTTCCTCCAGCGTGGGCGCGTGCAGCAGCTGCCACAGGGCATTGTGCAGGGCGATGCGGACCCAGCCCATTTTGTGTACATAATCCGCAGGCGCTTCGTGCGGCGCCTGCTCCAGGATCTCGTACAGACAGGGCTCAAGCCGCTGCCGCCGGGCAAGCCTGAGCAGCCAGGCGTACAGGTCCTGGGGAGAATCGCCGCTGCGGATGGCCTGCGCGATGAGGCAGGCATACAGGGCATTGGCCTGCTGGCAGACCGGATGGGCATGGGTCAGGGCCGCATCCTGTTGCGCCCAGCGTGCCACGTCGTGCCAGTGGCGGGTGGCGCCGAAGATGCCCAGCGGGCTCACGCGCATGAGAGCGCCGTTGGCCTGGCTGTCCGGGTCGGGATGCCCGCGCAGGCCAAGGGCGATGGTCCGGCCCATGTCGAAGGGGCCGCTCTCCAGCCAGAAAAGATAACGGCGGCGGGCTTCTTCGGCATCATATTCCACGGCTTCGGCCAGCAGACGGGCCAGCATGAGGGCCATTTCCGAGTCGTCCGTGGGTTGCCCGGCCAGGATGTTCCAGGTACCGCCGTCTTCCAGCAGACGGGGTCCATTGGGATAGCGTTCGCGGATGGTGGCCGGGGAACAGAACTCCACCAGACCGCCCAGGGAATCCCCGGCGATCTGGCCCATGAGACAACCGGCGGCACGGTCGAACAGGGGATCGGTATGGCTGGGCATGGAACCTCCTTTCTTTCAGTTGACGGATGGGGAAAGGCCTGCGGGAGAGCATGTCCTTCCCCATTGCGAATGAAGATACCAGACCACCGTTCCATTTTGTGGAATGGAGCATGCCGCCCGCAGCTGTGCGAGGGATTTTGTCATCATCCCGTCACCCACATATTTTTTCTGAAAAGCAGATCGTACGCGCTCGTGTGGCTGCGGGCACAGCCCGGAGGCGGGCGCTGTGGCAAGATTGGCCTGCTCACGCTGATGCGACCATTGAGGACGTGACAGCGGGGGACAACGGGCAGGCCGTCCCCGTGGCAGGCGGCCAAACAGGCAGGAGGCAGGATGGACGGCAGCATGCAGATGGAGGCCGCGCCCCGGGCGTGTCCCCAGCCGGGGAGATGGAAGGGCCGCGCGGCTCTGGCGGGGGCCTCGCTGGCCTTTGTGCTGGGGGCAGCCCATTTTTTTCGCAGCGGGCAGCATGGCCTTGCTTGTGTTTGTCTGGTCTGGGCCGGGCTGCTCTGGCGGCCGGTGGCCTGGCTGCGGCGCAGTGCCGCGGTCTTTTTGCTGGGGCTGGCCGCGGAGTGGGGCATGACGACGCTGGCCCTGGCCCGCTGGCGTCTGCAACTGGGCCAGGACTGGCTGAGGATGGTCTGCATACTGGGTGCGGTGGCCGCGCTGACCCTGCTGGCGGCCGCAGCCCTGCGCAGTCGCGCCTGCCGCAGGGACGAGGTCTCCGGTCCCCGTGCCCAGGCGCTCGCCTGTCTGCTGGTCTCGGCCCTGCTGTTGCTGCCGGACGGGCTGCGGCCTGATCTTTTGCTGCTGCACCGGCTCGTACCGGGCTGGGGAGCGGTGCAGGCCCTGCTGGCCGGTCTGTGGGCGGGCCTCGTCTATGGCTGGCTTGCGGACAGGCGTCGGGCCCCCGTATGGCGGCGGCGCATCTGGCTGCTGTTTTCCTGCGTGTTTTTCGGGCAGCTGCTGGCGGGGCTTTTCCTGCACAGCCTGTTCCTTTTGCAGGGCGTGCCGCACCTGCCCGTGCCGGGACTCATCCTGTCCGGCCCGCTGTACCGGGGCGGGGGCTCGCTCTTCATGCCCGGGCTGTTCGCGGTCTCGCTGCTGCTGGCGGGCAGTGCCTGGTGCAGTCATCTGTGCTATCTGGGCGTCTGGGATGCCCGGGCGGCGGATGCCGGGCCCCGCAGCGGCCGGGGCGTGCCCGCGCTCTGGCGCAAGATGCGCTGGGGCCTGCTGGCCGTGAGCCTGCTCCTGCCTTTGGGGCTGCGCCTTGCCGGGCTGCCGTGGCCCTGGGCCCTGGTCCTTGCGCTGGCGCTGGGGCTGGCCCTGTTGCCCTGTGCCCTCTGGCTGAGCCGGAAGCTGGGCATCCCGGTGTATTGTTGCGGCATCTGTCCGCTGGGGATGACGGCCAACCTGCTGGCGCGTCTCTCCCCGTGGCGTCTGCGCCGGAACGGGCACTGCACGGGATGCGGGGCCTGTGCGCGGGTCTGCCGATACGGCGCCCTGCGGCTGGACGGGGACGGCAGGGTCGCCGGCCCGGATTGGCGCTGCACCCTGTGCCGGGACTGCATGTCCGTCTGCCGTCATAGAGCCCTGGAGATCCGTTGCTGCGGACAGGGCGGGGCGTGGGTGGAGCAGGCGCTGCTCTGTTCGCTGAGCGTCCTGCATACGCTCTTTCTCTTCATGGGACGTGTCTGATGCCCTGAGAGCCCGGCAGCGCCCGTGACGTTCCCTGTGGTCGTTCCACGCGCAGAAAAAAAGGAGGACGACCGCTGTGGCCGTCCTCCCGTTTTGCGTCAGCAGGGATGGTTTACGGCAGCACCAGCTGAAAATCGGGACGGAAGCTGTCCAGCAGGGAGAGCAGTTCCTTCACCGGTGCGGCGTTCTGGAGCAGGCCCTGCTGCACGGCCTGTTCAGGTGTCAGGCGGCCTTCGAACAGGGCCATCATCTGGAGGCGGGTGCAGGTGAGCAGGGGGGCGCGGCGGTCACGATCCGCCCTGCGCGCCGTGAGCACGCTGTTGGCCAGATGCAGCTCCCAGCCTTCCTGCGTGTCTGTCAGGCGGATGAGCAGATCCAGCGTCTTGTCCTGGGCCCGGATTCCATCCAGGCGCACGCCCAGATAGGCGAAGTACAGGGCCGCGGGCATGGCCCTGGCCTGCGTGTTGACGGGGCTGGCGGCATTGGCGGACACGGCGGGCGGCAGGCCCCGCAGGTCGCGGGCGCCGCTCAGGTAAAAGTTGCGCCAAGGGGCGCTCTCGGCCTGATAGCCCAGCTGTTCCAGGGCATCGGCGGCCAGCTCGCGGGCGGCCTTGTTGTCCGGCTCGGCAAAGATCACGTGGTCGAGCACCTGGGCCACCCAGCGGTACTGACCGGCCTCAAAGTCCTTGCGGGCCCGCTTCAGGACGGCATCGGCACCGCCCATGTATTCCACATATTTGCGGGCGGCCTCCACCGGGGCCAGCATGTGCAGGTGCGCGGGATTGCCGTCGAACCAGCCCAGATAATAGTTGTACACGGCCTTGGCATTGTGGTTGAGGCTGCCGTAATAGCCGCGCAGGCTGAAGACCCGCTGCAGTTCGGGAGGCAGGCGCAGGGTCTCCGCGATCTCCAGCATGGTCTGGCCTTTATTGGCCAGATGCAGGGTCTGGTCATTGATGTAGCGGTACAGGTCCCGCATCAGGCCCAGCTCGGTACGCACCCGTTCCGCTCCCCAGACGGGCCAGTGGTGCATGCCGTACAGGACCTCCGCCTCGCCGCCCCAGCGCTGCAGGCTCTCGTCCAGAGCACGGCTCCAGCACAGGGGATCGCGCGCCTTGGCCCCGCGCAGGGTGTAGAGGTTGTGCATGGTGTGGGTGCAGTTCTCGGCGGCGGTCAGGGCCTTGAGTTCCGGGATGTACCAGTGCATCTCCGCCGGGGCCTCGGTGTTGGGCGCCATCTGGAAGATGAAGGTAAGGCCGTCCAGCTGCAGGGTCTCGCCATCCTTTTCGATGAGGCGGGTGGGCTCCAGCAGGCCCGACGTGCCGCGGGAGGTGGCCAGCCCCAGCCCGGCGCCCACATGACCGCGCGGCGAGGGCGGCAGCAGGGAGCCGTACATGTACTGGGCCCGGCGGCTCATGGCATTGCCGGCCAGCACGTTTTCGGCCACGGCCGCTTCCATGAAGCCCCCGGGCGCGATGATCCGCACCTTGCCGGCGGCCACGTCCTTTTCATCCACCACGCCGTGCACGCCGCCGTAATGGTCCACATGGCTGTGGGAATAGATGACGGCCACCACCGGCTTGTGCGGCCGGTGGGCGTAATAGAGCTTGAGGGCCGCCGCGGCGTTCTCGGCGGAGATGAGCGGATCGACCACGATGATGCCGCTGTCGCCCTCGATGATGGTCATGTTGGAAAGGTCGGCATTGCGGATCTGGTAGAGGCGGTCCACGACCTTGTAGAGGCCGTCGCGCAGCACCAGCTGGCTTTGCCGCCACAGGGAAGGATTGACCGTATCCGGCGCCTGGGTGGGCATGATGACCGACGGCGGAAAGTCGCGGCTCATGGCCGGGGCCAGAAAATCATAGGGGGCCAGGTTCCAGGTCTCGCGGCCGTTGGCGTCGAGGATGCGGCCCCTGTCCGGCAGGGGAGCCAGAAAGCCGCGCTGGGCATCCTGAAAATCCTGCCGGTCGGCAAAGTCCACTTCTTTGCTCATGGCCGCGTGGGCGGCGCGTGTGTGCTCCGTGGCCGGTTTGCTCATGTCCGCGGCATCTGGGGCAGGAGCCGCCCAGGCAACGCCGGGGCCGCAGGACAGCAGGGCGGCGCACAGGGCCGAAGTCAGCAAGGTACGCATGGGTTCCCTCCATCGGGGTATGCTCGGGAAAAGGCCGGCCACAGGAAGGCGGACCTTTGGAGAGATCCCGGCACGGGACGGGTCCGCTGCCGGATCTTTTGCCAGTATCGCGTCCGTCCCGGTCGAAGGCAAGCGGATTCCGGACCAGGGCATGCGGCCGGGACAGGCCGGGAACGGATAAAAAAGGCCGGAGAGGCTCCGGCCTTTGGGCATGCTTTGGGGGCGGGGCCACCCGCCGCAGGATCACATGCTGTGCTCGAAGTAGCGGGCCACTTCCGCGGGATCGGGACGACCGTCGGGGCCGTACTGGCTGAGGATGAGCATGAGCTTGAGGCGGGCCTTGGCGGCGCTCAGTTCTCCGGCCATGATGACGCCCATCTTGTGCTGTTGCAGCATGCCGCCCTCGTAGCCGTATTCGTCCAGCACGCGGCCGCCCGTGCGGGTGGCGTTGACTACGATGATCCCTTTTTCCAGGGCGCGCGCGATACCGGGGATCACATAGGGCGGCACGTTGCCGCGGCCGAAGCTTTCCACCACGATGCCGTCCACACCGCGCGAGACGGCAAAGTCCAGATAGGCGGCATCGGAACCGGTGACCAGCTTGATGAGGTCGACCTTTTTGCACAGGCTGTGGGGCAAAAAGGTCTGGCGGCCCAGCTGGGCCCTGCGGAAGATGACCCTGTCGCCGTCCACCACACCCAGGGGGCCCCACCAGGGGGACTGGAAGGTGGCCACGTTGGCGGCGTGGGTCTTGGTGACTTCGCGGGCGGCGTGGATCTGCTCGTTCATGACCACAAGGCTGCCCATGTTGCGGGCCGAGCGTGAGGCCGCCACGCGCACGGCCGCCAGGATGTTGCGCGGCCCGTCGGGGCTGAGCTCGTCACCGGAGCGCATGGCTGCCGTGAAACAGACAGGCTTGTGGCCTTCCAGGGAAAGATCGAGGAAATAGGCGCTTTCTTCCAGACTGTCCGTGCCGTGGGTGATGACGCCGCCGCTGACGTCGTCCATGGCCAGATACTGCCGGACCATGGCCGCCAGGCGGAACATGTGGTCAGGCGTGATGGCCGGGCTCGGCAGGTTGTCGAACTCGCGTACTTCCAGATCGCAGACGCTGCCCAGGCCGGGGATGGCCCGGACAAGGTCCGCACCGCTGACAGCGGGCACGGCCGCACCGGTCACGCTGTCATGCTGCATGGCGATGGTGCCGCCGGTAGTGATGATGACGACTTTTGACATGGGTGGTTCCGTATGTCTTGCATAAAAAAAGGGAAAAACAGCCGGCGTGCCGCCCCGGACGGCGGCAACGGGAGACTTGTACCCGACTTGCGAAGATTGCTCAAGGATATGGCGGGGAAAGGATATTTTTGTCCGGTGGCGGCTTTTGGGGTGTTTCCTTCCTTTACGCTGCATCTGTCCCGTGCTATTGGAACTCATTTACATGGTTTCGCCGCCGATTCCGCATTTTTTCAGTCCTTCTTTCGGGTAGCATCATGAACATGCATGAAAAGATCCTGGATAACCTGCAGGAGCTGGTCTACATCGCCGACATGGAGACCTGCGAGCTGCTCTACTGCAACAGGGCCCTGGCAGAAGAATTCCACATCCCCCAGAGATTGCATGGCAAATGTTACGAGATCCTGCAGGGACGGCGGGATCCCTGTCCTTTTTGTACCAACGGCAAGCTTTCCCAGGACGGCTGCTATGTATGGAAGTTCTACAACCAGCTTGTCGGACGCCATTTTTTGCTGAGCGACAGCATTTGCGAGTTCAACGGCAGGCAGGTCAGGACGGAGATCGCCTCGGACATCACGGAGCATGTGCTCCTGCAGGAACAGCTGGACAAGAATCTTTCCCTGCAGAACTTCATCAACCACTGCGCCCGCAAGCTGTACCGGCAGGATGCCGACCTGCCTTTCCTGATCGACGACGTGCTGGCCGCCATCGGCGAATATTTGCAGGCGGACAGGGCCTATATCTTTGAGTTCTCTGACGATGTCGTCCGCAATACCTTTGAATGGTGTCGTGAGGGCGTCGTGCCGCAAAAGGAATTTCTGGCCAATGTCCCTGTGGGGGTCATTGCCCGCTGGATGCCCAATTTTTACGCCCACCAGCCCATCCTGATCACGGATCTGGAAAGCCTGCGTGTGACCAGCCCGGAAGAATGCGCCGTGCTCAAACGCCAGGACATCCACTCCCTGCTGGTGTTCCCGCTCTGGAACGGCAAGAGCCTGCGCGGTTTCGTGGGCGTGGACAACCTGGATCCCGAGCGTATCGATTCTTCCCGGGTGCTGCTGTCGTCCATGAAGTTTTTCCTCAGCTCCTCCCTGTGGCGGCGGGATTCGCTGAACGAGCTGCATTTCCTCAGCTACCACGACCAGCTGACCGGGGTGTTCAACCGCAATGCTTTCCAGCGCGACATGCAGAAGCGGGATGCCGACATCGGCGTCATCTTCCTGGACATCAACGGCCTCAAGGACATCAATGACGGCGACGGCTACAGCGGCGGGGACGCCGTCCTGGCGGCGGTGAGCCGTTCGGTCCATGAGCTCCTGCCGGATACGGCCGTATACCGCATGGGCGGTGACGAATTTGTCCTGCTGTGGCAGGGAGGGGACGAACGGGAGTTCCGCAGGGATGTGGAGCGGGTGCGTTCCCTGTTTGCCGGGACGCTGGGCTTTACCGCCTCTGTAGGCTGCGCCTGGGTGCGCCGCGAAGACGATATAGGCGAAGGCCTGATCGCCGCCGATGCCCGGATGTTTGCCGCCAAGCGGGATTTTTACCGTTCGTCGCCCCAGAGCGGTCGTTACCGGAGCGGGCTGGACGACGTCCTCGACCCGGCCCGGCCGTCTGGAAGAGCTGCTGGCCTCGGACAGTTTTACTCTGTATTGCCAGCCCCAGTTCCGGGTGGCGGATGGCGCGGTGGTCGGCGGCGAGATCCTGCTGCGCCTGATAAGCGAGGGCAAGGTCATCCCGCCCACGCAATTCATCCCCCTGCTGGAATCCCTGTACGCCATGCCGCAGGTGGACCTGCATGTGTTCGGCAAGGTCTGCGCCTGCCTGAAACGCTGGCGGGACGAGGGGCGGCCGCTGGTGCCCATGACCGTGAATTTTTCCCGTACGACGCTGGCCTTTCCTGAAGTGGCCGACAGGCTGGAGGAGATCAGGCAAAAGTTCGACATCCCGGCCGAGCTGTTGCAGGTGGAGATCACGGAAACGGCCAGTACGGAGGATTACCGTACGTTCCAGAAGGTCGTGGACAGCATCCGGGCCAAAGGCTTCCGGGTGGCCATCGACGATTTTGGTGTGGCCTATGCCAATCTCATGACCCTGGCGCGTCTGGGCTTCGATGAGCTCAAGCTGGACAAGAGCCTGATGGATGACCTGTGCGACAGCGACAAACGGCAGCGCCTGCTGCGTCTGGTCATCGAGGCTGCGGAGGATATGGGCATCCGTACCGTTGCCGAGGGCGTGGAGACCGAGGAACAGCTGGCTGTCCTGCGCAAACTGGGCTGTCCCAGGGCCCAGGGCTATCTGCTCAGCCGGCCGCTCCCGGTGGAACAGTTCGCCGCCCTGCTGTCCTGACAGGGAGCGCAAAAAAGCCGCCCGCAAAGGGCGGCTTTTTTATGGTCTTCAGCCAGTTGAACGCCCGGGGCGCGCAACGGCAAAATATCCTCGCGGCGGGGCGCTGTTGCGGGGATGACGGCAGCTGCATCTGCCGGGCCGTCGTCCCGTATTACGGCTGGGCCGTAGTTCCTCACAGCCCCAGACGCTTGTAAATGGCCTTCATGTCCACATTCTGGCGCACCACGTCGGCCAGGCGGTCCAGCGAGGCTTCCAGATCGCAGCGCACCAGCTGGCGGCCCTGCGGCTTCAGGCCCACGTCCTGCCGCACATGGTCGAGCCAGGCACGGCGGAAGGCGTCGTCATCGAACAGACCGTGCAGATAAGTGGCCCAGCGACGGCCGCTCACATAGCCGCAGATGCGTTTTTCCGGAGCGCCTTGGCCCTCGCGCACGAAAAGGGGCAGGGCCGACGGACCGTGGCTGGTATGGCCGTGATGGATCTCGTAACCGCCGGTCATGGCCGGCAGCGGCGTGGCGGCGCGGCGCACGCTGACCAGCGTCTTGTCCGCAGCAAAGGTGGATTCCAGATCCATGAGCCCGAGGCCGGGCACGGAAGGCGCGGCGGATTCCAGCCCCAGCGGATCGAGGATGGCGCGCCCCAGCATCTGGAGCCCGCCGCAGATGCCCAGCAGCCAGCCGTCCCGGGCGGCATGGCGGCAGATGAGCTCGGCCAGGCCGTCGGCCCGCAGCGCGGCCAGGTCGGTGGCCACGCTCTTGGTACCGGGCAGGATGACCACATGAGGCTGCCCCCAGTCTTCGGCCCGGCGTACGGCCCGCAGGCGCACGTCCGGTTCGGCGGCCAGAGGCGTCATATCGGTGAAGTTGGACACATGCCGGGGCATGACCACGGCGATGTCGAGAATGCCGGGCGGGGGCGGTGTGGTGTCCGCCGCCTGCGACCAGGGGAAGCCCGCCATGTCTTCATCCGGGATATTGATGTCGCGCAGCCAGGGGATGACGCCCAGCACCGGGATGCCGGTGGCCTGCCGCACATAGGCATGGGCCGGTTCCAGAAAGGAAGCGTCGCCCCGGAACTTGTTGACGAGCCAGCCCGCCAGCAGGGAGCGCTCCTGCTGTTCCAGGGTCATCCAGGTGCCCAGCAGCGAGGCATAGACCCCGCCGCGGTCGATGTCGCCCACCAGCAGCACCGAGGCCTGCGCGTGGGCGGCCATGCGCATGTTGACGATGTCGTGCTGCTTGAGGTTCACCTCGCCTGGGCTGCCTGCCCCTTCCAAGACCATGACCTCGTGCCGGTCGGCCAGCGTGTCGTAGGCGTCGCGCACGGTCTGCCAGAGCCCGGCCTTGTAGCGGAAATATTCGCGGGCCTGCATGTGCCCCACGGGTTTGCCCAGGACGATGACCTGTGACCCGGTCTCCGAATGCGGTTTGAGCAGCACGGGATTCATGAGGGCCTCGGGATCGATGCGGGCCGCCTGGGCCTGGACGATCTGGGCGCGCCCCATCTCTTCGCCAAGGGCGGTCACCCCGGAGTTGAGGGACATGTTCTGGGCCTTGAACGGAGCCACGTCGTAGCCGTCCTGACGCAGGATGCGGCAGAAGGCGGCGGCCAGGATGCTCTTGCCCGCATCGGAGGACGTGCCCTGCAGCATGAGGGCGGGACGCCGGGAACGCGGGCGCGGCGGCACGGGCACGGACGGGTGCAGGATGCCGCGCAGGGCGTCGGCCAGCCGCTGATGGTCTTCTTCCAGCCGTACGGCGGCCCGGAACCAGCTGCCGTCTTCCATGCCGCGATAATTGGAGCAGTCGCGCACGGCGATGCCGTATTCCCGCAGCAGGCGGGCATACAGGTCCGCCGGGGCCTGTTCACAGCGGAACAGCACATAGTTGGCCAGCGAGGGGAAGATCGTGATGCCGGGCACGCCGCGCAGGCAGGCGCACAGATGCTCGCGGCGGCGGCGGTTCTCGTCCCGTGTCCGGTCGGCAAAGTCCGAGGTATCCGCCAGCACGGCCTGTGCGGCGGCCAGGGCAAAGGCATTGACGCTCCAGGCGGGCAGCTGTCTGCGCCATCGCCGTGCCCGTTCCGCCCGCGTGACCATATAGCCCAGGCGCACGCCGGGCACGGCATGGAACTTGGTCAGGGAGCGCAGCAGCACGGCATTGTCCGGCAGCTGCGTGATGAGGGAAGAGACGTCGTCGGGGCCCGCATAGGCGGCAAAGGCTTCGTCGATGATCCAGAGCAGGTCGGGGCGGGCCTCCAGCAGGTGGCGGCAGGAAGTGGGCGGCAGGAAAGATCCGGAAGGGTTGCCCGGATTGGCCAGCCAGACGGCTGCCCGGGCCGGGACGTCCGCCAGCAGGGAGAGCAGCTGCCGGAGCATGTCCTCGTCGCTGTCCCCGTCGCGGCGCACGCCGCAGTCCGGATGGCGTACCTCCAGCCCGGCCAGTCCGCAGGCCAGGGCGTATTCGCTGAAGGCCGGTTCGATCACGGCCGCGCAGGGAGTGCCGTCTTCCTTGAGGACACGGGCCAGCAGGTGGATGAGCTCGTTGGTGCCGTTACCGAACACGAAGCAGTCCGCAGGCAGGCCGTAGACGCGGGCGGCGGCCTCCATGGCCTCTTCCGCATGGGGGGAAGGATAGGCCGAGATATGGTCCAGGGCGCGACAAAGCGCCAGACGCAGGAATTCCGGCGCGCCTTCGGGACGGACGTTGACGCTGAAATCCAGCAGGCTGTCAGGGGCGCGCCCGGCCAGTGCGGCCATGCGCAGCCGGTCGCCGCCGTGTGCCTCAGGCTTCATGGGAGTCCTCCTCAAGGGTCGGTGACGGCATGGCCTTGCCGTGAAGGGCAAGGGCGGAAAGGATGCGGGCCGCGCAGTGCTCGGGACTGGTGCAACTGGTATCGATACGCAGCTCGCCGGGCAGGGGCGCGTGGATGTCCCGCGCCTGCCGGGCGGCATGGGGCCAGTCCGGCGTGCGGTCGGTACGGCCCTTTTCCCGGCGTTCCAGTTCGCCCAGTTCGCAGCAGACCTGCACGGGCAGGACGGGGATACCCCGCAGGCGCCGCCACAGGTCGGCTATCCAGTCCGGGCGCTCACCCAGCACATGGTCCACGATGACCCATGCCCCGGCGTGCGCGGCTTCGACCGTGGCCGCGTGCAGGATGGCGGTCAGGGGCAGGCCCGTGGCGGCCATGCCCTGCAGCAGGGCCCCCGGACGGCCGGGGCAGGCCCGCAGCAGATCGTCCATGGACAGGATGATGCTGTGGCGGCCGTGGTCGGCCAGCAGCTTTTCCTGCAGGGCGCGGGCCAGGGTGCTCTTGCCCGCACTGGAGGGGCCGTTGAGCAGGATAACCTGTCCGGCAGGACTGAGGGGGGCAGGAGCGGCAGGGGCCGTCTCCATGTCCATATTCCCGCCAGCGGCGGCATCGGCCAGACCGCCCCAGTAAAGATGCACATAGCCCGCCCGCACATTGCCGTGATGCACGCCCTCGGGACGGGTGCCCGTACGGTCCGTGACGTCATAGAGGGGCGCATAAGGCCGGTGCAGCTCGATGTGCGACCAGTGGAACTCGTGGCCCCGGCAGGTCTCCAGAGGCAGGCCCAGGGGCGCGCCCCCCGTGAAGCGGACATCGCGGTAACCCAGCGAGCGCAGGCCCTGGCCCATGCGGGCCGTGGCCTCCAGCACGCCGCACATGGGCCAGACGCGGCGCTCTCCATCCAGACCGTGCCCCTCGGCGGCGGCTTCCAGTCCGGCACACAGATACATGTAGCCGCCGCACTCGGCGTAGATCTCGCCGCCCGCGGCGGCGAAGTCCCTGATGGCGCTACGCATGGCCGTATTGGCGGACAGTTGGGCGGCAAAGGCTTCCGGGTAGCCGCCGCCCAGATACAGGGCGTCCGGCTGCGGCGGCAGGGCCGTATCCCGCAGGGGCGAGAAGGGGACGATCTCCCAGCCGCGGGCGCGCAGGGCGTCCTCGTTGGCGCGGTAATAAAAGCAAAACGCCTCGTCCCGGGCCACAGCCAGCCGCCGCTGCCGCTGTCCGGGGGCGGGCAGGGGCGGCCCCAGCGGCCGGGGCCGGCGCGTCAGAGCCAGCAGGCGGTCCAGATCCACATGATTTTCCGCCAGTTCCGCCAGACGATCCGTCCACACCGTATCGCAGTCGCTTTCAGCCGCGGGCAGCAGGCCCAGCTGCCGTTCGGGGATGCGGCAGGCCTCGTGGCGGGGCAGGGCGCCCAGCAGGGGCGGCAGCCCGGCCTTTTCCAGCGCCTGACGCAGAATATCCGCATGGCGCGGGCTGCCGGCATTGTTGGCGATGACGCCCGCCAGCCGGACGCCATGACGTGCCGCCTGTTGCTGGAAACCTTCCACCAGCGCCGTCAGCGAGGCGGCCATGCCCCGCACGTTGACCACCAGCAGCACGGGCAGGTGCAACACACGGGCACAATCCAGCGTGCTGCCGGAAAGGTCGTCCGGGGCGCGGCCGTCCAGCAGGCCCATGACACCCTCGCAGACAGCGGCGTCGGCTCCCTGCACGGCGGCCCGCCACTGGGCGCGCACACCGGCCTCGCCCATCATCCAGGTATCCAGATTGCAGGCCGGGCGACCGGTAGCCAGCGCATGGAAGGTGGGGTCGATGTAATCCGGCCCGCATTTGCAGCCCTGCACGGCAAGGCCCCGGCGGACAAGGGCCCGCATCAGGGCCACGGCCACGGCGGTCTTGCCCTCGCCGGAGCGGGGAGCGGCCAGACAAAAGGCGTGGAAGTCCCGCATCAGCGACCGTCCGCGGTGGACGCGGGGGCGTCCTTGTCCAGATATTTTTCCGCATAGCCGCGGGCTTCGAACAGCGCGCCCCGATCCGTGACCGTGCGTGCGCTGCCGATGAGCACCAGCGTGGACATATCCACGTCATCGGCGGGCAGGTCGGCCAGACGGCCGATCCAGCGCGTCTCTTCCGGGCGGCCGGCATGACGCACGAAGGCGCAGAGGATGTCACCGCCGCGGGCCTCGCGGAAGATGTCCAGGGCCTCGGCCAGCAGCCGGCGGCGCTTGCGTCCGGCAGGATTGTACAGGGTCACGGGCAGGGCCGACTGCGCCACGGCCCGCAGGTTGCGGCGCACTTCGTCAGCGGGCACCAGCAGGTCGGAGAGGCTGACCAGCGAAAAACCGTTCTGCAGGGGGGCCCCCAGCGCCGCGGCGGCCGTGCTGGCAGCCGTGATGCCGGGCAGCACCCGGATGGGCAGGTCGCGGAAGGCCTGTTCGCGGGCGCGCAGCTCGAACAGCAGCCCGGCCATGGCCAAAATGCCCGGGTCACCGGAGCAGACCATGCAGACCGTGGCCCCGGCAGCGGCAGCGGCCAGGGCGTCGCGGCAGCGTTCCACCTCGCCCTTCATGCCGGTCTCGATGAGGCGCTTGCCGTGGATGCGGTCGCGGATGAAATCCACATATTTGCTGTACCCGGCCACAGTATCGCAGCGGCGCAGGGCCGCATCCACTTCGGGCGTGAGCTGGGCGGGGTCGCCGGAGCCCAGGCCCACCACCAGCACCTCGCCGTGCGGGGACGAGGGGACCGCGGATGCCGTGGCAGCTGCCGGAGAGACCGCAGCAGGCGTGTCGTTTTCTTTCTCCGCTTCAGTCGGGCCGGTGATGCCCAGCCCGCCGGTGATGCGGGCCACGCGCCGGGTCAGACGGTCACCGGCATGATTCGGGCCGTCCAGCAGGCAGACGGCATGGCGGCCGCTCTCGGCGCAGCAGATGACGGCAGCGTCCCCGGTGGCGGCGGGCAGCAGGGGCAAGACCTGATGGGGCGTGCCCAGGATGATGTGGGCATCGAATCGGGGCAGGGCATCAGCCAGGGCAGCGGCCATGTCGGCCACGGGCTGCGGGGCAGGCTGCTGGTCATCGGCCGGGCAGGCGGCGAAGATCACGGGAGCGGGGGCGTCGCCCTGCGCCAGTGCGGCGGCCAGCGTACGCGCCTGGGCCAGTCCCGCCGGGCTGGCGGCATAGAGGGCGCAGGTGCCGTGGAAGGCCTCGTCGGGCAGGCTGTTGCGGTAGCCGTGGGAAAAAGAGCCGTCGTACAGGCGTGAGACCGTCGCGGAAGCAGCCAGGGCACGACCCACCAAAATAAGGGACTGCCGCCGGAAGCCAGCTTCTTCCACCTTGCGGGCCAGATCGGACACCGTGCCGCGCACGACCTGCTCGTCAGGCCAGGAGGCGCGGTAGACGGCTGCGGCGGGCGTATCCGGCGCAAGACCGCCCGCATCCTGCAGTTCCGCCATCAGATCGGCCACTTTGCCCGTACTGAGGAAAAAGGCCAGCGTGGCCCCCGTGCGGGCAAAAGCGGCGGCCTGCTCGCCAGCAGGCATGGGCGTGCGGCCGGGCGTACGGGTCAGGACGACGCTCTGGGCCGTTTCCGGGCCGGTCAGCTCGCAGCCCAGGGCCGCGGCGGCGGCGAACACGCTGCTCACGCCGGGGGTGATGCGCACGGTGATGCCCCGTTGGGCCAGCCCCCGGATCTGTTCGTCGATGGCGCCGTAAAGGGCGGGATCACCGGTGTGCAGGCGCACCACGCGCTTGCCCGCCAGCGCGGTCTCGCTCATGACGGCCACCTGTTCCGCCAGATCCATGGAGGCACTGTCCCGGCAAAGGCAGTCCGGGCGGCAGTGGCGCAGCAGGGCAGGAGCCACCAGCGAACCGGCATAGACCACCAGATCGGCTTGCTGCAGGGCCCGCAGGCCGCGCACGGTGATGAGGTCTTCCGCACCGGGACCGGCGCCGACGATTTCCACAAAGGGCATGTTCATGGGCAAACTCACAGGGGGAGGTAAGGGGCTCCGGCCGCAGGGCGGTCAGGGCCTGTCGATGAAATAGCGCAGGCCGATGTCCGGGGCCTGTCCGTCAGAAGAAGTGTCTTCCGGGCTGTCGGTCGTGCCGTCGTCCGGGGGCGGCAGAGGGGCCGCCACCGTGCCGGGAGCGTGCCGCAGGCTTTCCTTGAACAGGAAGGCGCCGTCAAAGTCGAAGACCAGCAGATGCAGGGACGGCACGCCGGGAGCCCGGCGGGAAAAGTGTTCCAGGGCCGCCCGGGCCAGCCCATGCAGCACGGGCAGGCGCCCGGCTTCGGGAATGGAGAGCAGGGCCTCGCGCACGGACGCACTGTGATGCAGAGCCTCGTGCAGGGCGGTCTCTCCGGGCAGGCAGGCCTGCACCTGACGGCGCAGCAGGGCCATGTCCTGTTCCACCTGATGGGCGTGGGTGTTGGCGAAGCCGGCGGCATACTTGCAGAGCTTGCCCGCCATGCAGGCCACGACCACCTCCTGCATCCGGTGACGGGCGGCGATGCCCAGACTGTCGGCGATGAAATCCCCGATGCAGACGAAAGCGCTTTCCGGCCAGTGGGGCAGCTGGCGGCGGGCTCCCGCCTGGGTGCGGCCGCCGGTACAGAAGACCATCTCGCGGCCGCCGCTGCGTTGCCGGGCCCGTACGCACAGGCGCACGGTCTCCACATAGGCGGCGTGGCTGTAAGGCCGCACCAGACCCGTGCTGCCCAGGATGGAGATGCCGCCTTCCACGCCCAGCCGGGGATTGAGGGTGTGGCGGGCCAGCTCCGCGCCGTTCTCCACACCCAGCTCCAGCAGCCAGCAGCCGCCGGTCATACCCGCGCGGGCCAGGTTCTCGGCCAGCAGGCGACGCGGACCGCCGGTGACGGCCCATTTGCCGGGCGGGCAGTCCAAGCCCTGTCGGGTACAGCGGCCGATACCTTCCACGGCACGCAAAATGAGCACCGCTGCGCCTGCGTCGAGGCGATGGTCCTCCGGCCGGGCATCCTCGGGCGCGCAGGTGGAAAGCCGGGCAAAGAGCACCGCACCATGCGTGCAGTCGGGATCGTCGCCGCCGTCCTTGACCATCTCGGCCATGCGGCCCGGAGCGGGCGGCCGCATGGGCAGGAGGCGCTCCTTGCCGTCGCCGAACAGCACGGGCACCACGGCCGGTGGCGTGCCCGTCCGCAGGGACTGCCAGCAGGCCACGGCCAGCGCGGCCGCGCAGGCGCCGGTGGAATAGCCCCAGCGCAGGGACGTGTGGTCTTTGCGGCCCATGGCGGTCTAGGCGCTCTCCATGATGGCGTGCAGGGTGGTGACGGCCAGGGCGCTGCCGCCGCGGCGGCCTTCCAGCACGATCTGGGGCACAGGGCAGCGGGCCAGGAGCTCCTTGGATTCCACCACGTTGACGAAACCCACGGGCATGCCCACCACCAGGGCCGGGCGGACGCCTTCTTCAAGGATATAGCGGGCGATGCGGGCCAGGGCCAGGGGCGCATTGCCGATGAGCACGATGCCGCCATCCAGCAGGGGACGGGCTTTTTCGGCGCTGCACAGGGCGCGGGTATGGCCTTCGGTGCGGGCCCGCTCCACCACATCGGGATCCGTGATGTAGCAGTGCAGGTCTTCAGGCCCGTAGCCCGGATGGAGCGTGCGCAGTTTGGGCAGGGACAGGCCGGAGCGCAGCATCTGGGAATCACAGAAGATGGGGGCCTTGCGGCGCAGGGCGGCCAGTCCGGCGGCCACCGGATCGTGGCGGAAGACAAGGGTGTCCGCGATGTGCATGTCCGCCGTGGTGTGGATAAGGCGGCGTGCCACGCGCCAGTGCGGGGCGGACAGGGTACGGTGCAGGTCGCATTCGGCTTCGATGCGGCGGAAGCTCTCCTGCTCGATCTCTGCGGGGCTCATGTTCCAGCGAATCGTTTCCATGGGATATCCTGCTGAACAGCAGTCAGAAAGGTCGGGAAAATCGCGACAAGAATGCAGAAAATCGGCGTGCTGTGCAAGAGGGGAAGTGGCGGGCCGGATGGGACCGCAGCTGGAGCAGGGCATGCCGGCGCAGTGGGGAAGGCAGGCAGGGAACGGCTGTTGCTGCTGGCGGGACAGGTGAGGAGAGAGCGGACGCGGACAGCCGGAGCGGAGGGAGGCCGAAGGCTGCCCGCCGGGGCCGTGGGCCGGGAGACAGGCAAACGCCAGAGCCCAGAAGACAGGCTGCAACACACTGGCCGGTCAGGATGTCGGACAGGGCGGGCGATGAAAATATCAGCCCAGCAGGCTCTCCCGTACTTCCGTCTGCTGGCGGCAGCGCAGAAGGTTGGCGCGCACCGCCTGCTCCGAACGGTTGGCGTAGCAATAGACGCAGAAGTGCGGGCAGCTGTCATAGGCGCCGATGTCCTTGCTGGGGATGCAGCCGCAGGCCGTGCGCTGGCCCGTATCCTTGGACGCGCTGGCGGCCGTCTCCATGCCGGGCAGGAGGGAGAGCTGCCGGCGGGGTGCCAGCTCGGCCTGCACCAGCGCATCCTGCGGGCACAGGCGGCGGATGAGGGCATCGTCGATACATTTGTTTTTATGGATGCCCAGGGCACTCAGGTCGATGCCTTCGGCGCAGGTGGCCAGCTCCAGCCGGTGCGGCCAACCGGCGTTCAGGGTCGCGATGCCCCGGGCCAGCTCCCGCATCTCGTCCACCGTGGGCGCGCGGTAGGCCGGATTGAGCCTTTGCAGGGCAGCGGCGGTCTTGTGGTACATGTCCACGAAGCTGAAGACGAGCTTTTCCGTATAGGGGGAAAGCTCACGCCCCAGCCGGTCGATACGTTCCAGCAGGGCATCCGTACTCAAGCGGCCGCCCACGATGAGGGGATCGCAACGCCAGATGACCCGCTGCGGGCCTATGGTGTCCGCCAGCCGCTTGAACGTCTCCAGACGGCGGCACAGGGAGGGCAGGCCGGGCTCCAGCCCCTCGGCCTCGTAGGCATTGAGGGTGTACTGGAAGTAGAATTGCCGGCCTGTGGCCGCGATCTCCGCCAGATGCGGCAGGAAGGGCGCGGGATGCTTGCTCCAGAAGACGAAAACACGCGTGCGGGCAAAGGAGATGAGGCTCTCCTGACGACTATTGAAGGGATTGCGCCGACGGCAAAAGCCCGCCCGCAGCCGGGCCATGAACCACTCCCCGTAGAAGGCGGGGATGTCCGTGGCCCGGCTGGCGGAGATGACGAGGGGGGAGTGGGAGAAGTGGGACATGGAACGGAGCCCCGGGGAAAAGGTGTGCGAGATGGACTGCTGCTGTTTATGCTTTGAGAGGAAACGCGATAGGGAATTTTTGAAAGGCAGGCTGTCCGGCACGTGGGGTACGGCAGTGCAATCGTACCTTGCGTAGCTGCGTCATGAGACCTCGAGAGCGTAGAACCCCACACAAATAAAACTCCATCTTTCTCCTTTAAGGCTCGTTGCGCTGAGTAGACACAAAGGGATTTTCTGCGTCTACTCAGAGGTGCGAGAAGAGCTAATTAAGTGAAACTATAGTTATATAGAATTGAAAAAATTTATTCTTTCTTTTTATATGTTGCGATTTCATCTTTTAAGGGAAGCATGGATGTATAAAGTTTATGGAATGCGATACCTATAGCGCCCGTGTAAAGATTCATTTTGACAGGGGTATATCCAGAAGAGAGGATATGTGGTTCTGAAATGTCAGGATAGGGGTCAAGATAGACGATTTCTTTGATACCGAACTGATATGCTTTTTTAGCACAGAGGACACAGGGAGAGGCAGAGGTAAAAAGGATACCGCCGTAAATTTGATTGTTCCCATGCTTCGCGACTTGCAAAAAGGCATTCTCTTCTGCATGGAGAGCCCGCGTGTGAACTTGGTTTTTGTCTCCATCAGCTTTTGATTTTATAGATTTGAAGCAATATAGTTTCGGCAGAGCTGATTGCTCGAATGCCTTATTGTTTTGAAAATGACTTTTATCATATTTTTTGATTTCTGTAATAAATTTATCTGTATTTTTTTCATACTGACTGTAGGCGACATCATCTTCTGTCTCTTGCAATGCATCAACATTTCGAAGATAGCAAGGAACCTGTCCCCGTGGTACGCAGTTCCAACCTATCGCCAGTGGTTCGCATTGGCTATCGCTGACAACAGCGCCAACATTTCGGGAGAGGCAACCAGAGCGTGTAGCGGCTGTGACCGCAATTTGCATGAGCATCTCATAACTTGAAGGCTTTACAAGGCCTGGGTGTTGTATCAGGCTGACCATCCTTGTTAACTGGTATCGCATATGTCCAGATTCTTTCGTGGCACTTTTCTTTTTTTCAGAGTTATTGATGTAAAAGTCAGCCATAGATATGCACACCTTTATATTTTGTCCAAAAAAAGTATTTTGATTTTCGAAAAAATCTTCTTTTGGATTTTCTTTGTCATCAATCTGTTTTATTTGGGTGCGCGTAAAATCTGCATTAAGAAGTCTATCTTCACGTTCTTTATCGTTACAGTTTATAGCAATAAGGTAAAAAGAGGCATATTTTTCTCGAAAGAAATGTGCTTCCATCGGGTTACGGATAGCGTCAATGACAAAATAGCTTTTATTATTATAGGTGTTGTTTTTATTATCAATTCGACGTATTACCTTTATAAGAATATTAATACGTTGGGGGATCGAAAAAATAAATTCATTTAGGTCTGTTGAATCTTTAAATGCACAGCCAGACTTTCTGATATTGTCACCAATTTTTTGAAGTATTTTTGTATAGGTATCCTGAGGATAATGTTTGCTTATCGTATCTTGGAAGGCAGCAGAGAACGTAGTAATATGCTTTGTAATATAACTAAGGAGATTTTTGTCTTCGGCTGCTTTGTTTATTTTTTCAAGCGAGATATTATTTATGCATCGATTCTTTTCAAAAAACTCTTCATATATTTCTTTAAGTTCTGAAATATCAACTTCGAATTTGTTTTTTAGATAAGTAGACGCTTCAAAATATGAAGCTTCTAAAATGAAAGTTGATATAATATCTTTAATTTTAATGTGGTAAAATCCATGCCAATGCTTTTGTGCAAAGTTCTTTATTATATTGTATTCACGTTGTTCTATCCTTTCTTCAAAATCTATATCAAGATTTTCGATATCAGGGATTTTATTAGCAAGAATCTTTGCCGCAGTCGTACAACCGCTCCCAGTTCTTCCTGTTAGACCAATGATGATAAAATTTTCTCTGAGTTCGAAAATTTGATTAGCATAACAATACATAATAAAATCTCCTCTATAAAAGTATTGTAGAAGTAATCTGCAAGTTTTCTCTGTGCTTACGGTAAAACTGCCTTTTATCAAAGACACGTTTCCTTTTCCCGCCTTTTTTCCAGCGCCTCCTGCCAGATGCTTTCCTTGAGCAGGGTACGGATGAAGGCCAGGGTATCCGGGTTGCGGATCAGGTCAAGGAAGGCCGCGCTGTGCATGGCTGTCTCTCCGGCGCCCGCCATGAAGGCCGTATCGTAGACCATCTCCCAGGTAGCGCGGTTGTCCTTGTCGGCAAGGCCCACGATGCGTGCATCGCTGGCAAGAACATGCTTTTGCAGGGCCCGGAAATTCTCCACCTGGTCCCCGGCGTTGAATTGCGTGCCGAAGCGCTGGTTTATCTTTTCCACGATGCTGGAGAGGCTGTCGAATTCCTTTTGGGCCGGGGCGCCGGCATCGCCCTTGATGGCGGCGTAACCTTTTTCCGACGGCGTGAGGGGGATGCTGGCCTCGCCGGTCTTGACCAGTTTGTAGTATTCCAGGTCTATCTGCCCGTCGAGGTTGACCAGACCGTCGTTTTCGGCGGGCAGGGCGGCGGCCAGCTGTTTGGCGAAGAGGGAATAGATGTGCATTTCCTCATCGAACATGCGGCAGATCTGGGTGATGAAGTTGTACAGGCGCACAAAGCGGAACAGGCCGGTACGGAAGGCGCGGCGGTCTTCCTCTTCCAGCGCGGCCACCCGGGCCGGCACCGGGGCCAGCGTGGCGGTGGCCCCGGCCAGGGCGCTTTGGCCATCTTTGGCGCGGGGATCGCGCAGGGCCTTGCCGAAGGCCTCCACCTGTTCCGGGCCGTAGACGCGGAAATCATCCAGGCGGTGGCGGATGTCGTAGACCAGGTTGGGGTCGGTCTCCTCTTCCAGCAGGGTGGCCTCGTAGAAGGGAGCGAAGGACTTTTGCATGTCCTCGGCGCTGTTCACGAAGTCCAGCACGAAGGTATCTTCCTTGCCGGGGGCGGTGCGGTTGAGGCGCGAGAGGGTCTGCACGGCCTTGACGCCACTGAGCTGCTTGTCCACGAACATGGTGTGGAGCAGGGGCTCGTCAAAGCCGGTCTGGTATTTTTCGGCCACGATGAGGATGTTGAACTCTCCGGCAAAATGTGCGGGCAGCTCTTTTTCGGATATCCTGAAGCCGTGGGTCTCCTTGTTGAGGCCCTCTTCCGTATAGGTCACAGCCACGCCATCCACCGTGTCGCGGACCTCGCCGGAAAAGGCCACCAGGGCCCGCACGCCGTTGATGCGGCCCTCGCGGATCTGGCGGGTGAACTCCTGCATGTAGCGCACGGCGTGCAGGCGTGAGGGCGTGACCAGCATGGCCTTGGCCCTGCCGCCCATCTTGCGGGCCGTGACCGTGCGGAAGTGGTCCAGCATGACGGCCGTTTTCTGGGCGATGTTGTGCGGGTGCAGGCTTTCGAAGCGCATGGCGGCGCGGGCCGCGGCCGAAGTATTGTAGCGCGGGTCCCCGGCCCCTTTTTGCAGCAGTTTGAAAT
The DNA here is from genome assembly GCF_951793255.1 of Desulfovibrio piger. Taxonomy (NCBI): domain Bacteria; kingdom Pseudomonadati; phylum Thermodesulfobacteriota; class Desulfovibrionia; order Desulfovibrionales; family Desulfovibrionaceae; genus Desulfovibrio; species Desulfovibrio piger. The sequence continues at coordinate 1,986,106 of NZ_OX636706.1, forward strand.
AGGCGTGATAGGTGGTGTAGTTGCGCAGCACGTCGAGGATGAAGCGTTCTTCGATGGCCTGACGCATGGAGTAGATGTGGAAGGCACGGAAGCGGCCGTCAGGCAACTGGCGGCCAAAAAGCTGCAGGGTTTTGTCCTTGGGCGTGGCCGTGAAGGCGAAGAAGGAAAGGTTGTGGTGCCGCCCCTGGGCGGCCAGCTCCTGCCAGAGGGCATCGTCCTTTTTGTCCTGCCCGGCCTCGGCCTCGTCTTCCAGTGCGGCGTATTCGGCCAGGGCGGCGTCGGTATCGGCCAGCGCCGTTTTGAGGGTGAGGGCGGCCCGGCCCGTCTGGGAGGAGTGGGCCTCGTCCACGATAACGGCAAAATTGCGCTGCCCGTGGCGCACCTCGCGGAAGATGACCGGGAATTTTTGCAGGGTGGTGACGATGATGGCCGCGCCCTCGTTGATGGCATCGCGCAACTGGGCGGAATCCTTGCTGATGGCGCGGACAAGGCCGTCCGTCTGTTCGAACTGGAGGATGGTGTCCCGTAGCTGCCTGTCCAGCACGCGGCGGTCCGTGACCACGATGACGGACTGGAATATCTTACCTTCCTGCGCGTCATGCAGGCCGCTGAGGCGGTGGGCCAGCCAGGCGATGGAATTGGATTTGCCGCTGCCCGCGCTGTGCTGGATCAGGTACTGTTGCCCCGGGCCATGAGCGCGGATGTCATCCAGCAGCTTGTGCAGCACGTCCCACTGGTGATAGCGCGGGAAGATGAGGCGTTCCCTGACCGTGACCTTGCCGGTGGCGGGGTCTTTTTTTTCGGTCTTTTCCAGATGCAGGAACTTGTGCAGAAGCTCCAGCAGGGCATCCCGGCACAGCACCCGCTGCCACAGGTAGGCCGTGGGGTAGCCGCCGTCCGGGGCCGGAGGGTTGCCCGCGCCGCCCACTTCGCCCGCGCCGTTGCCGCCCTGGTCGAAGGGCAGGAAAAAGGTCTTTTGCCGCTCCAGGCGGGTGGTCATTTTGACGTGGAAGGGGTCCACGGCAAAGCAGGTGAGCACGCGGCGCTTGAAGCTGAAAAACAGGTCGTCCGGCGAGCGGTCCTGCCGGAACTGGCGCACGGCGTCCTCCACGGTCTGGCCGGTGAACGGGTTTTTCAGCTCCAGGCAGATGACGGGGATGCCGTTGAGCAGCAGGGCCACGTCCACGCTGTTCTCGTGGGCCGGGCTGTAGCGCAGCTGGCGTGTGCAGTGCAGGATATTGCTTTGGTAGCGCCGCACGCTTTCGGGATTGAGGCCGGTCTCCGGCTTCCAGAAGACCACGCGGAAGCGCGTGCCCAGCACGGAAAAGCCGTAGCGCAGCACGTCCAGCAGGGAGCGGCGGCGCACCTCCTCGCAAAAGCGGTCCACAAAGCTTTGTTCCGCCTTGCCGGGGTTCTTGAACTGGTGCATCTTCCAGGCTTTGGGCTGGCTGGTACGCACAAAGTCCAGCAGGGTTTGCACGTCCAGGGCCCGCGTGCGGTCAAAGCGCGCCGGGTCGCCCGGCCGGTAGCCGCCGTGGGTGCAGAGCCAGGCGCAGATATCGTCCTCGAAGTTGCGTTCCTTCATCTGTTCCAGCATGAGGGCACCTCCCGCTTGCCGGTGACACATTCAAAGATCAGGCTTTTTTTGTACTCCGCCAGCTTGTCCAGCAGGGCCTGCTTTTCTTCCAGCAGGGCGTCGATACGCGCACACTTTTTGTCGAGGTAGGCGGCGATGCGCTCCTGTTCGGGAAGGGGGGGGAGAGTAACAGGAATACTCGCGATTGTTTTTGAATTTAAATTATTCATTGTTGTACCGACAGATGAATATTCAAGAAAATATGCTACAAATTTTGCTTGTAAATAATATATTAAATAGTATTGATTGATATCTTTTTTTATACTTGCTTTTAGGCATCCTGTTCCACAGATAAATCCTTCATGCTGTTTTTCTACTAATGCACATCTTCCCATTTCTCCTCTGCGCGCAAAAATTATTTCTCCAGTATATAAAATATGCCTTTTAAGCCTTGATACGGTATTAGAATCTAATGTGCATTTGTAATTTGCTTCTATCCTAAAGTTGTTGATATTTGATGGATTGATTAAAGGTGTTTGGTTTTCAACATAGTCTTCAGCGTGAAGTTGGCTACCAAAAGGCCCGGTAGAAATTTCAGAACACAAAGTCATTAGTCTAGTGCATTCCCACCCCGCCGGAATCTGGCCTATCCACGGCACGCCGCTGTCCTTGAGGGGGACGTCCGGGTCCAGGCCTTTGGTGACAGTCTCGGTGATGCAGGAGAGCTTGTAGGCGCGCAGTTTTTCCATGCTCTGGCGGGTCATGTCCAGGCATTGGTCGATATAGGCGCACTTGGCATCGAGGTAATCGGCGATGCGCTGTTGCTCCGCAAGGGGAGGAACAAGTAAAGGCAGTCGTGAGAGCTCTGCAAATTTTAAATTTTGTCGAACACCATTTCCCATAACATAAAATACTTTTAATTCGTCATAGCAATGTAACAAATAATGAAAAAAAACATTTTCTGTATTAACACTTTCCAATGCAATATATGCAGATGTTATAATTCCTCTCTCTATGACTAGCCCAGTGCGAAGGCTTGTCTTATCATTCTGTAAATCAGTCAACCTGAGTATAATATTTGATTTATCTACAATATTATATGTTTCAAAGCTTTCTGGGAGAAGACCCATATTGGTTTCTGTATTGCGTCTGATGATTTTTCCATAACTTAAAGATAATATATTTGTTTCTTTTAAATTGTAATTTTTCTGTTTTCTTTCTTTAAAAATGCTGAATAGAGGTGATATTTCCCACCCTTCGGGAATCTCGCCGATCCATTCTATGCCGCTGTCTTTCATCAAAAATTCCTTTGTGGGTTGAGACCTCCCCCTTCCGGGGGAAAAGAGACGTTGACAAGACGGCGAAGCCGAGGAGATCCTTTTCCGTACCCCCTCCCTTCAGGGAGGGGCGATCCGCACGACCCCTATCCGTCGGCCGCGGAGGCGGTAGCCGTTGCCCGCACCAGCGGGCTTACGGATAGCGACAGCGCTTTCATGGGCTGTCTTGCCGCGTAACACATTGCTGTCTTTATCCGTAGCTTCCTGCGTCGCAACGGCTAAAGCTCAGTCGGCGGAGGGGGCGACTGTGGATTGAAACATCTGTCGCATGGTGTGTCCTTGTAAAGCGCGCTGGGGGAGGGTCCCCTCCCCCGCGCATCTTCCCGCCTTTCCCTTTTCCTGTTCCTAGTCCTCGTCCCCGAACAGGGCGGCCAGGCTTTCGCCCAGACGCAGCTCCAGCTCGTGGAGTTCCACAGCCAGCTCGGCGGCAGGGCGGGGCGGCGTGTATTCATAAAAATAGCGGGTGAAGGGGATCTCGTAGCCGACCTTGCTCTTGCTCTCGTCGATCCAGGCATCGGGGGCAAAGGGCAGCACCTCGCGGGCAAAGTAGGCCTGTATGTCTTCCTTGAGCGGCACGTTCTCGGTATCGCGGCGGGAGGCGTCGGCCTTGGGCTTGCCGGGTTTGCGGCCCCGCTTTTTGGGGGCATCGGCGGGGGCGGCCGGGGCGTCCTCCGTGCCGGAGGCGGGCAGGGCGGGGCGCTCCACGGTGATCCTGGTGTAGCCGAAGTCGGCCACGTCAAAGATCTTGCTCAGGGGGCTTTCGGCAAAGTCGCCATACAGGCGGCAGATCTCGGCGATGGCCTCCTGGGGGATGTCGTTGCGCTTGTTGCCCAGGGCCTTGCGGCGCTTTTCGTACAGGCCGGAAGCATTGATAAGCTGCACCTTGCCGCGCCGGGCTTCGGGCTTGTTCTTGCAGAGCAGCCAGATATAGGTGGCGATGCCGGTATTGTAAAAAATGTCGTTGGGCAGGGCGATGATGGCGTCGAGGTAGTCGTTTTCGAGGATGTAGCGGCGTATCTCGGAGGGGCCGCTGCCCGCATCGCCGGTGAAGAGGGGCGAGCCGTTCTGGATGATGGCCGCGCGGCCTTCGGGCTTGAGGCGCGCCACGGCCGTCTGGAGGAAGAGCATCTGGCTGTCCGAGATGCTGGGCAGGCCGGCGCCAAAGCGGCCTTCGGGCCGGGCGGCCTCGCGTTCCACGGCGGCTTTTTCGTTTTTCCATTCGCGGCCGAAAGGCGGGTTGGACAGCACATAGTCAAAGGTCTGGCCCGGGAACTGGTCGTCGGAGAGGGTGTTGCCCAGCTTGATGTAGTCGGCATCCTGCCCCTTGATGAGCATGTCCGCCTTGCAGATGGCGAAGGTCTCGTCATTGATCTCCTGCCCGCACAGGAGCAGGCTCGCCGCGCTGTTGCAGTGGTGGATGTGCTCCTCGGCCACGGAGAGCATGCCGCCCGTGCCGCAGGCGGGGTCATAGATGGTCGTAGTGGGGCCCGTACCGGCCAGAGTGGCGTTGTCGTGGGTGAGCAGCAGGTTGACCATCAGCTCGATGACCTCGCGCGGGGTGTAGTGCTGCCCGGCGTCCTCGTTGTGCGCTTCGGAAAAGCGGCGGATGAGTTCTTCGAAGATGTAGCCCATCTCCAGATTGGAGACGCGGGAGGGGTGCAGATCGGCCTTGCTGGTGGTGAATTCCTTGAGCACCATGTAGAGCACGTTCTTCTCGGCCATGGTGGTGAGGTGCGGCCCAAAAGGTTTGAAGCGCTCCAGTATCTGGCGCACGTTGGGGGAAAAGGCGTTGCAGTAGGCCCGGAAGTTAGGCTCCAGATCATCGGGGGCGTCCAGCAGTCGCGTGAAGGTGAAGGGGCTGGTGTTGTAGAATTTGTGCCCCGCAGCATTGCACAGCCTGTTTTCTTCCAGGGGCGTGCCCGCAAAGAGCTGCGCCGCCTGCAGCACCATTTCCTTGGTGGGCTCCAGCACGCTGTCGAAACGGCGGATGACGGTGAGGGGCAGGATGACTTCACCATACTGGTGCGGCTTGAACACGCCGGTGAGCTTGTCGGCTATGGCCCAGATAAGGTTGGCTTTTTCGGCAACGGTGGCGGCAAGGGACATGAAGGGATGCTCCGGTAAGAGTGGGATACAGGTTATTCGATGACCGGAGTATAAAGGCTGGGCAAGAGCGTGACAAGGGAGGCGGAGAAAGGCGAGGGGAGGCAGATACGAAACAAGGCACCTGCATCACTGCAAGTGCCTTGTTTTTTTGACTCCCAAAGGGATTTTGCTGTCGACGGCGTGAAAGGTGCCGGGCAAACCCGGCGTTGACTTCCTCTTTACGTCGATCCTGCCTCAAAAAGCAACGTCAGACGAGCCTTTCGGGGCAGCCAACAGTTATGAACGGTATCTTCTCGGTGGCCGGGTGGGGGGATGTCGGCAAAAACCGGGGAGTGGGATGGGATTTGATGCCATGCCCCCGGCGGCAGCGAGCCGCGAACATCCCCTTTGTACCCGGAACTAGAATTCCACCCGCAAGCCTGCGCTCACGCTCCAGGGGGTGGAAGCCTTTTGCCCGTCTTCGCGTTCGAATTCGGCATAGATCCGGGCGTTGCTTGCGAATTGCAGGTCAAAGCCCGCGCCGTAATAGCCGCGCGTACCACGCAAGTCATTGGTGAACTTGATGCCGTTGACCGTGACTTTCTGGTCCCCCATGAACTCGTGGCGCACACCGCCCTTGAGATAGGGCTGGAAGTAGCGGCTGTTGTCCAGATCCCACTTTTTGCCCACCACCAGGCCGGCGCGACCGGTAAGGGCATGGGCATCATCCTGATCCACGTCCATGCCGTTGCTGGTGGTGAAGTCCATGCCTTTTATCCAGTACCAGGAAAGCTGCAGCTGCGGCTCGATGAACAGGCCGTTATCAAAGCGGAACATGCGTCCCACTTCCTGGCTGATGCCTCCCGCATAGCTGTGGTAGGAGCCGTGGACCGGCGTGCCGTCCAGCATACGGGTCTTCAGGTTCTGATCGTACCAGTCCCAGCTCAGCACGGTGTCCGCGTACCAGCCTTCGGCATGCTGCCAGGTGGCGTATGCCGCGATGCCGTAGGAACGGTTGTCGCCGGAGGCGCCATGCAGGCCGTCGACACGCTGGTGGGCCCTGCTGATCTGGCCACGCAGACCCAGCAGCCACTTGTTGTTTTCATCCTGCTCCAGCAGGCGGTCGTAACCGAAGGACGTGCCGTAGACATTCTGGCTGAGATCAGTGCCGCCCAGACCGGAAAGACGGTTCTCTTCGGTGAAGCCGCGTACCCACAGGCCGTCCGTGCCGTTGCCGTAACGTATTTCGCCCAGGCGTTCACGCAGATCGGAGAGGTGGCTCATGTGCATGGCATAGGCAGAGCTCATACCCGAAAGCCCCAAAGCCATTTCACCGGTAGGAGAAAATCCCTCCGTCCGGGCAAGATACCATTCCCTGCCGTCGTTCCTTTCGCTCGTTTCCAGGGCATAGCTATGGAGACCTATGTCGATCATCTCCCGCCCGTTGACGTTTTTTCCTCCTTTCAGGGAAAAGGCGCTTGCGGCCGCTCCAACCCCTTGCTCCGCCCTTGCCAGATAACTTTTGGTCTGTACCTGTACGGGTTCCGCGCCGCTTGCCTTCACATACAAGTTGTATGCGCCGGACAGGGACTCGGTAACAAGGACGCTGTCGGAAATATCCGCTTCCATATCGGTACGCAGATAAAAATCTCCGGCCCCGGAAAGATGACTGATCTTCAGTTCGGCAGGCGCGTCCGTCTGGGACAGGACGAGCGGGGACGGCGCAAAGCCGGTCCCGGCGTTCCATTGCCCCTGATTGCTGCCCACATAGACGCGGGAGCCATTCAGGGCCAGCTTCGTCAGATTGCCGGCGTATCTGCCATCGGCCTCCTTCGTGAGCTGGTTGGAGGAAACCATTTCCCAGACGGCATTTTTGCCGAAAGACAGATCAAGATCGCCAAGGCTGCGTGCCCAGCCCCGCAGGTTGCCGCCATCCTGGATGGCGGCGCGCACGGTGGCGCTGCCGGTCGCCGCTTCCATGTCGCCTTCTATGGTCGAAGCCTTGTCCACCGTGATCGAGTTCGGTCTGTCCCCCTCGACATACAGCGAGTAGACTTTTTTGCCAGGGGCCGCGGCCGTGGCCGTGATGGCGGTCGTGCCCTTCAAGCCGATATCGCCCGAAGCGCTGTAGGCCGCTATGGCGGTATCGCCATGTGACCGTGCCTCGATGACGCCATTGGTCAGTTCGATCGAAGCCGCCTGGTCACTACCGGCTTGTCCCCGGGCACGGACGCCGTAGGCATCCCTGCCTTCCACACTTATCCGCGTCGTGGCTTTGGCGTCGCCATAGGTGATCTTGCTGGTGGGGAAGGCGTCCATGCCGCTGGCAATAGCCGTCGAAACGACGGTGATGTCGCCACCGGTCTTGGTAATGCTACCGCCATCTTTGGCATACAGTCCGATGGCTCCGCCATCTCCATTACTTGAAGCTGTGACGGACCCTCCGCGCATGGTGATGGAGGACTTGCCTACCGCCAGGATGCCGCCAACGGTCGAGTTGGATCTGTCGGCATGGGTGGTGACGTCGATATCGCCGGTGGCCGTGAAGTTCGCATGGGTAGTCCGTATGCCATATGCCGACCTGCCGAGGCCTGAGCTCATGACCGTTCCTCCGGCCATGCGCATGTCGGTATTTTCAAGCTGGATGCCGGAGGCCCATCCACCTTGCGCACGGATATCGAGAGTGCCGGCTGTGATGTCATGCCTGCCACTGGTTGGACTGGTGACGATGCCGATTGCAGAGCCCGCAAAAGTGCCCTCGTGATCGACGGCTGCTACGCGGATGGAGGCATCCTTCATCGCCAGGGTCGATGCGGTGAAAAGATGGATCCCGGCAGCCCCGGACTTGTCAGGGGTACTATTGATCTCGCGTACGGATATGTCGGCGTCATTCATCGTCAGCGTACTATTTTTATCGCCATAGATGCCATTTACTTTTCGGGAAAAAACGTCTCCGTTATGAGTAGCCGAAACATCTACTCTTATTCTGTTGCTCGTGACGTTGAACGTACTGTTGTCTGAAAAATAGATTCCGACAGTTCTGGGATCAGAGAGCTTTTTACTCGATTCCGCCGATAATACGATAGAATCTGCACCTAAAGTCACAGAGCTGTTATTCTGGCTCATGGCACCAAAAGCTTCGGCGATCCCGTTTTTGGAGTGCGCTGATGATACGATAGTTCCACCATGAACAGATACGGAACTATTTACATCACTATAAATACCAACACTTCAGGATGATCCGTTTTCCGTCACTGCCGTAGAGGAAATGTCGAGTGGCGCCAGATTGACTGTCAGCCGGTTGCCTGAGCTGCTTTGGGCGAATACCCCAAGGGAGAGGGCACTTTGTTTTCCTATGGCTGTCGCCTCAGCACGCGTGATCGTACTCGGAACACTGTAAGTTGCAGATGTCTCAGCCTTAATGCCTGAAGCAACTGCATTTTCAGATGTATCTGTCACGGAAACTGTCGTACCTGGAGTTGATGTGGATGTCACATTATATCCAACGGCATTGCTGAATGCTTCTCCATCGGTTACGCCCATAACCAGAATAGCCGCAACAGCCAGTGAACCGAACGTATTGATGAGATGGCATTTTTTTAAAACCGATCTGTACCGGTTCACCAAATTCCCCATGGCTCTTTTTGTCATTGTTACTCCTCCTTTACCTTTTGGCTTTTTTCATTCCCGCCGTGGGAGATTGGGAATAAAAAAAGGACGCATGGAGCAGCTGGGCCGTCCCATGACGTCAGAATCTTTTTTCTTACATGAAAAGTATGTTATAGGGAATACAAGAAAATAATTATGCCTTTACATATTTATGGCTTTTTTACTTTGGATATGGCGGGAGTGATGGTTTGGTGCAGGGCAGATGCATACACATGTCCTGCAGGTACATTGGGAGGCGCATCCGTAGAACTCGGAAACGCAAGGCAGGAGGCTGGCGGGAGACCGGTGTCGCCGTGGACAGGGGGGGTAAACGTTTACAGGCAGCGCTTGTCCGCCGAAAAGGTATTTTGGGGAGGAGGATCCTTGAGGCCGCGTACGCAGTGGGAGGGAGATAGCACGCCTCTTCCAGACTGCTCAGCAGCGGCTGAAAAGGCTTTTGAAAAAGGAAGGCGATCGAAAAGAAAAAAAGCGCAGAACTTACTTTCAAAAGCACGTTCTACGCTTGATCTCTTGTTGGCGTCCCCAAGGGGATTTGAACCCCTGTCGACGGCGTGAAAGGCCGTTGTCCATCTTTCGATATCCTACTTCATTGCACGATCTGCCGAAAAAAGGGAGATCGTATGACCCTGAACGAAGCTTTTGATCTCTATCAGCAGCTCGTCCTGTCGTCTTCGACACACAAAGCAATAACAACAGAAACGGGGCGTTGGCAACACCATATTGCCCCTTTTCTCGGGAATTTTCCTCTTGAGGAGATCAGGAACCTTCAAATCATACAATTAAAGCGGAAGGTTGAGATGAAAAATCTTAGCCCTCAATCCGTATATCACTGTCTGTCCCTGGTGCGCAGGGTTCTCCGTCGCGCCGTGGAGTGGGAACTGTATCCAGGCCCCGTGCCCGTCTTCAGGATGCCCCAATTCGATAATCGCCGTCTCAGGTTCCTTTCGGAACCGGAGGCGGCCTTTTTGCTGCAAACCTTGGGGACACGCTCCGAGTTGTGGCGGGACATCGCTGTCTTTGCCTTGCATACCGGGATGCGTGCCAGTGAAATATACCATTTGATGCCATCACATGTTGACATCAATCATAGATTTGTCCGCGTATACGACACTAAAAATTCTCTGAATAGAAGCATACCTCTTAATGAAGAATCTTTTAAAATCGTTTTAAAATACATACATGAATCACATACTTTATATCCTCTTTTTACAGCAGGGGGAATTTCTCCAGAGCAGCATTACGGAATTTTTCGTAGTGCAGTAAAATCATGTGGATTCAACAAAGGTATTAAAGACAGGCGTGACCGGGTGTGCTTCCATACGTTGCGCCACACATTTGCATCATGGCTTGTGCAGCGGGGGTGCCCCCTCGCTATGGTTGGGAGCCTCCTTGGGCATAAGGATATAAAAATGACCATGAGATACGCCCACCTTGTTCCAGAGTACGGAATTTCGGCGGTGGCAGCCCTGCCACACTTCAGGTACTTTTAGCAAGATTGGTCAGCTTTTGTATTCTCTTAAAAACTGTTGTCAGCTTTTACAAACTCTTAAAAATCAGATAAACTTGCCTATTTTTGAAAAAATGTGCTATTGTTTGCAATGATTTTTGAAGGCAGGACAGGTAAAGTAACGTCACTTTTCAAGTGACTACTTTACGTCCTGCCCCCTCACACGCCGGGGGAGGCTTGCTTATTCGCCTTCGGCTCAACGCTGAACGCAGGAGAACAACTATGGACGAACATCAGAGCAATGGACAGGAGATTATCGTGCAACCCGCTGAAAACATTGTTGAGATCGACGGCGGAAACATGTTCACCACGTCGCTGATCGTGGCGCAGGCGTTTGAGAAGGAGCATAAGGACGTGCTGCGGGCCATCTCCAACTTGGAGTGCTCTGAAGAATTTAGCGAGCGCAATTTTGCGCCCGCTGAATATCAGGATGCCCAAGGGAAAATGCGGCCCGCCTATCGCCTGACCCGTGACGGTTTTTCCTTCCTGGCAATGGGCTTTACGGGCAAGAAGGCGGCTGCCTGGAAGGAGAAATTCCTGGAGGCGTTCAATGTGATGGAGAAGGCATTGCACAGCCCCATCCTGCCCATTCCCGATGTTCCCAGAGGGGATGACGAGACGCGGCGCAAGCGTGCGGTCAAACTGCTGCGCGGATTTATTTCCTACTGGGCTTTTGTGGAAAAGATCCCTTTGTCCATCGCCGAGTTCATCATAGCAGCCCGGTTCCAGGTGAGCCGTCTGGAGGAGATCCCTTCTTCAGAACAGCAAAGCGAGGCGTTGCGTTACGTCTACTTCCTGATGAACCATCCCGCATATGAGGACAACGTCCAGGGTACTCCAGAGCAAGAAATCCTGTTGCGCAACATGCTGACGGCCTGCTCCCAGTTCCGGCACACAAGGGACTGGAATATGGAGGACGATTTCAAAATGATGAGTGGCGTTTCCGTGGAGGAAGTATCTTCTTTGTCTCCGCACTCCATGGAAAAGATGCTTTCGCTGGCCGGTTGCCTTTTGCACAGGGTCTTTCAGCGAACGAAAGACTGGAATTACCTGCTGGACAGCATGAACGGAGGGAAAGGATGCGAGGCATAGCGTCCTCTCCCAAAAGCAGGCGTAGCGACCGGATTCAGGCCTATGTGACGCCGGAGGAGTTCGCACTCATCATGGCGTCGAGTGCGCGCGCCGGGCTGAGCATGTCGGAGTTTGCCCGGCGTGTCTGTCTCGGTTTTCGTATCGAGAGCCGTGCGGATCAGCAGGCCCGGCGCGAATTGCTGAAGGTCAATGCGGACTTGGGCCGCCTTGGCGGATTGCTCAAGCAAGCACTGGCCAGTGGCCATAAGGAACAAATATATGGACTGCTCCACAAGATCGACCAGGCACAGGCTGAGCTGAAGGCAAAAATCCGGGCGCTATGATCAGTAAACATATCCTTTCCGCCCCCAGAAGTGACAATTATGCCCGTCTGGCGAACTACATCGCCGCCGGGCAAGAACATGATCGAGATATGCAGGATGAAAAAAGAACCTATTCCCCACAGCGACACCTTGCGACAAGCCAAAGCCTTGCCGGAAACCGTCTGCGCCAACTGTCCGAATGCCGTCTGGCATCTTACTCGCAGCGAGAACAAAAAAGAGGAATTGCGGATTTTCTGCCTGCTGATGCACGCCCTGATCGACGCCCCTCTGACAGCCTGCGACGGGGCACGGATGTATCTGGAAAAGTGATCCTGGAGAAATGCCTTATGAGCTGGTGCGCCGGGTGCTGGGCTGGCGATGACTACGACCTGGCCGTGCAGGAGGTACTGGATACCCAGGCGCTCAACAGGCGCACCGGCAAAGAAAAAACCTACCATTTGCTTGTCAGCTTTCACCCTGAAGATGAAGGGAAGCTGACGCCAGATGTATTCAAGCAGATCGAAGAACGATTTGCCGACGCCTTGGGCCTGTCAGAGCATCAGCGCCATTGCGGCGTGCACGTCAATACCGAGAACATTCACATGCATGTCGCATACAATCTGATCCACCCGGAGAAACTGACGCGGGTGGAGCCGTGGCGCGACTACCTTAAGCGCGACAAGCTGTGTCGGGAGTTGGAAAAGGAATACGGCCTGACCGTGGATAACGGGAGGGAAGCGGGCAAGGAGAGAAGCCTTGGCAGTAAAGCTGCCGCGATGGAAGCGCACTCTGGACGGCAATCCTTTGAAGGCTTCGCGCGGCAGGAGAGTATCGCTGTCCTGGCCAGTCTGGAGCAATGTCAATCCTGGGAGGATGTTCACCAGGCCTTTGCGACCCACGGGCTGGAATTGCGGCGGCGTGGTGCCGGGCTGGTCATCAAGGATCGCTATGGGCGGCAGACGGCCAAAGCCAGCACAGCGCACCGTGAATTTTCCCTGAAGAAGCTGGAAGGCCGGTTCGGGCAGTTCCAGGCGGCAAAAGGGCAATTGCCGGACAGTGAGCGGCGCTATGGCGTATCTCCTATCCAGAAGGCCCCGGACAGAGGGGCGTTGTGGATGGAGTTCACCCAAGGGCACGAGGAGCGGAAAGCGGAACTGGAGAGCATACGCCAGAAGTGGCGACGGAAGCGGCAAGAGCTGACAGCCAAGCCTTTGGCCCGCACGACCAGGGCATATCTCCGCAAGCTGTCATGGCAGTATGAGCGGGAGGAAATCCAGGCAACGCGCTCCCGGCAGGCAGGCAACTGGCTGGATTTTTTGCGTGACAAAGCCATCCGGGGCGATGAAACCGCCCTGGCCATCTTGCGATCCCGGCAGGAGGTTGTCGCTCCGGAGAGGCCTACCGACCAGCAAGAAGTGGGCAACAGTCCACTGGCCAAGGAGACAAAAATCCTGGAAAACGCTGTCCTGTCACCTCAAAGGAAGCGTTGCCTGACCAGTGTTGCTCTGATGGAAAAAATTGTCCCAGGCGTGCAGGCCAGCATCACCACGCATGGAAATATCGTCTACCGTCTTCCCCAAGGCGGTAAAATCATCGACACCGGCAGGCAGATCAGCTTCAGCCAGGAAGCGCGAGAAACAGCGCTGGCGTATATGTCCGCGAAATGGAAGATCAAATCCTGGCATCAAGACAAAGCGGGGGACACCGTGTACACGTTGACCGGAGGTAGGCAGGTCATCGAGTGCGAAGAAGGACATCGCTTTGAGCTTGTCCCCCAGAATCGGGAAAAGACCAGGAATGTCCCAGCGCACAGCATCGAAAGATAGGAGAATTCACATGGTGAGCAAAACCCAAGTCATCCGGGCGTTACAGAAATTTTTGTCAAATCCTGCGGCGTGGTGGGAGAAACGCAAATGGGCGGTAGGCCTTGGCGTCGCGACTGCCGCCTTGCTTCAGGCTCTTATGGAGTTGGGAATTATCAAATTTTAATACTATCAATTTTATATATAATATAATTATGTTATTTATTTATTTCATACTTTATACAATTCCACAATTCGATCTGTTTTTCTTTTTCTATCAAGTAGGATACTTTATTGTCCCACTCAGGGAGGGGTAAAACCCCCACCTTTAGGTGGCGGCTTTAGCGTTTCTTTTGTAGTCTGTGGGCATGAGCAATTATCGTAAAGGCTCCCACAGTGTTTTTTCAATTCACCTGCACCTGGTCTGGATAACCAAGTACAGGAAAAAGATTTTGTCAGGCGACATCGCCCAGAGAGCCAGGTCGCTGATACGCGGCATCTGTGAAAAGCATCAGGTGGAAATTCTCAAAGGACATATAGCACCCGACCATATCCATCTTTTCGTTTCGATTTCACCAAGCCTTGCTGTGAGCAAGTTGATGCAACAACTGAAAGGCCGAACCGCGCATGCCATGATAAATGAATTTCCATTGTTGCGCCGCCAGTACTGGGGACGTCATATGTGGGCGCGTGGCTATTTCTGTTGCAGCAGTGGCAATGTGACCGATGAGGTCATTAAGCAATACATCACGCAACAGGAAGATGCAGATGAAACCTTCCGAATTGAGGGGGAATGACTTCAGCCTGCTTCAGCAGGGGCCATACCGGCTTTAGCCGGAACGCGACTTTAGTCGCCACGGTGAATCCACCGGCTTTAGCCGGTGGAGTGTTCAATTTTATTAATAAAATATATCGAAACAATAAATACTATTATCAAAAAGATACTATTAAATATTTTGCTATCCCGCATATATACATCTCCAAAAATCATATTAAAAAAAATCGTAATACATGAATTATCATCACAATTAACCATAGCAATAATAGAAAATATAAATGTCAGTATACTAAAAAAAATGTACATTGAAATGGCTGAAGCGTAATTACGACCATATTTTTTATCACCCGATAGAAGTGATGTTTCCCACGAAAATTCTTTATCACCATCTTCAATAAACACGTATAAATACATTGATGTACGAATCATGCCTTTTAAAATTGAAGATGATTCATATTGAATAGATAAGATTATAATATACGAGACAAGTGTTAATAAAAAATCCTTGTTATACGAAAAAACCAATATGCCACATACAGATGTATATAATATTTTTGAGCATAATGAAACTTGTTTCAAATTTAGTAAAATTTCTTCTCTTAACATTTTGTATTCTGCTTCTTTCATTTTTATACCTATCATTTCCCAGCAGATACGTTTTCTTAGGCACACAGAGAAGTATCTCTACAAAACTTGCATAGCTCATTTTTACCTAAGTCTCAAGGGTTCTCCGTCTAAAATGAGGGGATGAGCTACCCAGAACTGTTTGCGCTGATAGGCGGGCAGGTGCCCGATCTGCGCGGCTTGTTCCTCCGGGGATATGGCGCACAAAGCCATGCTCAGAATAATGGTACGACCATAGGTATCACCGAGACTTTGCATCAGTCTGGTAATCTTGGACAAATTCAAGGGGATGCCAGTAGGAAAATAGCTGGGAATTGGAAGGTATCGTATAGTACCTATCCTGATGGGAAACTATATTCCTCTGTACGTGAAGGGTATCGGGGAGGGGGAGGCTCCTCAGCAGGCTCAAGAACATATTTGGACACTTCTCGCATTACGCCAACAGGAAATGAAAACAGGCCAGTGAACATGGCCGTGCGCTATCTCGTCCGGGCACGGCCCTGGTGAGGCTTGCCAAAGGGAGGAGACGGCTTTATATAAAAGGGGAACCCCGGCTCCTGCGACTAACAGAAACCGGGGCTGGCACGGCGCGGTTCACGCCCCCGTGCACGGCTACCAAACGTGAGTCACATTTTACGACCCCGACCCACCGCGAATGGGCCGGGGTCAACTGCTATCTAGCGGCGGACGCCAACAGCAGGACAAGGGCCATTGCGACGAATAGAGCGAAAACGATCTTCCGCATGGCAAGCCCTCCTTTTCCGTTTGCGCCGTGCCGACGCTTAGGCCAGAGGGTAGCCGTGTAAAGTGGGTATATCTTATCCTCCTATTTTGCTCAAGGATTCTTCGTTTGATGAGCGGAGATGAGCTTACCCAGAACTGTTTGCTCTGGTAGGCGGGCATGCGCCTGATTTGAGAGGGCTTTTTTTGCGCGGCCACGGCTCCCATACGTCAACGCATTATGGCACTGTGACACACAAGAGTGCGGAACTTGGCCAGGTTCAGGGGGATGCGATCCGGGAGATATGGGGGAGCTTTCCTGAACTGATCGCACCTGGTTGGGGAACAAGCACCCAAGGGGCCATGTACTATGGCAGCCCTTGGGCTTCTGGTGTGCATCGTTCTGAAGGATCGGACTGGAGTAAAAGGGGAGCCAATTTCTACGCTTCACGTGTTACTCCGGTCGATGGTGAAATCCGTCCAGTGAATCAGGCTGTACGCTACCTGATACGGGCGCGTTAAGGAATGGCCCTGATGAGATAGCGGACGGCCTGGTTATCGGGGCGCACCTCATTGGCCACGGGAACTCCACCGGCAGAAAGATCAAGGCCATAATTGGTGCTGCTCCAATTGTTGTCCCATGTTCCCCGGATAACTGTGACCTTGTGGCTTCCTACAGGCTTAAAAATGCCGCTCCCGCTTAAATAACCGCCAAACCCGACACTGATATTGCCTGACGCGGAAATATCCCGCATGGCGTGCCCCTGCTGTTCTCCCAACCCTGCGGAATTTCCTCCATGCCCCCGGAGGAACAGGCCGCGCAGATCAGGCGTATGCCCGCCCATAAGCGCGAACAGTTCTGGGTAAACTGTTTTCGATATGCTTTGTCCATTGCATTCCAGCCAGTTATAAGAGCCGTCAGAATTTTGCCAATCGGCCGGATTCTGCGCAACCGGCCAAGCGATGATCGTGCCGACTGGGATGGAGCTGGTAGCTTTTGCCGTGACCTCTACCGCCGTAGGATTGAAGGAGGTCGCGTCAAGACTATGGGCCGGGACTGCCCACAACAGGGACCAAACCAAAAAGATGATTTTTGAAAGATGAGCCTTCATGATTCCACTTCCCTTTCACGTTTTTCAACTTCAAGTGAGAGTTTAACGATATTTAATCCAGCTTTTGTATAGTCTGGATTATTAAACCTGAGTTTGTTTTTGTTCAGACGGAAATGCTCCTTCCTGTTTACTAAGATGAGGTTGTCTTCATCAAAATTTGTGTTGTCGCCATCTGCGAAAATGACACAACAATTCGGTGGGATAGGCCCATTTTTTTGTGCCCATAAAAAACGTTGCTTGGGTATCCAACCATCTTTAGTTTTTATAAAATATCCATCTCTTTTGTTTTTGCATTCAGAATTAATTTCTTTTGTGTCTGGATATATATGCGTCAATCCAATCTTATGACACTTATTTGTTAATATTGATAGAGAAATATTTTTACCAAAATGCTTATTAAATAAACAAGTTAATTTTGAACGATTCATGTGCTGTGCATGTTCTTTAATAAAATAAATCATTTCGCTGGTAAATACAAAATGATCTGACTTCTTTTTCCCCTTACCATTATATATTTTATGATAAATACAAAATGCTCGTATCTGCTTGATTGTTTTGTTTAGTTTAAATTTTTTATTAATGACATCAGTGAGTGCTCTATAGCTCATTTTTGGAATATTCTTTTTTATAAAAGCAATGAGTTCATTATTATAGCATACTTTTTGGCATATGCCATTATCAAAGCATACTCTATGTATGGCACCTAAAGATTTTTCTTGTCCAAATGTGTCATTGAATTTTTGGGTCAACTCTCTCATAGTCATCGACCCCTTATTAGCCCGAAGGAATTCTATCATCTCAGCGGAATATCTAAACATGGTAGTCACTCCTCAAGTATTTCAGGAAGAATTTTGTTTCCGATCAGAATACTCTCTGAAGCATGCCTGCTCTTTAAGAGCAACTTCTTTACAGAGCTGACCTGTGAACACAATGTTGCCATCTCCCTGATGCGGCTGGCTTCCCGCAAGGATTGAGCGCTCCCAAGGTCTTCTTTCTTCAAGCACCCTGACTGTCGTGTAAGAGCGTCAAGGGCTTTTTTCATGGCGTGATTGCCGTACATGCTCCCCCTCCCTCTATGCCAGCCTATTGCTTGGTATCGGAATCCGGGCCGTAATCCGCTCCCAGGATAGAGGGAAGAATCTTGTCTCCCCGCACGGTGTTATCGGCTGCGATCCGGGCGCGTAGCATCAGATCCCCACCTCTGATGATTTGCTCGGCTATGCCGCTCACGGCGGACGCACGCGAGATTTCTTCCTTGAGAGCGTCTCCTTTCAAATTCTCATCGCCAAGGCGTTCAAGCTGGGCAAACAGATGGTCGTTCAGGTTGATGATCTTGTTCTTTGCCATGTCGGTTTCCTCCTCTCCTGTTGCAGATGGTCATTACTTGCGCAGGCGGGCAGCCTCGATCCGTTGCCTGAGCGATGAAGAGACGGTGTTGTTGCGCATATCCTTGTTGTGCATGGATTCTCGTGTGGCATTCCAAAGGTTGCTGGCAGTCCCTTTCATGATCCCCCGGACGCCCTGAGCACCTTCAGCTTTTGCGACTTGCGCGGCCCTGCCGACGTTAGCCATACCAGCTCCCATAGCGAGGCCCGCCCCCATCAGCCCAGCGCCCATTGCCGTGACGGTGGAAGTAAGGGCCTGTCCGGAGCTGACATGCGAGCCTTGGATGATTCCGGCAACTGTATCCGGTAACTGTTTGACCAAGGCAAGGAGAACGATGGCGACGCCTATTGTTACGCAGACCGTATAGAAGCTGGCTTTTGGGGTGATGGCTTCTTGCATAAAAGTATAACCAATACCTATGACAAGTTGCATAACAAACAGCTTGAAAGCCACAGCTAAAATATAACGAAGTACATTGATTGCATAATCCCGCATAAATGATGAGGCACCAAATCCTACAAGAATACAAGCAGCCAACATTGCCACATATGCTTCGCACTTAATAAAAATAACTTGGGCTGTAATCTGGCAGAAGCAGACGATTACTATAAAGAGAGCTGCCAGTGATCCCAAAAGCAAAGCTCCATCCTCAAGGATGCTTATCTCTTTCAATGCTGAAAAAAGCTGTTGGCAAAGATCAAGTCCTTTCTTGAAGGCATCGTCAGAAGCATTTTGAATATTTCCCATTTCGCCAGATATCGCTAATAACCCACTGATAACTTGACGAGACCATTCATAATAATTGTTAATAACAGCTAAAAAAAATCCACATACAACAACTGTTATACAAAAATTTTTAAGTGTATCCTTGATATCAGCACCACTAAGAGACATTTTAATTCCGAGCCATGCAATTTCTAAGATTGCGCACCAATAAAAAATAATCTTAGCATATTTTTTAGCGATGTCTGTCCACTTACCTGTTTTATCAGCAAATGACTTGACAATTTTATTGATGATGTCAGAATCAACAGCAGCAGCTATATCTGGATTGATTATAATAATTCCAAGGAGAATGAATATCATGAAAAAGTTTTTCTTTCTGTTTACATTCATCTTACTTCCTTTTATGGCTAACGCGGCCCCTGCTGATGTAAAAGGGTATTGGCTTAGTGAAAAAGAATATCCATTGATTGGCCATAAAGTAACATTAATAATTACAGATGACACATTACGCCATAGAGAAACAAAGCCCCAAAAAATTACTATGGAAGAAAATCCTGATGGAAGCATAATTATAAAATTCGATGAATATAAAAAGATTAACGACTCCATTTACAATAAAATGTATGATAAAATAATTATTATTGATAAAAACAAAATAATACGAGAAACTCCAGGATCTGCTGGAAATCGTGTGCAACGAATATATAACAGAATTACTGAAGAAGAAGCTCTTGAATATATAAGGCAACAATTTTAAAATTCAGGATCATCAATGGGTTTAAGGTTTAGCCCCTCACTATTCAATAAAGCACGTGACATCTCTTCGGAGAATTGCCCTTCTTTTTCCCGCTTCACTTGGCCCGCCAAATCCGATTGAATCTTGGTTGCAAGCAATTCACGGAGCTGGCGGGCTTCCTGTATCTGAAGAGCGGCAAGCTGGTTGCCTGCCATGAGGGCCTTTTGCTGGCCATCTGGAGTGGAGAGCAAGTCATTGACATACGCTTCCAGCTCCCCTGATTCTTCCAGGTCTTTTAGCTGCTTGCCCGAAAGCTGGAACGTCGCCCTGGTCGAATCGTCCACACGACGGCTCCAATTGTCCCAGCTTGTATGGTAGCGCGTCATGCCCTGAGAAAGCATTTCCTTGGGCAGCCCGGCCAGTTCTTTAAACTCGGAGCGGGCGCTGTACAGCTCGTCAAAAACCTTGCCCAATCCGACAACATCATTGCGCATTGTAGTCAGGGCACCAGTGATCTGTCCGAATTTGGACATTTCGGATGCGATCTTTCGGATCATCTCTTTGGGAAGCGCCACGGTGTTTTGCACCATGTTGGTGTATTGCTCGATATTCTGCTGGACCATCTGGAGCTGTGCCGCTGTTTGCCGGATGGCTTCGTCGTATTCCTTGACCAGCGTTTTCAGCTGTTCAAGGCTCGTGGCTTTTTCCACAGCCTGCATGAACCTGTCACTGCAATTCGTGCAGTATACTGTCCCGCCGTGCGAGGGCGCACATGTTCCGAACAGGAGAAGAAGCAGCAAAGAAAAAACGCGCATAGGGACCTCAGAGGATATTTGCCTGCTCGATGCGGGCCAGGAGTTGGTTCCAGTATTTCTTCAGGCGATGCTTGACGGCGATGTGTGTGGAGCTGCCTTTGATCCCAGCCTCAAAGCTTTGGCGTCTGGCCAGCAGCTCTTCCAGATCTTTGCCTATGAGGGCTTTGTTGCCTTCAGGCAGGGGGATCAGCGCATGGAACTGCTCCTGGTGTTCCCTGTAGATTTTGAAGTCCTCAAAGTGCTTGCCGTCCATGCTGATCTCACCAAAGAACGGATTCAGCCATACGACCAGCGGGGATTCCGGGAAGGCTTTGGCAAGTCTGGCCAGGCCTTTGCTGGTATCGCCAAGAGCCTGCCCTCCGGTAATGACTGAATGCAGGAAAACAGTATGGCCAACTTCCTCCAGTTGCTCGATGACATCATTTTCCTGGATATACGCGCCGAGCGCGATAAAGGAGGAGGCGCCGTTGTCCACGATCACATGGGCATCCTGCGGCACTTCCATGATGGCTTCCAGCAGGCTGTCAAAGCTGCGATCGTCGATCTTGCCGTCTTTCATCACGGAAAGCGTCGTGACGTTGAATTCGGCAAATGCCGCCAGTGTGGAGTTCACAGGGTCCGTGTCGTAGGCGATGACCTCTTTCCCGAAATGCCGTAGCGCCTGATACAGGAAAGCGGCGATCATCGACTTTCCCACGCCGCCTTTCCCCTGCAAAATCAGATGAATTGTTGCCATAGTGATACTCTCCTTCATCAAAAGATATCGTGGCCGAGGTCAATGTCCTCTTTGCCGAAAGGCACCTTGTCGTCTGCCTTTATGATCCGTGGGAGTTTCGTTCCAGAATTTTGCATTTCGTGCTTGCTTTTTCGCTTATCATCTTGTTTTACCGTGTTTCCATTCTGGAGTTTTTCTTTTTGCGTCAAATATCTCCCAGAAGCATAGCGGGCAAATGACGTATAACTCATCGTTATTTTATTTTTTTCTTTCAATTTTCTGAAAATCATCGCGAAGGTATAGCCTTCGGAAATCATCGTTTCTATTTCTTGTTTTGCAGCAAGAAATTCAACACGGGCAATTCCATAGTGCATCTTCATGGCTTAACAGGCGTATCGTGCTGTTTTCAGAAAATCCAGGACACTCATGCTCCCTTCGGGAGCCGTGGACGCATCCGGGGCCTTCCCCTGACGCCAGAGCAGTGACCACAGGCCCCATGCAGGCCCCCGCTTTATGTGTCCGTCAGCAAAGCGGGCCAAAAAGGCTTCAAACACAGGGCGAGCCGCTTCCAGTTCCGGTTCCGTGCGTCGCCAGCTTCTCTCAAGCTCATCCACACGCTGCCTGATACGGCCCGACCGGACGGGATCGGCGGCGCATTCCGTGACCGGGGGGAGGGAACTCTCCTGATGGGGTTCATCCAGCCAGCGCTGGCCGCGCAGCCAGTTCACAAGATGCGGGATGAAGCGCCCATGTTCCCGATTCCATGAGGGGGATTGCTTGAAGCGATCCAGAGCGGTCAGCAGCGTGCCCAGCGACGGCAGCAGACCACGCCGCCAAAGACGATGCCAGACGGCACGCGCAAGTTCCTTGGCTTCTTTGCGTGGATAGCGCTGCGAGAACTGCTCGAATGAAGAATCGGCAAGAGAAGAATCCCCCCTTCCGCCCCGGCAGGGGCGTGGACGCGGAAAGGTTAGAGCCGAGGAGGAACAGACACATGCCCGTTCACGGGGGGAAAGGGGGGAATATTTATTCTTGTTTCTTAAACTTATTTCCGTAGCCAGGGTTTGCCTGTGGCTTTGTCCAGCAGTAGCCACGGTCTGGCTATCGCCGGACAGGGGCATCCCGGACGTCCCGTCAGGGCCGGAAGGTGTGGAGCCATCAAGAGCGGCAGGGCGAAGCAGGTAATAGGTACTCGTGTACCTGCCTTCTTCCCTTCGGATGGCGATCAGCTTGTTTGTCACCAGCTCATGGAGCCAGTTTTTGATGCTGGAGACACTGCAACCAAGCTCACCGGCCAGAAGCTTGTGGGACGGCCAGCAGTGGTCTTTGTCATGGCAGTATTTGCAAAGAAGCGCGTAAAGCAGTTTCGCGCCGGAAGAGACCTCTTCCCGAAGGATAAAGGACGGCAAAAGAGACCCGGACAGGTCTTGCGGAGTGATGGTGTCCATGTCTGATGCTCCAGACAGGCCTTGGAAAAAGCGTAAAACAGAGCTGCGGAGCTTGACGCCGCTAAGCCTTTCGGCTAGAGTTAATCCACAAAATTTGCGGATGCTCCCGCAGATAGCTCCTGTGCTGCGAACACAGGAGCTTTTTTCTTTTGGCCTACAGTTTTCTCAGGTTCGCTCCAGCGATTGAGTTGTTTGTTGTTTGAGCGGGCTGGCTCGTCAGACCGTGGGCACCTATCCCCCGGTGACGCTGGTCGTAAAAACGCCAGCGTTTCGCCTTTCTTTTTCTGATCCCCAGGAACTGTCTCCGGGGGAGTTCTCATCGTCGCCATTTCCGGCGGAAAACTTATGTAAGCGTTTACAAGCAAGGCTTGCTCGACCACGGGCGGGCATTCCCTCTCCGTGGACTTTCGGGTAAGACAATGCCTGTCAGTCAACTTGCTCGTGCAATGGAAAAGGCGGGAAAGACAAAAAGCCCCTTCCAGGCTGGATCACCAGCGCTGAAAAGGGCTTTTGAAAAGGAAGAAGGGCTGAAAAAAGAAAAAAAGCGTAGAAACATGCTTTGAAAAGCACATTGCTACGCTTGATTTCTTGTTGGCGTCCCCAAGGGGATTTGAACCCCTGTCGACGGCGTGAAAGGCCGTTGTCCTGGGCCGGCTAGACGATGGGGACGCGCTATGAAGTTGTGATGGCTGGGCTGCAAGGACTCGAACCTTGATTAGCGGAGCCAGAATCCGCCGTCCTGCCAATTGAACGACAGCCCATCGCGAAAATGAAATCTACGCAAAACCGGCCCTCTTGTCAAACAAAAAAATGAAAAAAGTGGATATTTTTTTTGAGAAAAATAAAAAGATAAATTATTTTAGCATGTTGATATGTGTCTTTTGGGTGTAAAAAAAAGGCCGTCCCGATGGGGACGGCCTTGGGGATGGCAGGTGATGCCATTACGGCAGCCTTACTTCCAGTAGAGTTTGACCAGGTTGGTACCGCGCGGGGTGGCCGTGGAGCCCTTGAGCTGGCCGGCGGTGATGACGGCGCATTCGTTGGGCAGGAAGTCCGGGCAGTTGTGGATGAAGTTCTCGGCGCGGCTCAGGTGGCTGGGATCGCTGGCCGGATCGGCGACGAACACGGGATGCACGCCCCAGACGAAGTTCAGGGCCTTGATGGTCACCGGGTCGGGGGTCAGGGCGTAGATGTCCTGGGGAGGACGGCGGCAGGAGACCTGACGGGCCGACGCACCGCTGAGGCTGTGGGAGACGATGGCCTTGGCGTGGGCCTTCTCGGCCAGCAGGCAGGCGGAGTAGGCCAGGAACTCGGGGATGCCCTTGTCCGCGGCCGGTTCTTCCAGCTTGCGGTCATTGACCAGCAGCTTCTCGGCCTCGTCGGTGATCTTGCGCATGTACTGCACGGTCTCCACCGGGAAATTGCCCATGGCGGTCTCTTCGGAGAGCATCACGCAGTCGGCGCCGTCCAGCACGGCGTTGGCCACATCCGTGGTCTCGGCGCGGGTGGGGGCGGGGCTGTTGACCATGGAGAGCAGCATCTGCGTGGCCACGATGACCGGCTTGGAGATGGCGTTGCAGGCGCGGATGATGCGCTTCTGCAGGGCGGGCAGCAGGGGCAGGGGGCATTCCACGCCCAGGTCGCCGCGCGCCACCATGATGACGTCGGTCTCCTTCAGGATCTCGTCCAGGTTGTCCACGGCGTTCTGGCGCTCCAGCTTGACCACCACGGGCACGCGGCGGCCCGAGGCGGCGATGAGCTGTTTGGCTTCGCGCACGTCGTCAGCCGTCTGTACATAAGAGATGGCCACGGCGTCCACGCCCAGGGCCAGGCCGTCGCTCAGGTCCTTTTTGTCCTTTTCGGTCAGGGCGCGCACCTTGGTGGCCTTGCCGGGCAGGGCCAGGCCCTTGCGCGAGGTCACAATGCCGCTGTTGTTGGCTTCCAGCAGCACCAGGCCGTCGGGGCGGCTCTGCTGCACGGTGAATTGCAGACCGCCGTCGGCCAGCACCATGCGGTCGCCGGGCTCCAGGGTCTCCAGGATCTCGGGATGGTCGAAGGGCAGGAAGGGCATCTCATCGGTACGCTGGTCGGAAAGGCCCAGCAGCAGCTGCATGCCCTTGGTGACCTGGATGGTCTTTTCCTGCACGACACCCAGACGGATCTTGGGGCCGGACAGGTCCTGCATGATGGTGATGGGCTTGTCCAGCTCCTTTTCCACTTCACGGATATCATTGATGATACGGACGAAATCCGCGGCCGAACCGTGGGAGAAGTTCAGGCGGAAGACGCTGACGCCCGCTTCGACGAGCTGACGCAGCTTTTCCTTGGAATTGGAAGCCGGGCCGATGGTGGCGACGATCTTGGTTCTCATATCTTTATTCCTTTCATACCCGTGCGGGGGCACGGATGTTCTCTCATAAAGCTGTATGTCCAGAAAAAACTATCCGGGCTTTCCTGCGGCTTGTCAAGCGGCAGGAAGCGTGCGGGCGGGCGGGGACGCCTCGCTTCGAGTCCCAGGCAGCCCATTGGAATAATTGACAAACAAAATCACATGATTGTCACCGTCCCGTCATGTTCGCTTGACAGCGGGGGAAAGGGTGGGGCATAAGTGGGAAAACGTGGTAAATAGTGGGCGACAGGTGGTGGATCGGTGGCAAATCTGTTTATCCAGAGCGCATATCGCAATCTTGACGCCAAGGGCCGTCTGCTGCTGCCGCCAGAGTACAGGGATGCCCTGCTGGCCGCCGGGGATGGTTCCTTCTGGCTGACCATAGGTCTGTACGGAGGCCTCAAGGCCTACATGCCTGCGGATTGGGAAGCCATCGTCGAAAAGCTGAACAGCGTCCCCCTCCCTTCCATGAAGCTTTCCCACGTCAAAACGAAGTTGCTCGGTCTTGCGCAGAGGATGGTCCCCGATGCGCAGGGCCGCATACGTATCCCGCAGCCCCTGATGCGTGCCGCCGGTCTGCAAAAGGACGTGGTACTGGTGGGCATGGCGGACAAGTTCGAGATCTGGGATCAGGCCCGCTTCGATGCCCTGCTGGTGGAAGACGTCAGCGATGAAGTGGCGGCCTGTCATCTTGATATAGCTCTTTAGAGGTAAGCATGACCATGCAGCAGCAGGGACAGGAACGAAATGCGGCTGATCTGCATATCCCTGTCCTGATGAAGGAAACCCTTGCGGCCCTGCAGCCCGTGCTGGATGCCGGAAGGGATCGCCCCGTGCGCATCCTGGACGGCACGCTCGGCATGGCCGGGCACAGCTCTGCCATGTTGCAGGCAGCCCCCCAGGCGGAACTCTGCGCCCTGGACCGGGACGAGGAAGCCCTGGAACTGGCCCGGCGCCGGCTGGAGCCTTTTGGTGGGCGTGTCCATACCTACCATTGCCGCTACAGCCAGTTCGAGGAGGCCCTCGACGACCTGGGCTGGGACAAGGTCGACGCCGTGCTGCTGGATATCGGCGTCTCCTCCCTGCAGCTGGACGAGGCGGAGCGCGGCTTCAGCTTTTACGGGGACGGGCCCCTGGACATGCGCATGGACCAGCATTCCGGCGCGCCTTCGGCCTGGCACTGGGTCAATCGCGAAAGTTTCGACCGCCTCAAGGAATGCATCGCCACCCTGGGCGAGGAGCCGCAGGCCGGGCGCATAGCCCGGGCCATCGTGGATGCCCGCCAGAAGAGCCCCATCGATACCACCGCCCAGCTGGCGGCCCTGGTGG
Source organism: Desulfovibrio piger (assembly GCF_951793255.1). Taxonomy (NCBI): domain Bacteria; kingdom Pseudomonadati; phylum Thermodesulfobacteriota; class Desulfovibrionia; order Desulfovibrionales; family Desulfovibrionaceae; genus Desulfovibrio; species Desulfovibrio piger. The sequence continues at coordinate 2,012,254 of NZ_OX636706.1, forward strand.
AGAAGGCCTATCCGCCCGCGTGGCGTGCCAAGGCCCGCCGCCATCCCGCCACGCGCACCTTCCAGGCCCTGCGCATGGCCGTCAACGACGAGCTGGGCGAGCTGCGCCGCTTCCTTGATGCCATCCTGGGCCGTCTGTCCCTGGGCGGCCGTCTGGCGGTCATTTCCTTCCATTCCCTGGAAGACCGCATGGTCAAGCAGACCATGCGCTACTGGGCCGAGGGCTGCCGTTGCCCCCGGCATGTGCCGGTGTGCGTGTGCCACCATGTGCCGGAAGTCGAGATCCTGTACAAGAAGCCCGTGCAGGCCGACGATGACGAGCTGGCCGTCAATCCGCGTGCCAGCAGCGCCAAACTGCGGGCCGTGGAGAAAATAGCCGAGGCGGTTTCATGAAGAAGCTGTCGGTCGGGCTGCCGTTCCGCGGACAGGGCAAGGTCCAGACCAAAAGCTGGCTGCTCCTGCTGGCGCTGGGACTGCTGGCCTGCATGACCATGTGCCTGATCCTGGTCTGGAGCAATATCGAGCGCATCGATACCACCTACTTCATCAATATCGCCCAGAACAAGTTGCAGGAACGCAAGGCCCTGCGCGCCAAGCTGGAAGTGGAGCGGGAGCGCCTTCTTTCCCCGTACGAGCTGCGCCGCAAGGCGGAGGAGATCGGCATGAAGGAGCCGAAGCCGGGGCAGGTCCGGCGTATGGAAGCGCACTAGCCGGCAAGCATCACAAGCGGGGGACGCATGTTCAAATTCTCATCCGATACCGGAGACAAGAAACGTCGTCCGGGCCGTACCGCATCGCGTACCGTACGCAGCGGTGGGGCCCGGCGTGTTTCTGTTGCGCCCAAAAACAGGGGCCTGAGCTGGGTCGACAGGGTGGACTGGGGCAAGGCCCGCATTGCCGCTGTCGTGGCCATCTTCTGCGTCCTGTGGCTGGGCCTGTGGGGCCGTGCCTGGTATCTGCAGATGATCGAGGGCCCGCGCCTGGCCGACAAGGCCCGCCGCCAGCATATGGCCACGGAGCTGGTCACCGGCAAGCGCGGCATGATCATGGACCGCAACGGGCAGGTGCTGGCCCGCAGCGTGGAGGCCCGTTCCGTCTATGCCCGGCCGCAGGAGATCCAGGATTTTCTGACCATGGCCAACACCCTGGGGCCCATCCTCGGCATCGAACCGCAAAAGCTCTATGACGAGCTTTCCAAGACCAAGCGCCGTTTCGTCTGGGTGCGCCGCAAAGTGGACGATTACACCGCCGAGGCCGTGCGCAAGGCGGGCCTGCCCGGCATCGGCCTTTCCAAGGAATACGACCGCGTCTATCCCTTCAAGCATCTGGCCGGGCAGCTGCTCGGCTTCGTGGGCGTGGACGACAAAGGCCTGGAAGGCCTGGAACGCTCGCTGGACGACCGTCTTGCGGGCACGCCCACCCGCATGGTGGTGCAGCGCGACGCCATGGGCCGCCGCTTTTACCTGCATGAAGAAGGCAAGGACGAGCTCCGCGGCGAGGACTTGATGCTGACGCTGGACGTGCAGCTGCAGTTCATCGCCGAAGAAGCCGTGGCCCGTGCCGCCCGGGACTTCGATGCCCGCTGGAGCGGGGCCCTGGTGGTGGATGTGCCCAGCGGCGACATCCTGGCCTGGGCGCAGTATCCCTTCTTCAATCCCAATACCTACCGGCAGTCCAGCCCCATGATCTACCGCAACCGGCTGGCCTCCGACGCCCTGGAACCCGGCTCCACCTTCAAGCCCTTCGTCATGGCCTCGGCCCTGCAGGAGCGCAAGATCAACCGCAATACGGCCATCGACTGCGAGAACGGCAAGTGGGAGATCAAGAAGGTGACCATCCGCGACACCTCGCGGCAGGGCGTGCTGCCCGCGCACAAGGTGCTGCGCTATTCCTCCAACATCGGCATGGCCAAGATCGGTCTGGAGCTGGGTTCGCCCACGCTCTACAAGTACCTGCGCGCCCTCGGCTTCGGGGAGAGCACCTGCGTGCCCGTGGCCGACAGCCGGGGCATCCTGCGCCAGCCCCGCTCCTGGAGCGAGGCCGACCTCATGTCCGCCTCCTTCGGGCAGAGCGTGTCCGTCACGGCCCTGCAGATGGCGCAGGGCTACTTGACCCTGCTCAACAATGGTGTCTACAAGCCGCTGCGCCTGCTGCGCGAGCAGGTCAATGTGGAACAGCGTTACGAGCGCATCTTTTCGGAGCGCGTCTGCCGTGAGGTCATGGGCATGATGCGCGACGTGGTGGAAGAAAAGGACGGTACCGGCAAGCGGGCCCGCATCGAAGGGGTGGAAGTGGCCGGCAAGACCGGCACCGCCCAGAAGGCCGACCACAAGGCGGGTTCCTACGGCGCCAAGCGTCTGGCCTCCTTCGTGGGCTTTTTGCCCGCCGACAATCCCCGCTATCTGATCGTGGTGCTGGTGGACGAACCCACCAAGAACCAGTACGGGGGCGTGGTGGCCGCGCCCGTGTTCCGCGAGATCGCCTCGCGCGCCATCACCTACAGCGGCGCCATCGTGCCTGATGCCACCAGTCAGGCGGAAAAGGACGACAAGCCGGACAAGGACAAGGGCCGTCAGCGCGGCCTCAAGCTTTCGCGTCTGGATGTGCCCTTCCTGGCCAAGGAAGACGTCCAGACCAGCCGTCCGCCGTCCATGCAGCAGCCCGGCCATCTGGCCAAGGCCTCCAGCCGGGTCCCCGACGTCAAGGGCAAGATGGTGCGCAACGCCGTGGAACTTTTTGCCCGCGCCGGGATCGTGCCGGAGCTCAAGGGGACCGGCACGCGCGTGGTCAGGCAGAGCCCGCCGCCGGGCACGGCCTGGCCCAAGGAAGGAGAAAACGTCACTTACATTCTGTGGCTCTCGGAGAGGTAACCGTGAATCGCGAATTCGAACAATTGCTCGACAAGGTGCGCCGTGAGGGAGGGGAGATCCGCTCCGACTCGCGTGAGGTCGGCAAGGGGGACATCTTTGTGGCTGTCCCCGGGGTCAATGCTGACGGCGCCCGTTTCATCCCGCCGGCCGTGGAGGCCGGTGCGTCCACCATCGTCTGCCTGCCCGGAGGGGCCGAAGCCGAGGCCGCCCGTGCCGCGGGCTGCACGGTGGTCCATCATGACGATCCCCGCGAGGCCCTGTGGCGTCTGGCCGAGGCTCGCTGGCATACCGGCAGCCTGCCGCTGCGCGTGCTGGGCGTCACCGGCACCAACGGCAAGACCACCAGCGCCTATTTGCTGGAGCATCTGTTCACGGCCACCGGACACAAGGTGGGCGTGCTGGGCACGGTGAGCTACCGCTGGCCCGGTCATTGCGAGGCCGCGCCCCTGACCACGCCCGATCCCCTGCGCGTGCACGCCATGCTGGCGGCCATGGCGCAGGCCGGGGTGGACATCGCCGTCATGGAGGTCTCTTCCCACGCCCTGGAACAGCAGCGCGTCTGCGGGGTGCCCTTTGCCGGGGCCTCCTTCAGCAACCTGACCCAGGACCATCTGGATTTCCACCAGGACATGGAAAGCTATTTCCGGGCCAAGTCCCGTCTGTTCCTGGAACTGCCCCGCGCCGACAAGGTCATGGCCATCAACGGCGATGATCCCTGGGGCCGCCGCCTGCTGGAGCTGTGCCCGCGGGCCCTGTCCTTCGGCCTGCAGAAGGCGCTCCCGCAGCAGCGTCATCTGTGGGGCGAGCTGTTGTCCGCCGGTACGGACGGCTGCCATCTGCGCATGCATCTGGACGGCCAGCAGTGGGAACTGCGCTCGCCGCTGGTGGGGGCCTTCAATGCCTCCAACCTGCTCTCTGTGCAGGCCCTGGCCCTGGAGCTGGGCCTGATGCCGGACGATCTGCGCCATCTGGAAGACTTCCACGGTGTGTGCGGCCGTCTGGAACGGGTTCCCAATGCCCGCAAGCTGCACGTCTTCGTGGACTATGCCCACACGCCGGACGCGCTGGTCAACGTCCTGAAGGCCCTGCGCGGCGCCGGTTTCAAGCGCATCGTCACGGTCTTCGGCTGCGGCGGCAACCGTGACCGCACCAAGCGCCCCATCATGGGCGAAGCCGTGGCCCGCTATTCCGACGTGGCCGTGCTGACCTCGGACAATCCCCGTTTCGAGGACCCGGAAGCCATCCTCAAGGATGTGCTGCCCGGCCTGCGCGAAGCCAGGGAAGTCGTCGTGGAAGTGGACCGCCGCAAGGCAACGGCCAAGGCCGTGGAAATGCTCGGTCCCGATGATGCCCTGCTGATCGCCGGCAAGGGCCATGAGGATTATCAGATCATTCAGGGCACCAAACATCACTACAGTGATCAGGAAGTGGTGCGGGAGCTGTTGGGGTGCGCCTAGATCTTGCTGAAATCGTTCGTTGTCTGGGCTGTGCCCGGGATGTGAAGGTGACCGACGGCAGCGTGACGGTCACCTCGGTCGTCACGGACAGCCGCGAGGCCGTGGCCGGCAGCCTGTTCGTCTGCATCGCCGGCGAGCGCGTGGACGGCCATGACTATGCCGCCCGTGCCGTGGAGCAGGGCGCTGTGGCCGTGCTGGCTTCCCGCCCGCTGGAAGGCCTGTCCGTGCCTGTCCTGCTGGTCCAGGATACGGTGCGCGCCTTGGGCGCCGTGGCCGCCCTCTGGCGCGGCAAGTCCTCTGCCCGGGTGGTGGGCATCACCGGCTCCGCGGGCAAGACAACGGTCAAGGAACTGCTGGCCCATGTGCTGTCGCGGCGCGGCAAGACCGCCTGCAATGCCCTCAACCTCAACAATCAGGTGGGCATGCCCCTGTGCATGCTCAAGACCGACGGGGACGAGGACTTCTGGGTCTTCGAGGCCGGTATCAGCCACGAGGGCGACATGGACGAGCTGGGCGCCATCCTCCAGCCCGATCTGGCCCTGATCCTCAACGTGGGCGCCGCCCATACCGAGGGGCTGGGCGAACGCGGCGTGGCCTGGCACAAGTCCCGTCTTCTGGCCCATCTGGCCCCCGAAGGCCAGGCCCTCGTGAGCGCCGACTATGACGACCTTGTCCGCGAGGCGCGGGCCGTGTTCGGCGATGTGCTCTTCTTCACGGCCAGCGGGCGTCCGCTCTCCTATCGTGCGGCCTATGCCGGGTGTAGCGATGGGGTGCACGGGCAGTACCGCCTGTGGCTGGACGGCCGTCCCTGTGACGTTATCGCGCCTTTCCGCGGCGATTACGGTACCGAGAACTGCATCGCCGTGGCGGCCGCCGCCCACATGCTGGGCCTGACCGCCGAGGAGATCGCCGCCGGTTTCGCCGACGCGCAGCTGCCGCCGCAGCGCTTTGCCCGCAGTCGTCGCGGCAACTGGGATATCGTGGACGATACCTACAATGCCAACCCGCTTTCCATGGCCCGCATGCTTGACGCCGCGGCGGAAAGCGCCCAGAAACGGCCTTTCGTGGTGGTGCTGGGCGAGATGCGCGAACTGGGCAGCGTGGCGGACAGGGAGCATGAACGCCTGGGCAGGCATCTGGCCCAGCTGCGTCCTGTGCTGGTCTTCTGGCGCGGCGGCCATGCCGATGCCGTGCGGGACGGCCTGGAGCACGGGCTGTACACGGGCAAGTTCCTGCCCGTGGATTCCGGCGAGGCCTTCGTGCAGGCCCTGCGTGAACATCTTCCCGCCGAGACGGGAGAGCAGGGGGGCCTCATGCTCTTCAAGGGATCGCGCGGCAACCATCTGGAAGAATTGCTTGAAGCTCTGGAGCAGAGCGACTGGCTGCCCGGCAGCCGTACGGAGAGTCTGTAGATGCTGTATAACCTGCTGGTACCGTGGGCGTCCGAATGGACGGCGCTCAATGTTTTCCGGTACATCACCTTCCGTTCCATGGCCGCGCTCATCACGGCCCTGGTGCTCTCCATCCTGCTGGGTCCCCGGTTCATCGCCTGGTTGCGCCGCCTCAAATGCGGCCAGCACATCCTGCATGAAGTGACGGCCCATGCCTGCAAGGAAGGCACGCCCACCATGGGCGGCCTGCTGATGCTCTTCAGCCTCACGGTCAGCCTGCTGCTGTGGGCGGATCTGGGCAATTTCTACATCTGGCAGACCCTGCTGGTGTTCTGGGGCTTTGCGGCCGTGGGCTTCTGGGACGACATGACCAAGCTGCGCCATGCCGAGAACCGCGGCATCAGCGGCCGGGCCAAGCTGGCGGGCCAGCTGGCGGTGGCCGTGGTGGCCATGCTCTTCCTGGTCACGGATCCCGGCTATTCCAGCCAGCTGAGCATCCCCTTCGTCAAGGACTGGGCTCCTGACCTTGGTCCCCTGTATCTGCCGTTCGGGGTCTTCGTCATGGTGGCCTCGTCCAATGCCGTCAACCTGACCGACGGTCTGGACGGTCTGGCCATCGGGCCCTGCATCGTGGCCGGTATCGTTTTCGCCATCTTCATCTATGTGACGGGCCATGCCCGCTTCGCCAATTATCTGCTGCTGCCCTATACGCCGGGCGTCGGTGAGGTCACGGTGTTCTGTGCGGCCCTGGTAGGCGCGGGGCTGGGCTTTTTGTGGTTCAACGCCTATCCGGCCCAGGTCTTCATGGGCGACGTGGGCTCGCTGGCCCTGGGCGGCGTGCTCGGCTATCTGGCCCTGCTCTGCAAGCAGGAACTCATCCTGGCCGTGGTGGGCGGTCTGTTCGTGGCCGAGACCCTGTCGGTCATCATGCAGGTGAGCTACTTCCGCTGGACAGGCGGCAAACGCCTGTTCCGCATGGCGCCCCTGCATCATCACTTTGAACTGAAGGGCATCCCGGAATCGAAGATCATCATCCGGTTCTGGATCACGTCCGCACTGCTGGGGCTGGTGGCCCTGTCGGTACTGAAACTGCGCTGATGGCGAGGGCTCCGGCTGCATGAGGCCGGGGCCCGCTCGCCGTTTTTTATCCTGTCCGCCGTGCCTGCCGGTGCAGTGCGCGGCAATATCTTATCCGCGAGGAATGTGACATGGCTCAGAATGAAGATCGTGGCCGGTGCATCAAGGCCGGTGAACTGGCTGTAGTGGTGGGCGCCGGGCGTTCCGGCAAGGCAGCGGCCCGTCTTCTGTTGCGGCAGGGCGCCCGGGTGCGCCTGCTGGAGAGCAATCCCCAGGCTCTGGACGAAGCGCAGGCCGCGGCCCTGCGCGCGGAAGGCATCGAACTGGTGCTGGGGGAACAGGGGCCGGAGCTCTTTGCCGGTGCGAAGATGGTGGTGCCCAGCCCCGGCCTGCCCGTGGTGCGCCTGCGCGAGATGATGGGCCCCCATGCCGATGCGGAAGGTACCGAGATCCTGGCCGAGATGGAGCTGGCCTGGCGCGCCCTTGACGGCGAGCCCGTGCTGGCGGTGACCGGCACCAGCGGCAAGACAACCACGGTCAGTCTGGCGGCGGCCATGCTGCGGGAGCAGGGCCTGCGTGTTTTTTTGGGCGGCAATATCGGCACGCCCCTTTCGGAATATCTGCTTTCCGGCGAAAAGGCCGACGTGCTGGTGCTGGAGGCCTCGAGTTTCCAGCTCCAGTGCTGTTCCACCTTCCATCCCCGGGTGGCCGTGGTGCTGAACATCTCGCCCAACCATCTGGATTACCACAAGAACATGGAAGAATACATCGAGGTCAAGTTCCGTCTGTTCCGCTGCCAGACGGAAGAGGACCTGGCGGTTTTGGAGCCCGGGCTGGAAGAGACCGCCGCCCGCTTCGGCCTCAGGGCCCGCAAGGTGTGGATCCGGCCCGAAGGCCGCTTCCCGGACTGCCCCCTGTTCGGGCAGCACAACCAGTTCAATACCGAAGCCGCCTGGCAGGCCTGCCGTCCCTTCGGCGTGACGCTGGAGAATGCCGCCCGCGCGGTGGCTGCCTTCAAGCCCCTGCCCAACCGGCTGGAATCCGTGGCCCGCGTGCACGGCGTGCTCTATGTGAACGACTCCAAATGCACCACGGTGGCCGCTCTGGAAGTGGCGCTGGAAGCCATGGACCATCCCGTGCACCTGCTGTGCGGCGGCAAGTTCAAGGGCGGGGATCTGGACGGCATGAAGGATCTGCTGCGCCGCAGGGCCAAGAGCGTGAATCTGTACGGGGCCAGCCGCGAGATCTTCGAGGCTGCCTGGCAGGGCGTGGTGCCCCTGTGCTGGCACGAGCGCATGGAAGACGCTGTCCTGGCCCTGCAGGGCAAGGTGAAGGAGGGCGATGTGGTCCTACTGGCTCCGGCAACTTCCAGTTTTGACCAGTACCGCAATTATGTGGAACGCGGCAACGACTTCAAGCGCATCGTGGGAAGCCTGGCATGAAGAACATGTTCCTGAGCAGGAAGGAAAAGAAAAAGGAAGAAGCCGCTCCCCAGGGCGGAGGCATCTCGCGCGCTCTGGGCAAGGTGAGTTTTGAGGGCTTCGACTGGTGGCTGTTCACCCTGATGCTCATCATCCTGGCCATCGGCCTCATCATGGTGCTGTCGGCCAGCGGCATCGTGGCCGAGCAGGTCAACGGTGACAAATACTACTTTTTCAAGCGCCAGCTGATCTTTGCCTGCGGCGGGGGCCTCGTGCTCTGGGGCGCGGCCCTCATGCCCCGCAGCTGGCTCTACAAATTGCAGTATCCGGCCATCTTCCTCTCCCTGTTCCTGCTCCTGCTGACCCTGTCGCCCCTGACGCCGTCCATCAACGGCGCCAAACGCTGGATCCCTCTGGGGCCCGTGAACCTGCAGCCCATGGAGTTCGTCAAGATCTCCCTGGCCCTGTACCTGGCCTATTTCATGAGTTCCAAGCAGGCACTGGTCAAGACCTTCAGCCGGGGCGTCATCCCGCCCTTTGCCGTGACGGGCCTGTTCTGCGGCCTGCTGCTGTTGCAGCCCGACTTCGGCAGCGCCGTGGTGGTGGCCAGCATCTTGTTCTTCATGTGTCTGGCCGGGGGCACGCGTTTCATCTATCTGTTCTTCGCCATGATCCTGGCCTGCGCCGGTGCCATGGCCCTGGCTATCCTTGAACCTTACCGCCTGCGCCGCCTGCTGGCCTTTCTGGATCCGTTCGCCGATCCCACCGACACGGGCTATCACCTGGTGCAGTCCCTGCTGGCCATCGGCTCGGGCGGCTTTTTCGGCGTGGGCGTGGGTGCCAGCCGACAGAAGATGTTCTATCTGCCCGAAGCCCACAACGACTTCATCATGGCCGTGCTGGCCGAGGAGCTGGGCTTTGTGGGCATCACCGTGGTCATGCTGCTGTTCGGCCTGCTGTTCTGGCGCTGTTACCGCATCATCATGCGCCAGACCGAACTGCGCGACCGGCTGACGGCCTTTGGCCTGACGGTCATCCTGGCCATGGGTGCCGTCATGAATCTGGCCGTGGTCATGGGGGTGGCGCCGCCCAAAGGCGTGCCCATGCCCCTGATGAGCTACGGCGGCAGTAATCTTATGGCCACCATGCTTTGCGTGGGCCTGCTCATGAATTTTTCTCGCACGGCCACGGGCAAGGAGGGGAGCATATGGAAAGAGTCCTCTTAACCACCGGCGGTACCGGCGGGCACATCTTCCCGGCGCTGGCCGTAGCGGAAGCCCTGCGTCAGCGCCATCCCGGTGTGGAACTGCTGTTCGTGGGCTCGCAATACGGCCCGGAACAGCGTCTGGCCCGGGCGGCGGGCATCGACTTCATCGGCCTGCCGGTGCGCGGCTTTTTGGGACGTGGCCTGCGGGCCTTTGCCGCTGCGGGGCGCATGGCCTGTGCCGTCTGCCGGGCCCGGGGCATCATCCGGCGCTTCCGGCCCCAGGTGGTGGCCGGTTTTGGCGGTTATGCCGCCTTCGCGCCCATGCTGGCGGCCCGTCTGGCCGGTGTGCCCACGGTGCTGCATGAGCAGAACGCCATCGCCGGCATGAGCAACCGGATTTTGGGACGCCTTGCCCGGCGCATCTGCCTGTCCCTGCCGGGGACCGAGGGCTTCGACGCCTCCCGGACGGTACTGACGGGCAACCCCGTGCGCGCCGCCGTGGTGGCGCTGGCCGGACGGCAGCATGATTTTTCCGGCAAGCGCCTGCTGGTCATGGGGGGGTCCCTGGGGGCCCATGCCCTGAACGTGCATGTGTGCCGCCATCTCGACGCCCTGCGGGCCGCGGGCATCGAAGTGCGCCACCAGACCGGCGTGCGTGACGAGGCCGTGACCCGCGAGGCCTATGCGGCGGCGGGCTATGACCCGGCCTGTGTGAGTGCCTTCATCGACGACATGGCTTCGGCCTATGCCTGGGCGGATCTGGTGCTTTGCCGCGCCGGGGCCACCACCGTGGCCGAGCTTTGCGCCGCGGGCCTGCCCTCGGTGCTGGTGCCGTTCCCCTATGCGGTGCATGACCATCAAACGCGCAATGCCCAGGCCCTGGTGGCCGAAGGCGCGGCCCTGATGCTGCCCGAGGCCCGCATGGAGAGCGACGGCCTCATGGCGCAGGTCACGGACCTGCTGCAGGATACCGGCAGGCTGCGCAGCATGGCCGCTGCGGCTTCCGGCTGTGCCCGCGTCCGCGCGGCGGAGCTGGTGGCCGCGGAACTGGAGACCGTGTGCGCACGGTAAGTTCACGATAACATCTTCTTCCGGATAGAGAGAGACATATGGACAGCAAGATTCGGCAGATTCACATGGTGGGCATCGGCGGCGCCGGCATGAGCGGCATCGCGGAAGTCCTGCTCAACCTGGGCTATGACATCTCGGGCTCGGACATGAGCGATTCGGCCGTGGTCAAACATCTGCGCAGTCTTGGGGCCCGCATCGCCGTGGGCCATGCGGCCGAGAACGTGGGCAACGTGCAGGTGCTGGTCAAGTCCACGGCCATTGCCGAGGACAACCCCGAAGTGGTGGAAGCGCGCCGCCGCAACATCGCCATCATCCCCCGTGCCGAGATGCTGGCCGAACTGATGCGCCTGCGCCAGGGCGTGGCCATTGCCGGTACCCACGGCAAGACCACCACCACGTCCCTGACGGCCTCCATCTTCGATACGGCCGGTCTGGACCCCACGGTCATCATCGGGGGGCGCCTCAATGTCTACGGCACCAATGCCCATCTGGGCAGCGGCCACTACCTCATCGCCGAAGCTGACGAATCCGACGGCTCCTTCCTCTGTCTGTTCCCCATCATCAACGTGGTCACCAACGTGGACGAAGACCATCTGGACCACTACGGGACCCGGCAGGCCATCGACGACGCCTTTGTCCAGTTCATGAACAAGGTTCCGTTCTACGGCCTCAACGTGGTCTGCGGCGATGATCCCGGCGTGCGGGCCCTGCTGCCGCGCGTCAAGCGCCCGGTGCTGACCTACGGCTTTGCCGCCGACAACCAGCTGCGCGCCGTGTTGCTGGAATCGGGCATGACCAGCCGTTTCGAGGTCTGGCGCGATGACCAGAAGCTGGGCGAAGTGAGCCTGCCCCATCCCGGCCGCCACAATATCCTCAATGCCCTGGCCGCCATCGGCGCCGCCACGGCTGCCGACATCCCCTTCGAACGCTGTGTGGAAGGTCTGGCCACCTTCCGGGGCGTGGGGCGCCGCTTTGAATTCAAGGGCGAACGCAATGGGGTGACCGTCATCGACGACTACGGCCATCATCCGGCCGAGATCGCGGCCACGCTGGCCACGGCCCGCCAGGTCTTCCCTGACCGCCGTCTGGTGGTGGCCTTCCAGCCGCACCGCTTCAGCCGTACCCAGGCCCATTTCGGCGAGTTCTGCAAGGTCTTCGACGTGGTGGACCAGCTGGTGCTGACCGAGATCTACGCCGCTTCCGAAAAGCCCATCCCCGGTGTTTCCGGCGAGAGTCTGGCCCAGGGCATGCGTCAGGTCTCCGAGACCCCGGTCACCTATTTCCAGACCATCGACGCCATGGTCAAGGGCCTGGACGATATCCTGCAGCCCGGTGACGTGCTGCTGACTCTGGGGGCCGGCACCATCACCCGTGTGGGGCCCGCCTGGCTGGAGGGCGGCAAGGATGCGTGAGATCCTGTCTCCTTCGCTGGCAGAGCGGACATCACTGCATCTCGGGGGGCGGGCCATCGCGGAACTGGTGCTTGAGCGTGCCGAGGATTATCCGCTGCTGGCAGAACGTTTGCAGCAGCTGGGCGGGAGCCCGTTCATCATTGGCGCGGGCACGAATTTGCTTGCCCGCGATGGTGAATTACCAGTCGTGCTGCTTCGTTCTGCAATCAAGGAAGGCCCCGAGATCGTCTGGGAATCTGAAGCGCGGGCCCATGTGCGGGCAGGGGCGGGCGTGCCCCTGCCGCGCCTGCTTGGTTTCTGTGCCCGGCGGGGTTTAGGCGGTCTTGAGGGCCTTGTCGGCATCCCCGGGAGCGTCGGGGGGGCCGTGGCCATGAACGCAGGCTCCTACGGTTGCGAAACCTGCAGGAATCTCTTGGAAATCAAGGCCGTTGTCGATGGTCGCCCGCGGGTCTTCCCGGCAGCGGAACTGCAGTATGGTTACAGAACCCTGCTGGTGGACGGCAAAAAAAACGGTTTTCTTGTGCTCGAAGCCACATTTGACTTGACCAAGACTGACAGGGATGGCATTTCTAAACTCATGCATCGCAATATTTGCGAGAAAAAGTCTAAACAACCTGTGACAGCGTGGAGTGCGGGCTGCGTATTCAAAAATCCGGCCCCGGACAAACCAGCCGGCATCCTTCTGGATAGGGCCGGCTTTCGCGGCAGGCGGCTTGGCGGGATGGCTTTTTCGACCATGCATGCCAATTTTTTGATAAATGAAGGGAATGGCAGCGCGAGTGCCGCGTTCGAACTTATAGAAAGTGCGCGGCAGGGAGTGCTGGAGCAGTTCGGCATCACGCTGGAAACGGAAGTCAGGATCGTGCCGTGACCTTTTCGCTGAAAAAAAACCGGCGCAATACGCGCTCCTACAGCGGTAGTTCGACACCTGCTCCCAGTCGCAGCACCGCTTCCCGCCCCAATACCCGCAACCGGGCCAAGCCGGCGAGGGAAAAACGTCAGTTCTCCCTTTGGAGCAAGCTGCAGGGCGGGCGTGTGCAGCGTTTTTTTTGCGTCCTGTTCCTGCTGGCAGGGCTGGTAGCGGCTGTGACGGGCCTGTGTGCCGGGTCCATCTGGCTGTACGGCAAGGCCACGACCAGTGACTTCTTCGCCACGCGGCATATCGACGTGGCCGGGAATGTCAGGTTGTCGCGGGAGATGGTCCTGCAGTATGGCGGCCTGAAGGAAGGGGAGAACTCCCTGGCGGTCAGCATCGCGGAAGTGGAGCGCAAGCTGCGTGCCACGCCTTGGGTGGAAGAGGTCTCGGTCAAACGTCTGTTGCCGGACCGCTTCGTCATCAAGATCAAGGAGCGTATGCCCACCTTCTGGGTCCACAAGGACGGGGTGCTGTATTACGCCAATGAATCCGGCGAGGCCATCGCGCCTGTGGAGAGCCGCAACTTCCTCTCGCTGCCGACCCTGTCCGTGGAAGCGGGGGCCGAGGATGACGTGGCCTACCTGCCGCGATTCATGAAGGATCTGCATGCGGGCAGCCTGCCGGTGGAGGCGAGGGCCATTGCGTCGATCACGGTGAGCCCCGCACGGGGTATCGAGATATATCTGGAAGACCGCGAGATGCGGCTTTCCATCGCAACGGATGACTGGGCCGGGAATCTTGCCCGGATCGGCCTGACGCTGGGGGATCTGGCACGCAGGCACGAGCTGAAGAACGTGCGTGAGGTGCGTTCGGTCAACGGCAGTGTCTGGGTGACGCTCAGTCAGCCCATGCGCGGATGATGTTTGGTGAGGAGTAACTATGGCGGATCTCATTGTAGGCCTGGATATCGGCACTACCAAAGTGTGTGCGGTCGTAGGGGAAATGGCGGAAAACGGCCTGGTGGATGTCGTTGGGATCGGCACCCGTCCCTCTCACGGCATGCGCAAGGGCGTGGTGGTGAATATTGAGCAGACCGTGCAGTCCATCCGGGGCGCCATCGAGGACGCCGAGCTCATGGCCGGCTGTGAGATCAATTCGGTCTATGTGGGGATCGCCGGCGGGCATATCGCCGGGATCAACAGCCATGGCGTCATCGCCGTCAAGGGCGGCGAAGTGGGCCAGCGCGATGTGGAACGCGCGCTCGATGCGGCCCGTGCCGTGGCCATCCCTGCGGACCGTGAAGTCATCCACATCCTGCCGCAGGAATATATCGTGGACAACCAGCGCGGCATCGCCGATCCGCTGGGCATGGCGGGCGTGCGTCTGGAGGTCAAGGTGCACATCGTGACCGGGGCCGTGACCTCGGCCCAGAACATCGTGCGCTCCTGCCACCGCAGCGAACTGGAAGTCTCGGACATCGCGCTGGAATCCCTGGCATCGGCCAAAGCCGTGCTGACGGAAGAAGAGCGCGAGCTGGGCGTCGCGCTGGTGGACATCGGCGGCGGCACCACGGACATCGCCATTTTCGCCAACGATTCCATCAAGCACACCCATGTGCTGGCGCTGGGCGGCCAGAACCTGACCAACGATATCGCCTTTGGCCTGCGCACCCCCATTGCGGCGGCCGAGCGTATCAAACTCAAGTATGGCTGCGCCCTGACCGACATGGTGCGGCATGACGAATTCATCGAAGTCCCCACCGTGGGCGGCCGTGATCCCAGCCGCATCTCCCGCCAGATCCTGGCGGAGATCTGCGAGCCGCGCATGGAAGAGATCCTGTGTCTGGTGAACCGGACGCTGGAAAACTCCGGTTACAAGAACTTCCTGGGCGCAGGTGTGGTGCTGACCGGCGGCACGGCCCTTATCGAGGGCTGTCAGGAGCTGGGCACGCAGATCTTCAACCTGCCCACGCGTATCGGCTACCCCCGCAATGTGGGCGGCCTCAAGGACGTGGTGAACAGCCCCAAGTTCTCCACGGCTGTGGGTCTGCTGCGTTACGGTGCGGAAAAGGAAGTTTCCGGCCAGAAAAAGTTTACTCCCACGCACAGCGACAGCGGCGTTTTCGAAGGCCTGCTGGCGCGCATGAAGAAGTGGTTTTCCGACATTTCCTAAAAAAACAAAGCGGGCAAGCTTTTAGAGTATTTGAGGAGAGGGAACTATGTCACAATCCATTGTTGATGATATCGACATCACGCTGGGCAATAATGCCAAGCTTAAGGTCATCGGTGTAGGCGGTGGCGGCGGCAACGCCGTGCAGAACATGATCACTTCCGGTCTGCAGGGGGTGCAGTTCATCTGCGCCAATACCGATATGCAGGCCCTGAGCCGCAACAACGCCCCGGTCAAGATCCAGCTGGGCGAAAAGCTCACCAAGGGCCTGGGGGCCGGTGCCAACCCCGCCGTGGGCCGTGAGGCCGCCCTGGAAAGCGTCAATGCCATCCGGGAAGCCATCGGCGATGCCGACATGGTCTTCGTGACCGCCGGCATGGGCGGTGGTACGGGGACGGGGGCCGCGCCCGTCGTGGCCCAGACCGCCAAGGAAATGGGCGCTCTGACCGTGGGTGTCGTCACCAAACCTTTCTCTTTTGAAGGGGCCCGCCGCCGTCGCTTTGCCGAAGAAGGTCTGGAAGAGTTCAAGCAGCATGTGGACTGCCTGATCACCATCCCCAACGACCGTCTGCTGGCCTTCGCTCCCAAGAAGACTCCCTTCTCTGCCATGCTGCAGAAAGCCAACGACGTGCTCTTCTATGCCGTCAAGGGTATTTCCGACGTCATCCTGGCCGATGGTATGATCAACCTCGACTTCGCCGACGTGCGCACCACCATGTCCGAATCCGGCATGGCCCTGATGGGCACCGGTGTGGCCGCCGGTGAGAACCGCGCCCGCGAGGCCGCCCAGCGCGCCATCAACAGCCCGCTGCTGGAAGACGTGTCGCTGGAAAGCGCCAAGGCCGTGCTGTACAACATCACGGCGTCCATGGACATCTCCACCGACGAGATCGCCGAGATCGGCGACATCATCGCCGATGCCACGCCCGAAGATACCAACATCATCTTTGGTGTGGTCTATGACGAGAACATCGGCGACGAACTGCGTCTGACCGTCATCGCTACGGGTATCGATCCCAGCGCCACGGTGGTGCAGCCCGTGGCCGAGCCCGTGAAAAGCTCCAGCGTGACCAAATTCCCCGGCTCGCAGGCGGCCCAGGCTGCCCGCCCCATGGAAGCGCCGCAGGCTCCTGCCTATGAGCAGCCCCGTCCGCGTCCCGTGCGCCAGCGTGGAGACTGGATCCCCCAGAACTCCTATCCGCAGGGGGGATACGGTCCCTATTCCGCCCAGGACCAGTTCGAGAAACCGACCTATCTGCGCACCGGCGCCACGCTGGGCCAGCAGCCCATGCCCCGGCGCCAGCACAACCCCGGTCATGAGGACTTCACCTACAGTGAAGAAGACTTCGAGATTCCTACGTTCATCCGCACTCAGGCCGACTAGGCCGTGCGGCAGGCCGCTGAGGCATGAACGCATGAGATTTCAGGGCTCACCTCTTCGGCCCTGAAATGCCCGCCGGGAGGCCCATGGGGGGCCTCCCCTTTGTACCGTTCCGGTGCACAAAAACGCCCGCAAGTTCGTCTTGCGGGCGTTTTTCGTTTTGCGTGCCAGTCTATGCATTACCGGCGGCACGATACCAGGCAGATGATCGACAAAAATGACGGAGCAGGGCGAAGCCGGTGCGGCCTCAGCGGTATTGCCACCAGCGCCAGAGCATCCACAGGGCAAGGCCTGCCAGGGTCGCCGACAGGATCAGGAGATTCTTGCCCGGTGAGCGAATCCAGCCCGCAAGATAGGCGCGACCACCAAAGAAAATGGCCAGCAGGGCGAGGATGATGGCAAGGCTCATGTCGTTTCGGCCGTGATCGCTGAAAAAGATCGGTCACAGCAGCGAGCCGCTGTCCAGATCGGGGGAGCTGGGCTTGATGTCCAGCAGGGGCGTGCCGTCCAGCATGTCCACATGCGAGACGTGGAGGATGTTCCCGTCCCGGCGCAGCAGCGGTACCAGACTCATGCCGATGCCGCTTGGACGGCAGGGAGCACGGGTAGTGAAGACGCCGCGTTCCTGCGTCTGCCCGTGCGGGATGACCTGCAGGCGCGGAGCCTCCGCCCTGTGGAAGGCGAAGATCAGCCAGATGCGGGCAAAGCGCTCCAGGCCTTCAAGCCCGGCCATGAATTCGGGAAAGATCTCCACCCGGCCGGTGTAGTCTGCGGCGTGGATGGGTTGACGGGGCGTTTGGGCCGGATCGGTATGGGGGGTGTGGATGATGCCGATGGGGCGGCAGGTGAACAGGGGCAGCGACATGGACTCCTCCTGTGAGCGTTTTCCCGGGGAATGTCACAAGGCTCGGCTGGCGGTCGACGGACAGTCGTACTGCCCCGGATGCCTTTGCATGGAACCTGTGAATGCAACCTGGCTGGACGATACCGCCCCCAAATCCGTATTTCCACTAGCGCTAGCCGCGTGCTGGCGGAAAGGGGGCTGGAGCCACGCTATCCCTGCGGACAGGCGAGCGTGCCGTCGGCTTCTTGCGGGCGCAGCTGCGGCGCGTGGATGGCCAGCCAGACACAGGGCTTGCTGGTCTCCAGTACACGATGGCGCACATGCTTAGGCAATAGCAGACACTGGCCGCGTTCCAGGGATACTTCACGGCCATCGTCAAAGCCCAGCCGGGCGGCGCCTTCCAGCAGCAGGACCCATTCGTCTTTTTCCTGATCGTACCACTGGCCTTCCGGCGTCACATGGCCCCAGGAAACGATGCGCTCCACCAGCAGCCCGCTGTCTGAGGTGAGCAGAGCCGTGAAATGTTCCGGCATGCCGGGAAGATGGATGTCATCCGGCAGCGTGAGCAAAGAATCCATGATGCCTCCGCAAGATACGATGACAGGCGGCAGGCCGTTCGGCCAGCCCGGCAAAAGGATACCCCGAAGGGGGACATGACGGAAAGGCCGTTTTTTGCGGCCCGGGAGCGGGCAGGAGCCCTTCGAAGGGCAGGAACGGGGCAGGATGCTGCTCCGTTCCTGCTTTTGGCAAAAGCCCCAAAGGGACCTACTCCAGGCCCATTTTCCTCATGCCGGAATTGAACAGGGATTCCATGCTGTTGCCAAAATCCGACAGCCCCTTCTCGATGTCATCCATGGCATTGGAACGGCGGGCCAGCTTGTCAGCCAGCGAGGGGTCGAGGGTCTCCAGATCGTGGATGCGCTTGCGCAGCTGGTCGATCTCGAACCAGGCCAGGTTCTCCATGGCGCTTTGGCTGTTGGGATAGTTCTCGGCCACAGGACGCATGCTGGCCTTGTACGCCAGCCAGCTGTGCTGGCTCTCTTCCAGGGCTTCCAGGCAGGCTGTGCTGCGTTTTTCCGCTTCGGGGCCGGAGAATTTTTTGCAGATGCCCTGCATGGCCTGATAACGGGTATCCAGCTTTTTCTGCCAGTAATCACGCTCCATATCCAGGCACTGTTTCTGATCCGAGCTTTTGGGATTTTTTTTGATGCAGGCTTCGAACCCCGGAGCGTGTTCGGCTGCCATGGCGGGAGCGGCCAGCAGCAGGGCGGCCAGCAGAGCGGGCAAAAAGCGTTTCGTGGACATAGGATCTCCTTGTGTCATGTACTGCCAGCATACGGTATGCGGTGGTTCCTGTCAGCAGGTCTACCAGCCGGTACGCCGTCGACCGTGGACCAGCAGGCCGATGCCCAGCAGCAGGGTCAGGGCCTCGGCCAGGGGGATGGCCCAGAAGATATGCTCGTCTTCCAGCCAGAGGGCGAACAGGCTCAGGAACAGGGCGGGAAAGACCAGACTGCGGCTCAGCGCCATGCCCACAGCCTGCAGGGAGCGGTTGAGCCCGGTCAGGTAACAGGCGATGCCCATGTTCAGGCCGCTGAAGAAAAAGCTCCAGCGGAAATCGGCGATGAAGTCACAGGCCAGGCTGCCCACAGCGGCGTTGTCGGGCAGGAAAAGGCGGGCAAGTTCCTGCGGGTAGAGGCTGAAGACAAGGAACATGACCACGCCCAGTGCCAGCAGGCTCAGCAGGGCGACGTGCAGGAATCTGTGCGTCCGCTGGCGCAACCCGGCAGCATGGTTGGCACTGACCAGGGGCGACAGGGTATCGCTGAGGCCGTAAGCCAGGGTCAGGCCGAACCACGAACCGTAGCTGACCACGGTGAAGGCGGCCACGCCGGAGGAGCCGAAGCGGGCCATCATCAAATGATTGATGAGCAGGATGATGCTGCCCACGGAGATCTCGTTGATGCTCTCCGCACTACCGTTGAGGCTGGCCCGCAGTATCTCCCGCCAGCCGCAGCCCTTCAGGGTCAGGCGCAGCAGGGCACGGCGGGAAAGGAAGTGGATCAGGAACAGGAGCAGGGTGCAGCTGAAGCCCAGTCCCGTGGCCAGGGCCGCCCCCTGCACGCCCCAGCCGAAGCGGGCGATGAACAGGTAATCCAGGAAGATATTGACGGCAGCGCTCAGGATGAGCCCCAGAGAGGCCAGGGTGGGATGCTGGTCCACCCGGGCGAACTGCGAAAGGGCATAGGAGGCGGGCAGCACAGGGCTGAAAAGCAGGATGGTGGTCAGATACTGGTGTGCGGGCCGCATCACATCACCGTCTGCTCCCAGCAGCGTCAGCAGCAGCGGCCGGAACAGCAGCGAGAGCAGGGCCAGTACCAGACCGGCCAGCAGGATGAGCAGCATGGTGCGGCCAAAGACCGCCGAAGCGGCCCGCAGATCGCCACGCCCCACATGGTGGGCACTGCGGACCGTGCCGCCCACGGAAAGCATGACGCCCATGCCGAAAAAAATGCTGAAGACAGGGCTGACGATATTGACGGCTGCCAGAGCCTGGGCTCCGACATAGCGACCGATGAAAATGGTATCCACCAGACCGGCGGACGAAAGCAGGAGGAAGGCCGCGGACCAGGGCAGGCCGTAGCGGAAAAAGGTCTGGGCCACGGGGCGGTCCAGCATGCTGGCACGATTTTGGGACATGGGAACCTCGGGATGGCTGCACAGGGCAGGTCCGGGACTTGTACCATGCGGCCAAGAAAAGCGTCAACGCGCTGCGCGGAAGCGGGAAAAAGCGGCGGGATCCGGGAAAGGGGCTTGACATGGCCGCCGCAAGGATTATGCTCAATTGTGCAAAACGTCCGCAAGCCTGCCATCCTTTCCGGCTGCGCGCCCGTTTTGCCAGATATTGGAGAAATCATGCCGCGTCCCAGACAGTGCCGCTATGTGGCCACCACTCCCAGTGTCACCTACTTCAAGCCGCGGGGCATCCCCATGACGGCCCTGGAGGAAGTCTGCCTGGGCGTGGAAGAACTCGAAGCCCTGCGTCTGGCGGATCTGGAAGGTCTGACCGGTTCCGAGGCCGCCTGCCGCATGCGTGTGTCCCGGCATACGTTCGGCCGTACTCTGGCTGCTGCCCGGCGCACGGTGGCGCTGGCCCTGGTCACGGGCCGGGCCCTGCGCATCGAGGGCGGTCATTATGCCCTGGCCGAACCGGATCAGCGGACTGCGGACGCAAAGGAGAATACCATGCAGAAGATTGCCATTTCCAGTGAAGGCCCCACCCTTGACGATCTCGTCGATCCCCGTTTCGGTCGCGCGGGCGGCTTCGTGGTGGTGGATCTGCCGGACATGAGCGTGAGCTATATCGACAACGGCGCTTCCCAGACCATGAGCATGGGCGCCGGCATCGAGACCGCCGAACGTGTGGCCAACGCGGGCGTGCAGGTGGTGCTGAGCGGCTATGTGGGCCCCAAGGCTTTCGACGCCCTGAAAGCTGCGGGCATCAAGGTCTGCCAGGATGTGAGCGGTACCGTCCGGGAAGCGGTGGAACGCTTCCAGAAGGGCGAATTCCCCTTTGCTGACGCGCCCAACAAGTAGAGGACCCGTATGCGTATCGCCATTGCCAGCGGCAAGGGCGGGGCAGGCAAGACCAGCGTGGCGGCCTCCCTGGCCAGCGTCTGGGACAGCCCCCTGGTGGCCGTGGACACGGACGTGGAAGCGCCCAACCTCCACCTCTTCCTGCCGCCGCAGGTGGAGGGGAGCAGCAAGGCCTGGCTGGAAGTTCCTTCCCTCGATCTGGCCGCGTGCAGCAAGTGCGGCAAATGCCGCGAGATCTGCAGCTTCAAGGCCATCGCCTCCTTTGCCGGCAATATCAGCATCTTTCCCGATATGTGCCACGGCTGCGGCGGCTGTTTCGCCGTCTGTGCGGACAAGGCCCTCAAGCCCGTGGGTCGGGAGCTGGGCGAACTGGAACACGGCACGGTGCTGGACGGTACGGTCCGCTTCCTCATGGGGCGTACCCGTATCGGCGAATCCATGACGCCGCCCCTGCTGCGCCAGTTGCGGGCCCGCCTGGACGCCATGCTGGCTGAGATCCCGGCCGATGCCATCCTCGATGCGCCTCCCGGGGTCAGCTGTCCGGCGGTCACGGTCACCCGTGATGTGGATCTGATCCTGCTGGTGGCCGACCCCACGCCCTTCGGCTTCCATGATTTCAGATTGGCGCATCAGGCCTTCCTGCCCCTGAACAAGGCCATGGCCGTGGTCATCAACCGGGCCGGGGCCGAGGGCAATGCCGATGGTGACGCCGCGGTGCGTGACTACTGTCGCGAACACGGCCTGCCCCTGCTGGCGGAGCTGCCTTTTGAACGGGCCGCCGCCGAGCAATATGCCAATGGCCGTCTGCTGGCCGCGTTGTCCCCGGAATGGAAACAGCGTTTCGAACACTTGCGCGATGCCCTGCGCCGTCTGGGCGGGGAGGTGTGTCATGCGTGAGATCGTCGTCATCAGCGGCAAGGGCGGGACGGGCAAGACCACGGTCTGTGCCTCCTTTGCCCATCTGGCCGAAAGCAAGGTCATCTGTGACCTGGATGTGGATGCGCCCGACCTGCACATCCTGCTGCAGCCGGAGGTCAAGGAACGCACGCCGTTCATCTCGGGACACAGCGCCCGGATCCGTCAGGAGGACTGCATCCGTTGCGGCCAGTGTGCCGATTTGTGTCGTTTCGAAGCGGTACGTCCGCATGACGGGGGCTTCCTCATTGATGACCATTGCGAAGGCTGCGGCGTCTGCGTGAAGCTCTGTCCGCAGCAGGCCATCGATTTTCCCGACAATCATTGTGGTGACTGGTATGTGAGCGACAGCCGCTTCGGGCTGATGGTCCATGCCCAGCTCTTCCCCGGGCAGGAGAACTCCGGACGTCTGGTGAGCCTGCTCAAGGCCCAGGCCAGGGAGCGTGCCAGAGCGCTGGGGCTGGAGACCATCCTGTGCGACGGTTCGCCGGGCGTGGGCTGTCCCGTCATCAGCTCCCTGTCGGGGGCCAGTCTGGCCGTGGGCGTCGTGGAGCCCACGCCGTCAGGCCGCCACGATTTCAGCCGCGTGGCCGATCTGTGCCGGCATTTCCGCATCCCGCTGGCCATCATCATCAACAAGGCTGATCTCAATGTGAACGAGGCCGATGCCATCGCCGCGGAATGCGCCGAACACGGCCATACCCTGCTGGGGCGGCTGCCCTTCGATCCGGTGGTGACCCGGGCCATGGTGCAGCGTCGCGCCCTGACGGAATTCAACAATCCTCTTGGCAACAGCCTGAAGGACATGTGGTCGGCCCTTCAGGATATGCGCACCGGCCGCTAGGCCGCGCACCTTCGACCAGAAATGGAGCGTTTATCATGAGCTTTCTTCTTGCCGTGCCTTCCTGCATGCCTGGCGGTCTCGATGCCCAGATGGGCATGCACTTCGGCCATTGTGACATCTACACCATCGTGGAAATCGAAGACAACGCCATCAAGGCCGTGGGCACGCTGGAAAACGTGCCTCACCAGCAGGGCGGCTGCATGGCTCCCGTGCAGCACTTGGCCAGCCACGGCGTG
>NZ_OX636706.1:2650000-2762500 GCF_951793255.1 Desulfovibrio piger
AAAGTACCGTCGGTCTCCGCGAACGACGCACCGGGCAGGACCATGTGCGCCAGTTCCGTGGTCGGCGTGGGGAAGATGTCGAGGCAGAGCAGGAACTCCGCCGACGACAGGGCCTTCACCACATGGCCGGAATCCGGGTCGCTGACCACGGGATTCTCGCCCATGATGATCATGGCCTTGAGCTTGCCCTCCTGCAGGCCGTGCATCATCTCCATGGCCGTCAGGCCGCGGAAAGGCGACAGGGAGCGTCCCCAGGCCGCCTCGAACTTCAGGCGGGCCTTCTCGTCATCCACGAACTGGTAGCCGGGATAATAGTTGGGCAATCCGCCCATATCGCAGGCGCCCTGCACGTTGTTCTGGCCGCGCAGCGGGTTCACACCGGTACAGGGACGACCGATCTGACCGCAGAGCATGGACAGGTTGGCCAGGGAACGGACATTGTTCACGCCGCAGCGGTGCTGGGTGATGCCCAGGCAATAGACGATGGCACTGGTCTCCGAGCGGGCATAGAGCTCCGCCGCACGGAACAGGAGCTCACGCGGCACGCCGGTGACTTCCTCGGTCCGCTCGGGCGTCCATTCACGCAGGCTCTCGCGCAGCTCGTCGAAGTTCTCCGTGCGTTCCGCGATGAAGGCCGCATCGTGCCAGCCATTTTCATAAATGATATGCATCAGGCCGTTGACCAGCGGCACGTCCGTTCCCGGACGCAGGCGCAGGTGCACGTCCGCCAGGCGGGCAAGGTCCGTCCGGCGGGGGTCGGCCACGATGAGTTTGCCGCCCTCACGATGGCAATGCATGAGCCGCATGCCCACCATGGGATGGGCGACCGTGGTATTGGAACCGATCACAAACAGACAGCTCGCCTGCTCCAGCTCGTCGAAAGAGTTGGTCATGGCGCCGCTGCCGAACGAAGTGGCAAGACCTGCCACAGTGGGGCCGTGTCAGAGACGGGCGCAGTGATCGATATTGTTGGTCCCCAGCGCGCAACGGGTGAGCTTTTGCAGCAGATAGTTCTCTTCGTTGGTGCAGCGGGCGGAGGTCAGCACGCCGATGCTGTCAGGGCCGTACTGGTCACGGATGCGGGCCAGCTCCCCGGCGGCATGATCGAGGGCGCTTTCCCAGTCCAGGGACTGCCAGCCCTGCTCCGTCCGCAGCAGGGGCGTTTTCAGACGGTCAGGGTGCTGTATGAATTCATGCACGTTCCAGCCCTTGACGCACAGCTTGCCCCGGTTGACCGGGCTGTCGGGCGTGGGCACGGAACGCTGAATGCGGCCTTCCGCAGTTTCCAGGGTCAGGCCGCAACCGCAGCCGCAATACGGGCAGGTTGTCGCCGTGTGACGAATATCCATAAGTCTCTCCGCGATATCACATCATGTCCGGGCCGGGACGGCACGCCTTTGTCCGCCACACTCCGGCATGAGCCTTTTTTCCAGCTTTGGAGTGGAAAATTTTGTCGTTTTTTTCCATAAAAAAAGGTGCCCAACATGTCAAAGAGAAAGGCTTTCTTTTCTTGAAGACAGACCGGCACCACACAAGGAGACCCGCATGGACAACGCATCCCCCTGGCAAGCGATGGCCCGCGCCACGCAGGCAGAAGCCCGGGATATCGTGGCGGAACTGGACATCGAAGGACACTGGCGCCGGGCAGGCGCCGTGGTCCATGCCGTGGGCTCGTTCAGGACGGGCCTGCTGGTCCGGCACAGAGACATAGACTTCCATGTCTACACGCCGACTCTGGACCGCGACCTCAGCTTCCGTGTCATGGCGGCCCTGGCCAGTTCCCCCTATCTGAACAGCCTGCACTTCGTGGACGGCAGCGCAACAGAAGAACGCTGTCTGGAATGGCATGGCATCTGGCAACGCCCCGGCGGCGCCCCCTGGCAGATCGACATCATCCACATCGAGAGCGGCTCGACGTTCGACGGTTATTTCGAACGCTTTGCCGACCGTCTTTGCCGGCGCCTAGACGATACGACGCGGGATACCATCCTGCGCCTCAAATACGAGACGCCGGAAAACGAGAGCATCCACGGGGTGGAATACTATCAGGCTGTTCTGGAAGGCGGTGTGCGAACGCTGGACGAGCTGCGCCGCTGGCGTGCCGCGCATTCCCTGGACGGCGTGAACCTCTGGATGCCCTGAGGTTCGGCAGCCCCAGGCATAACGTATGAAAAAGGCGGTACCCTTCCCCATCCGGAACAGATACCGCCCTTTTTATGCTGCTATTGCTGCAATATCCGGACAAATTCCTTACCCTGCGCGCTTTGCAGGAACGCCGCCAGGGCATCCACCACCTGCTGGTCATACTTGAAAGGACGTTCGCGCAGGATAGCCAGAGCCGCCGGTTCGTCATGACGGCGCCGGTAGGAACGCGGACGCATCAGGGCGCAGAAGGTGTTGGCCACGGCCAGGATGCGGGCCTGCAGGCAGATGGCCTCGCCCTGCAGCTTCCGGGGATAGCCGGAACCGTCCATACGCTCGTGCATCTGCTCGATGGTCTGCAGGACAGGCAAGCCGAAATCTATGCCCCGCAGGGCCTCCACGGCATAATCCACATGCTTTTCCATCAGCAGGCGTTCCTCGGGCGTCAGGGGACCGGCCTTGGTCAGCAGCTCGTGCGGCAGACGGATCATGCCCACCTGAGACAGGCTGGCCGCCGTGCGCAGCGTGGACTCCAGCGCCGGATCGTCCTTGCCCAGCCAGGCCGCCAGATGGTAGGCGAGCTCGCCGGTGAGCCCGGACTGCCCCTTCAAATAGGGGTCCACCGCTTCCACCGCGTGGGTAAAGGCCTCGACGGTCTGGCGCAGCATGGTGGCAAGGCGCTGTTCCGCCTCCACATGGGCCGTGATGTCCCGATAGACCACCACGACGGTCCCTGATGCACCGTCTTCCGCGGCAAAGGGCAGGCACTGCACATTGAGGTGCACCAGCTTGCCCTCGACCAGCATGTCTTCCTGATCGGAAAATTCCGTCCCTGTCCGCCAGACGAATTCCACGTGGCGTTCCAGGCTCCGGGCCAGATAATCCGGAAGATGCCGTACCTGCATAAGGTGGAGCACCTCTCCCTGACAGCGGGCCAGACGGGCGAATTCCGTATTGGCATAGACGATGCGGCCTTCACCATCCACCAGGGCCAGCGCCGAATGCATGGCCCGCAGGACCGTATCCAGCAGGCAACGCTGCCGGGACATGGTCGCGTAGAGGTCTTTCAGCTCCCGCACCTCGCCCCGCTCCCGGCGGATGCCGAGCCACCAGTAGAACCAGACCAGGATCCCCGCCAGGCAAAGGAACAGCAGGCCGGCCATGGTCCAGACGCGCCAGGCCATGTCGTCCTGTTCCTGCCGGACGCTGTCCGCCCGGCAGGCCACGGCCGCATACCAGGACGTCCCCGGCACGGGCTGGCCGACCACAAGGCAGTCCATGGTTCCGGAAATGGCGGGCAAGACCATGTCCCGGGGCGTCATGTCCTGACCGAAGCCAGCAGGCAGGGTCACCAGGTTGAGGCTTGGACGTTCGCCCATGCCGATGGCCTGGACAAGGTCGCCGCCGGTCTCCAGCAGCAGGCTCATATAGCCCAGCTCGGAGGACTGGCCGCCCCCTCCCAGGAGCTTGCCGATATCACAGGTGACCAGCAGGATCCCCTGGGGCGAGTCGTCCGCCGAAACATAGCCCGGCGCCGTCACCGGACAGTAAAAATCCACCAGCAGACGTTCCCCCTGGAGCCGGACGGGCAGCATGCCCGCCCCGGACAAGGCTCCCTTGCTCCGGCGCTGCTTCAGCAGCGTCCTGGTATCCGCCTGCCAGCCCTGCCCCACCAGCATGACCGGTTCCAGGGTCCTGTCCAGCAGGGCCGCACCGGCAAAATCATGCCGGGAGATGAACTCGACAAATTTGCGATAGATGAGCGTGGCATGGGGCGATATGTCGCGCAGGGCCTGACGGTCCCGCGCATCAAGGCCGCTGTGCCGCCCATGCTCCTGTTCCGTCCAGGGGGTCTCCCCCAGCTCGCGCAGCAAGGCCACGGGCAGGTCCGTCTCCGCTATCTCCGCCGCCAGCAGACGCAGCATGTCGTAGCGGGCCATCTCCGCCACAGCATCGCGCTGGACACCGGTCCATACCGTCACCATGGCCGCTGCCGTGGACGTATAGGCGGAAAGCTGGCTGCCCGTCCTGTCGAGGATCTCGCGCTGTTCCGCACTGTTGAAGCGGGTGGCCCCGATGACCGTCAGGGCGAGCAGCAGTATCAGCCCTCCCAGCAGGGGCCGCAGTGACACACGTTCAGGATTGCGCATAGAAGCTCCGCACAGCAGGGATCAGCGCTCGGTAAGCGCGTTCTGCCTGGCTTTCATCACAGGTTTGAGGATATAATCGAGCACCGTCTTCTTGCCGATGATGATGTCGGCCACCACGATCATGCCCGGGATGATGGGCAGGATCTCGTCGTTACGCCGGATGGCCGTCTCTCCGGTACGGACTTTGATAAGGTAATAGAAATCGCCCTTTTTGTCTTCAATGGTGTCCGCGCTGATGGATTCCAGCTTGCCGGGCAGGCCGCCGTAGATGGAGAAATCATAGGCCGAGACCTTGATCATCACGTCCTGTCCGGGCCGCAAAAAGGCCACATCCTGCGGACGGACGCGCACCTCCACCAGAAGGCTCTCGTCCATGGGCACGATGTCCATGATGGCCTCGCCCGGCTTGACGACCCCGCCCACCGTATTGACCAGTATCTGCTTGACGCTGCCCCGCACGGGACTGCGTACTTCGGTGCGCGTCACGCGGTCGCCTCCGGCGGTCAGGGATTCCCGCACCGAGCCCAGCTCCGTGCGCCGCTTGTTGATCTCCTGGCTGATGGCCAGCTGCTCTTCCGCCACCCGGCTGCCGATGCGCTGCCGGGCCTCATCCATCATGGCCTGCGTCTTGGGGATGGCCGCGGCCAGCATATCGATCTCGCCCTGGGTCTGGATGATCTTCTGCTCCAGCCCCAGATAATCCATGCGGGAGTAGTTGTTGCGCTGCAGCAGGCGCTTGGCCGTATCCCGCTGCTCCGTCTCCAGCACCAGACTGCCGTCCAGCTGTTTTTTGCGTGCCAGCTGCTCCGCCACCTCGCTTTGCCGCTGGGCATACTGGGCCTCCAGCATGGAAAGCTCGGCCCGCAGTTTGGAACTTTGCGCCTTCCAGGTGTTCCGCTGGTCATCGACGATCTGACGGGCGCGCTCCACAAGGACGCCGTCCGGCTCTTCTCCCAGTATCTCCTTGAGGAAGACGGGCAGGTCACTGGGGAAGACAGGCTCCTCGTCACGCAGCATGGCCTCCAGCCGCATGATGGCCAGACGGTGTTCCACCAGCTTGTACAGGGCATCCCGGTACGAGCTCTCGGCCATGACGTTTTCCAGCTGGGCCACGACCTGCCCTTTTTCCACGACCTCGCCCTCCCGGACGAGCACGGCCTGGAGGATACCGCCTTCCAGGTTGGAGACCGACTGCGTACGCCGGGAGCCCACCACGGCCCCCTCGGCATGGGTCACTTCGTCGATGGGGGCCCAGGCGGCCCAGACGAGCAGCGCCACGACGAGCAAGGCCACCGCCGCGGACAGGGCACGGGCCGTGAACGCGGGCCTGCGGGACAGGGCCGCATCCACCTCGCTGGCATAATTGATGTCATCCGGCATCAGACCATGCAGGGGAGCGTCCAGAGCCGCGAACAGCTCCTTTCGCGTCATGGGCTTGTCTCCGGCGGACGATGCCTGGCTGAAGTTCTCGCGCAGGCGCGCCGCCATGCCGGTGGCGGGACGCTGCTCGTGCTCGGCATCCCCCACGAAGATCAGGCGGAACACCTGCAAGATGCGGGCGAACAACGAACGTTTCCGGGGCTGCCCGTCAGGTACGGGAGCCTCGGGAGGCAAAGACGAAAAGATATCTTCCGGCGGCCTGGTTTCAATACGGTCACCGCTCTGCGTCGCGGGATCCGGCTTACGGGCGTCCATCCATCCCCTCCTTCACGGCAGCGGCTCCCCCGGGGGCCTCCTGCCCTTTTTCCGGGGCAGACTTCCTGGCTGCGGCGGCGTTGTCGCGCAAGCGCTTCAGGATGGCGTCACGCGGCCCGAACATCCGCAGCCTGCCGTTCTCCATGACAGCCAGCTTGTCCACCATGCGCAGCATGCTCAGGCGATGGGTCACAAGGATCAGGGTCCGCCCCTGCGAGACGGCCGCCAGCCGCTGCTGCAGGCGCTGCTCGGAATCCGTGTCCATATTGCTGGTGGGCTCGTCCAAAATCAGCACCTCAGGATCGCGGACCAGCGCACGGGCAAGAGCCACCGCCTGCCGCTGCCCACCGGACAGGGCCTTGCCCTGCTCGCCGACCTGGGCCGCGAAACCGGCGGGATTGTTGCGGACAAAATCCGTCACCCCGGCAAGGGCCGCGGCCCGGAACACCAGATGGTCATTGATGGTGGGGTCCCCCAGGACGATGTTCTCACGGATGCTGCCATAAAACAGGACCACGTCCTGCGGCAACACGCCGATGCGCCCGCGCAGCTCCGTGGTCGGCAGCTGGCGCAGGTCCACGTCCCCGAATTTGATGCTGCCCTTCTGCGGCTGGTAAAAACCTGTCAGCAGCTTGGCCAGGGTGCTTTTGCCCGAGCCCATGGCCCCGATGATGCCGATTCGGTCGCCGGGATTGATGCGCAGGCTCACGTCCTCAAGGGCCAGACGCATGGAATTGGGATAGGCGAACGAAACGTTCTCCACGGTGAAGGAGGGCTGCAACTCGCCAAAATCCATGCAGGAGCTTTCCGACTGGTTTTCGGAAGGCAGCTCCATGAGCAGGTCGAGGGCCTGCAGGGCAACACGGGAATTCTGCAGACGGGTCAACAGGGAGGCCAGCTGCATCAGCGGCGCCATGGCCCGGCCCACAAGGATGTTGCAGCCGATGAGGGCTCCCATGGTCATCAGGCCTTCCGAGATCCGGTAGACGCCCCAGATGATCATGCTCACCGTGACCATATGGGTCACCAGGGTGGAGGCCGTCACGGCCAGACTGCTGTACCGGCGCGACTCCGCCGTCGATTTGGCGGAAAGCCCCACCACCGCCTCCCACAGGCGCTGCATCCGGCCCTCGGCCTGGCAGGCCTTGATGGTCTCCAGGCCGTTGACCATCTCCACGAGCAGGGCGTTCTTCTGCATGTTCTGCTTGTAGCTCTGCTCGGCGCAGCGCCGTGCCGCGGTCTGGAGGAAGAGCCCCAGCCCGATGAGGATGGGCATGGCCGCCAGCGGCAGGAAGACCATGGGCCCGGCGATGAAGGCTATCAGCAGCAGGAAGATGACCAGGAAGGGGACGTCGATGCAGGCCAGCAGCGAGGACGAACTGAAGAATTCGCGCAACTGCTCGAATTCACGCAAGTTGTTGACCAGCGAGCCCGTGGATTCCGGCTTGCTTTCCAGCCGCATGGTGAGGACCTTGTCCACCAGATTGCTGGAGAGCACGATGTCCGCATTGCGCCCGGCCACGTCCACGAAGTGCGTGCGCAGGGCCCGCAGCAAAAAGTCGAACAGATAAATGATGATCACACCGGAAGCCAGGACCCACAACGTCTCTATGGCATTGTTGGGCACGACCCGGTCGTAGACGTTCATGGCGAACAGGGGACTGGCCAGAGCGATGAGGTTGATGATGACGCTGGCCAGCGCCACATGCCGGTAGATGGGCGCATAATAGCGCAGCACGTCCCAGAACCAGCGTTTTCCCTTGGCCAGACGCAGCTTTTCCACATGCTCCTGCGGACGGCCGGGGACAGCCACATACAGGGCATAGCCGGTATATTCCTCCTGCAGCGCGTCCAGGGGCACCAGCTGGCTGGCGCTTTCCGTCTCCGGGAAGATGACTTCGGCCTGAGCCGTCTCGGCTCCGGTCTCGCCCGCCTCTGCCCCCGCCGGAGCTCCCGGCACCAGCCGGGTCAGGACACAGCTGCGGTTGCCGGACAACAGCAGGATGCAGGGCAACGTCAGGTTGGAGAGGTCAGCCAGCCGGGGACGATACAGCACGCTGCCCGTCAGGCCCGCCTTGCGGGCGACCCGCAGGCACGCCTGGGCCGAGACGGTACTGCCCGAAAGCCCGGCCAGCAGGAACTGGGGAGACAAGGCCTTGCCCCGGAGGCGGCACAAGGAGGAAAGACTGCGCAGCAAAGGCGGCATGAAATCGACATCGGAAGGCCGCAGGCCTCCGGCTGCCATTTCCGGGCCGCGTGTTTCCCCGGATCCGTTTTCCGACATATGAACAATCCTTTGACGTCCATCCTGTGGACGTCCTGTCGCAAAACAACAGGCAGAAGAGCTCTGCCTGTTGTCGCATCGAAACCCTCCCGGCAGACCAGGCTGCCGGAGCTGTCATGGGCTACCCGGGAAGCAGGGGCTCCCCGGTTACTTGAACCAGCCCATTTCAAAATCTTCGCCCTTGACGGGCTGGGCTTCCTTGGGCCCCGACTTGATCTCTTCCGCCGGGACCCCCATACGGGGCAGCAGGTCACCGGCCAGAGCGCACATACGGTAGGCGCCTACAAGGATATTGCCGCGGGCGGTCTCGGCCTGGCTGGCGGAATTGTAGAGTTCGTTCTCCGAATCCAGCACGTCCAGCAGGCTGCGCGTACCCAGCAGGAACTGGTCATGGTAGGCCTGCCGGGTGTAGGTATTGTTTTCCACGGCCTTGGTGTAGAACTTGTATTGTTCCTTGGCCGCCAGATAGTTGCTCCAGGTGGATTCCATGTCCAGGCGCAGGGTGTCCATGTAATCGTACAGGTTCTGCCGGGCCTCGCGTTCCCGCGCCGAGGCCGCGCGGATGCCTTCCACGTCGGCGCCGCTGTTGAACACGTTCCAGCGCACCGTGGCCAGGACATCGAAGCTGTAGACCCAGCGGTCACGGTCGCCGCCGCGGTCACTGTACTCCGGCCCGGCCTCTAGCTGGAAGGTCGGATACATGGCTGACTGGGCCAGTTCCTTCTCGCCCTTGGCAGCACGGATGTCCTGCAAATAGGCGGCCAGCTTGGGATTGTGCTTTTCCGCCATCTGGATGAAGGCCGCCGCGGTATCGGGCATCTCGGCCGGCATGGGCACCGCATCCAGCTTGCCGACCGTATAGATGCCGGTCAGGCGGGAATAGGTGGCATAGGCCACGCGCAGGGCGTCTTCCGCCTCGGCCAGGGCGGAATGGGCACGCTGCAGGCGCGATTCCGCCTGCGTCACATCGGCCTGGGTATCCGCCCCCATGCTGGCGCGGTCACGGGCCTGGGCCAGGATGGACTCATGCCGGGCCACGTTGTTGCGGGCCAGCTCCACCAGCTTGATACGGCGCAGCAGGTCGATGTGGGCGATGATGCCGTCCAGGGAAAGGGACATGGCCGTGTCGAAGATCCTGGCCTTGACGGAATCCAGGGTGGCCTGGGCGGCACGCACGCGGCTGCGCGTGGCAAAGCCGTCCCAGATGGGCTGCACCAGCTTGGCGGAGACACTGCCCACGCTCAACCACTGGTCATCGAGGTTCAGACCGCGGGACGTGGTATCGCTCAGGACACCCACGCCGATCTCCCCCGTGACGTCCACACGCGGGCCGAAGCCGGCACGGGCCTTGTTGAGCTCATGCTCCAGGACCGCACGGTTCTCCTTGATGCTCATCAGGCTGCGATGGTTGTGCAGCACACCGTACACGGTATCGTTCACTGTGATATGCGCTGTATTATTCCCCCGGGCCGGAGGCTCCTGACTCCATACCGCATCTGCCCACCAAGCGAGGAAAAGACATAAAGCAAAAGGTATTATCTTATTTTTCAGCATTAGGCTCACCCTCAAAAAAATGGAGTGAGTTGACTATATATATATATATATATATATAGTCAACATATTTTAGAGGATGTCCGGCATGTTTTTTGATTTTAAAAGGTGTGGTAATCTCGTCCCATGAAACAAACAGATTTTCGTGATGTGCCTGATGAGCTGTGGGAACGTATCGAGCCTCTCCTTGCCCCGTTCAAACGAAAAAGAAGCGGCGGCAGCAAACCGCTTGCGCAGCGCACGGTTCTGGCAGGAATCCTCTACAAATGCCGGACAGGATGCCAATGGGCCATGCTTCCCGCCTGCTATGGATCAAAAAGCACTGTCCACGAGCACTTCCAGCGATGGAACAAAGCTGGCATCATGGCGGAGATTTTTCGCATCCTTCTTGCTGAATATGGGGAAAAGGTCGGCGTCGACGCCCAATGGCAGGCTATGGACGGCACCTTGCTGCAAGCCCCGACGCGCTCTCAAAAAATCAGCGACTGAGGGCCTTGGACGCAACCCGACGGACAGGGGCCGAAGCGGCGGCAAGATACATCTCCATGTGGATGGTCAGGGTATTCCTCTGGGAGTGACAGTCACAGGTGCCAATGTTCATGACAGCCGCCTGATAGAAGCGACGCTGAAGAACTCCCGGGAAATGGGCGGCTGGTTTCTGGGGTCTGCCGTACGCCATCTCTGTCTGGACAAGGGCTATGACTACCCGCGAGTCAGCGAAGAAGTCTATGTAAACGGATTTGAGGAGCATATCCGCAGCCGGGGGGAAGAAGTTCGGGACCGCTGGAGGACTCCTGCCCACCGCTGGGTAGTAGAGCGGACATTCGCCTGGTTGAAGGGTTTTCGGAGCTTGCGTACTCGCTACTGTTGTTACCTCGTCAATTTTATGGGGCTACTTTACCTTGCTTTGGCCTGTATCCTTTGGAGAAAACTGGTATAGCAAGATGTATGCCGGACATCATCTTAACGAGCAAAATATCTAAAAATACATATAGTAACCGTATAATTGCAAAGGCTCTACATATCTCGACAAGGATCGTCCCCCGCAGTACAAAAACGCATCCCCGTATTCCCAGACATCAGCCTTCCGGCGGTTTTCCCATGCTTCCTGTGCGCTCCGTTCCCATATCCTGCCCGGCCCGGTCTCCCCTCCGGTCTCCGGTCATACGCCCGCACCGGATCGCATGCATCTCCGCCTGCCTTGCCGTTTTTCTGGTCTGTCTGTTCGGCATCCTCCCGGCGCAGGCCGCCTCCATCCCCCTGTTCGGGACCGTGGAGTTCCGGCGCCCTCTCGACAGCCTGCCCGCCTGGGCTGAGGTCCGCCGCATGAACGAGCTGGAGCCCATCTTCGTCAGCGGCAAGGTCTTCACCCGGACCGCCACCTGGGATTCCTTCAAACAGGGGGCGCAGGGCAAAAGCGGCATGGAACTGCTGCGCTATGTCAACACGTTCTGGAACCGCTTTCCTTACCGTGAGGATATCATCAACTGGGGCAAGGCCGACTACTGGGTCTGGCCCAACCTGTTCCTCAAAAAATCTGGCGACTGCGAAGATTACGCCATCGTCAAATATTTCACGCTCAAAGAGCTGGGCATGGATACGGACAAACTGCGTATCGTTGTCCTGCGCGATACCCTGCGCCGCCTGTCCCATGCCGTTCTGGCCGTCTACATGGACAAGGACATCGTCATCCTGGACAACATCAGCAATGCCATCCTGCCCCAGGGGCGCCTGCGACATTATGTCCCGCAGTTCTCGTTCAACGAGAAGTCACGCTGGGCCCACATGCGAGGCAAAAAAACAAACGAGTAGCCCATGAACACTCCCGACCCCGACTTCCCTGCCAAGCCGCATCATTTCATGAGCAAACGGCTGGGCATCAGCCTCGTGCTTTTCGTACTGGTCCTGCTGCTCTCCTATGCCCTGTGTTCCCTGCAGGTCGACCGGAGCACCCAGGCCATCCTGGCGGACAAAAACCGCTTCCTCCTGTCCAAGATCGATACCATGCAGATCCGCCTGCAAGACTGGCGGCGGACCATGCTGGAACAGACCAACACGCTGGCCCTTTCGGAGAGCGTCCGCCTGTTCGCCGCGGACATGGCCGCCCTGCCCTCCGACCTGCTGGACAATAGCTCCCGCACCGCCGCTCCCGGATCCGACAGCGACCAGCTTTCCTTGCAGGACCAGCGCGAACACATGCAGCAGCTGCTGGCGGACATCGCCTACCAGAACGATCTTGACCGCATCCGCATGTTCCTGCCCGGTGGCCGCAAGATCGTGGACAGCGCCTCTGACGCTGCCGACAACTACGACGACGATCTTCTCGTCCGGCAGGCCGTCACATCGAGGACGCTTTCCTTTGGCGCCATCCACAAGCATGATGACCACTTTGCATTGCAGGCCGGTGCCCCCCTGTTCGAGATCAGCGGCAAGGACAGGCCCCGTGTCGTCGGCTGCCTGCTCCTGTGCTTCCCCATGGACGCGGCCCTGACGAACATCCTCCAGGACAAGGAAAGCCAGCTCAGGCTGGTGGATCTTTTCCCGGACAGGAGCAGCGTCTTTCTGCTGCGGGAGGACGCCCTGCAACAGCTCCCCCTCCGTGCAGGCGTGGCCGGCACCCATTCGCTGGACTTCAAAAAGCGTCCTGCCCTGGCCGAAGGGGATGACGTCTATTCCCTGGCCTTCATTTCCTCGCTGCCCAATACGCTGATGCTGGTGGCCTCCCTGCCCGCCGCGGACATCGACCGGGAGATCCTCCACAAATCCATGCAGATCTATGCCGTCGGCCTGCTGACCAGCCTGGGGATCGGCCTGCTGCTGGCCTTCGGGGTCTCCTGCCTGGTGGGGCGGGCCCACCGGGCTTCGGCCGCCTACTTCAAGGCCCTGTATACGGTCATCCGCGACCAGAAGCAGGTGCTGGACAGCGTCAATGATTCCATGCGCCTGGGGCTGGTCCTGTTCAGTGCCACGGACGGCGT
Organism: Desulfovibrio piger; assembly: GCF_951793255.1. Lineage (NCBI taxonomy): Bacteria > Pseudomonadati > Thermodesulfobacteriota > Desulfovibrionia > Desulfovibrionales > Desulfovibrionaceae > Desulfovibrio > Desulfovibrio piger. The sequence goes on from NZ_OX636706.1 coordinate 2,662,801, forward strand.
CCGCATCTTCAACCCCGAATTTGCCAAGATCTGCGGCGGCATCCCGCAGGATGAGCTGGCCGGCAAGTCCCTCAGGGATCTCTTCCCCCAGGAGGACGCCGACAAATTGCAGGCAGGCATCGAACGCAAGATCAAGGAACCGTCCTTCGACGGCGTGGAGCTGGCCCTGCCCGGTACTGACGGCAAGGAACATCTTTACAGGGTCTCCCTCTATGTTTTTCTGGACAGGCAGGAGCAGGACCCCGCCAAGGAAGCTCCCCTTCCCGGAAGCGTCGTGGCCATCTTCAAGGATATCACCCGCTTCCGCCGGCAGGCCCAGAAAACCCAGGAACGCCAGCACCATCTTATGGAAGCCCTGGTGCGCGCCGTGGAATATGTGGACCCCAACCTGGTGGGCCATACCCGGAAGATGCGGCATGTGGCGGAGCTGCTGGCCCGGCATATGGAGCTGGACAATACGGCTGTCCTGACCCTGCGCATGGCTTCCCAGCTTTCGCAGATCGGCAAGATCTTCGTACCGCACCACCTGCTGCGCAAAAGCGGCAAGCTCACGCCCGAGGAGCAGCAGGCCGTACTGCAGTCTTCGGAGTATGCCTTCCGCGTCCTGTACGGGATCAACTTCGGGCTGCCTGTTCCCGAAGCCCTGCACGACATGAACGAAAAATTCGACGGCAGCGGTCCGCGGGCCCTGAAGGGCGATCAGATCAATCCCCATGCCCGCCTGCTGGCCGTGGTCAACGCCTTTTGCTCCATGGTCAGCGACCGGGCCTACAGGCAGGGGATGCCCATCGGCCAGGCCCTGGACATCCTGTCGGCCAGCCCCGCCTTCGATCCCGCCATCGTGCTGGCATTACGGGAGATACCCGCGGAGGACCTGCGCTCCGCCCTGGCCGGGGAAGACAGCCCTTCCCGGGCCTAGACTGAAGATCACCCAAGGGGACGACGTGAAAACGCCGTCCCCTTGTCATACTCTCTGCCGGAAGCGTGCGTATCCTTTTTCCCGGAAAAATGTTTTTGACATCCCCGCAAGAGCTGACGTATTTTGAAACCAAATATGAAGCGGCCGTCAGCCCCGGAAAGACGACGCTTTGCCTCCCCTGCCCTGCACTTTCGCGGATGCAGCGGCCCGCCCCTCTCCACGGTCTCCGCGGATATGTCCATCCTTTCCGGTTGAGGAGGATACATGAAATTCCAGTTTGACCGTCCCGCCTGCCAGAACCTGCGCAAGGCCCTCCGCAAGGAGTGGCTGGAGACCAACGGTCTTGGCGACTATGCCTCCAGCTCGCTGGTATGCTGCAATACGCGCAAATACCACGGCCTGTTCGTCACCGAGCTGGCCCGGCCCGCAGGCCGCCATGTGCTGCTCTCCACCCTTGAGGAATCCCTGCTCATGGCAGGCAAAGAGTTCTTCTTCTCCTGCCGCAAGCATCCGGGCGTGTACTTCCCGCGCGGGCATGAATACATGCAGGCCGCCTCTGCCGGGCTCTGGCCCTCTTTCCGCTACCGTTTCGGCGATGTGACGCTGACCCGCGAGCTCATGCTGCTGCCGGGACGGCATGTCCTCCTCATACGCTACAAGGCCAGTATCGCCAGTCCCGAGCCCCCGCCCCTGCGCCTGCGCATCAAGCCCCTGCTGGCCTGCCGCAACATGCATGCGGTCATCCGCGCCGACAAAGCCATCGACAGCAGCGTCTCCCCGACCCTGTACGGGGCATCCGTGCGCCCGGATCCCCAGCTGCCCGAACTTTTTTTGCAGATGGACGGCCCTTCCTCCTGGCAGACGGCCCAGGACTGGTACTACAACATCGAGTATCTCGTGGAACAGGAGCGGGGCTTCCCCTTCCAGGAAGACCTGTTCATGCCCGGGATTTTCGAAGTGGATCTTGTTCCCGGCCATGCCGTCTATCTCACCGTCTCCACGGAGAGCCTGCAAAAGGAACACAGCCGGCATGACTTCGAACGGCTGTGGCAGGAAGAGAGCCAGCGCCGGAGCGACGAAGAAGCCGAGACGGACAGCCTGCAAAAGCATCTGGCCCGGGAAGGGAAACGTTTCCTCATCGCCACGCCCGGCAGCACGACCGGCCGGATCGACAGCATCGTGGCCGGGTACCACTGGTTCGGCTCCTGGGGACGCGACACCATGATCGCCCTGCCCGGCCTGACGTTTTTTGCCGGTCGCCAGGATCTGGGCGAACAGATCCTTGCCAACATGGGCGCCGCCGTGCGTGGCGGCCTCATCCCCAACGTTTTTTCCGCCGACGGCCGTCATGCCTACAACTCCGTGGACGCTTCCCTCTGGTATGTCTGGGCCGTGCAGATGCTGCTCCAGGTCGATCCGCAGCGCATGGGCTTTGTGAAAGAGCACTGCTGGCCCACCATCAAGGAGATCCTCCGGGCCTATGCCGGGGGGCAGGTCCCGTTCGTCCGTGCCGACGAGGAAGGCTTCCTTGACGTGGGCGACGAACAGACCCAGCTCACCTGGATGGACGCCGTGGTCGACGGCAGGCCCGTCACGCCGCGGCACGGCCAGCCGGTGGAGATCAGCGCCCTGTGGTACAATGCCCTGGCCTTTGCCGACCATCTGGCCCGGCGCTTCGACGAACCTCACTGGCAGGATTCCGTCGACCAGCGGGACCGCATGCGCGCCGTTTTCGTCCACCGGCACTGGATCAAAGATTACCGGGGCGACTATCTGGCCGACGTCTGGCGGGATGGCGAGCGGGATTTCCGTGTGCGGCCCAACCAGCTGTTCGCCGTTTCCCTGCCCTTCCCCATCCTCGAAGAAGACAATTACGCCTCCGTGGTCTCGCGCGTGCGCCAGTGCCTGCTGACCCCCTGCGGGCTGCGCACGCTGGCCCCCAGCGCCAACGAGTACTGCTCCCTTTATGAAGGCGGGCCCGGAGAGCGTGACAAAGCCTACCATCAGGGCACGGTCTGGCCCTGGCTTCTGGGCGCTTACGGCGATGCCCTGCTGCGGGCTGCCTGGGATGAGGAAGGCGCCGCGCGCGACCTGCTGCATACCCTGACGCCCCTCTTCGGCAGCCATCTGGGCGGCGCCGGTATCGGGAGCATCTCCGAGATATTCGACGGAGACCCGCCGCATCTGCCCAACGGCTGCATCGCCCAGGCCTGGAGCGTGGCCGAATGCCTGCGTCTGCTGAACAGGCTGGAAAAGGTGGCTCCCCAGGCCTATGCGCAGTGGGAAAACGCCCTGCTGCAAGGAGACAGGTAATGCGCGTCCTCATGTTCGGCTGGGAATTTTCCCCCTTCAAGAGCGGCGGGCTGGGCACGGCCTGCCAGGGCATGGCCACGGCACTGGCCAAGAAAGGCACGGAGATCTTCTTTGTCCTGCCCCGTGCCGAAAGTGACCGCCCTGTCCATCTGCCGGACGGCCTGACCATGTTTTCCGCCTCGGGCACCCGGGTCTGCACCCGCAGCGCCCGTCTCCGGCGCGAAGAAGACGTGCGCGAGATATGGCATGACCGCCAGTACACGAAGCTCGTCCCCGGCTTCCGGGACGAGATCGAAGAGATCTGGCGCGAAAAGCTGCATCTGGAATATATCGACTCGCCGCTGCGCCCCTATCTGAACAGCGGCAGCTATCTGAAAGAGCACCGGGAGCTCCAGCGTCTGCTTTCCGAAAAACGTCTGGCCGACCCGACCCTGCGGACCGTCTTGCAGCATGAAGGCCCGGAGCGGGAGCACCTTCTGCGCGAGATCGCAGAGACCCGGGAACAGTGCGAGACCCTGACGCTGCACGGCGGTTACGGCGAAGACCTCATGAGCGAAGTCTACCGTTATGCCTGCGCCGCGGCCGTCATCGCCGGACGCCTGGAATTCGACGTCATCCATGTCCATGACTGGATGACCTATCCGGCGGGGATGCTGGTCAAGCAGCTGACGGGCAAACCGCTGGTGGCCCATATCCATGCCCTGGAGCATGACCGCAGCGGCGACAACCTCAACCAGACCGTGGCCGACATCGAAAAGGCAGGCATGGAGGCCGCCGACCGCGTCGTGGCCGTGAGCCACTACACCAAGCAGAAAGTCATGGCGCAGTACGGCATCCCCGAGGACAAGATCTCCGTGGTCCACAACGCCGTCTCCCGCAATGACATCCACAAGAGCGTGGTCATCCCCGAACGCTGCCGTCATGAGAAGCGGGTCCTGTTCATGGGCCGCGTCACCTACCAGAAAGGCCCCGACTATTTTGTCGAAGCCGCCAAGCTGGTACTGGACCGTCTGCCCCACACGCGTTTCATCATGGCCGGCAGCGGCGACATGCTGCCCAACATGGTGCGCCGTGTGGCCCACCTGCGCATCGGGGACCGATTCCATTTCACGGGCTTTTTGCGCAACGGCGAAGTGGACCGCATGTACGCCATGAGCGACCTTTACGTCATGCCCAGCGTTTCCGAGCCCTTCGGCATCGCGCCGCTGGAAGCCATGGCCTACGACGTCCCCGTCCTCATCTCGCGCCAGTCCGGCGTGGCGGAAGTGGTACGCAACGCCATCAAGGCCGACTTCTGGGATGTGCGGGAAATGGCCAACAAGATCTGCGCCCTGCTGGCCTATCCCCTGCTGGCCGCCGAGGAAGTCCGCAATTGCCGTGAAGAACTGAAGAACATCCGCTGGGAGAATGCCGCCACCAAGCTGCGCGCCATCTACGACCAGCTTGTTGCGGGGAGGAGATAGCATGTCCGCCATCTGTTTCTATTTTCAGGTACACCAGCCGTACCGTCTGCGCCACTACACCTTCTTCGATATCGGCGCCAATTCCTGGTACGAGGACGAGAACGCCAACTGCGGCATCCTCCTCAAGGTGGCGCGCAAATGCTATCTGCCCATGAACGCCCTGCTGCTCAAGCTCATCCGGCGCCATGAGGGGCAGTTCAAGGTGAGTTTCTCCATCTCCGGTACGGCCCTGGACCAGTTCGAGACCTACGCCCCGGAAGTCATCCAGAGCTACCGGGAGCTGGTGGCCACCGGCTGCGTGGAGCTGCTTTCCGAGACCTACAACCACTCGCTGGCCTTCCTCTACTCGCCTGACGAGTTCCGGGAGCAGGTCCGCCTGCACGATGACCGCATCGAAGAGCTGTTCGGAGTGCGGCCCACCTCGTTCCGCAATACCGAGCTCATCTACAACAACGCCCTGGCCCGTACCGTGGAGGAAATGGGCTACAAGGCCATCCTGGCGGAAGGCGCCGACCATGTGCTGGGCTGGCGCAGCCCCAACTTCGTCTACAGGCCTTCGGGGTGCGACTCCCTGCGCCTGCTGCTCAAGAACTACCGCCTTTCCGACGACATCGCCTTCCGCTTCTCCAACCACGAATGGCCGGAATTCCCGCTGACGGCGGAAAAATTCGCCAGCTGGGCCCAGGCCTCCGGGGCCGCAGGGGACATCATCAACCTGTTCATGGACTACGAGACCTTTGGCGAACACCAGTGGGAATCCACGGGCATCTTCCAGTTCATGGAGGCCCTGCCGGACGTCCTGCTTTCCCTGCCGGGCTTCAGTTTCGTGACGCCCACCGAAGCGGCGGCCATGTTCCAGCCCGTGGCCAGTCTCGACGTGCACAATTTCATGTCCTGGGCCGACGCCGAGCGCGACCTGACCGCCTGGCTGGGCAATGACATGCAGCAGGATGCCATCACGGCTGTCTACCGTCTGGAAGAAAAGGTGAAGGCCGGCGGCAACGAAGATCTGCTGCGCACCTGGCGACGCCTGCAGACATCCGACCATTTTTACTATATGTGCACCAAGTGGTTCGCCGACGGCGACGTGCACAGCTATTTCAATCCGTACGGCACCCCCTATGATGCCTACATCAACTACATGAACGTACTGGCCGACTTCGGCCTGACCCTGGATGCCCCCCTGCCCGCTGCCGGAGCGTCCCGCAGTTAGCGCACTCCCGGCACGGCCTGCCTGGCGGATCATGCCCTGCGCGAAGGCATGGCCCGGACAGACCTCTCCGGGGGCTTTCATGAATGCAAGGAGATCCGTCTCAATGTCACAAGATCTGTCAAACGCGACCCTCTTCGAAGTCAGCTGGGAGGTCTGCAACAAGGTCGGCGGCATCTATGCCGTCGTCAGCAGCAAGATCCTGGAAGCCCTGGCTGCCTTTGGAGAAAATTATTTTCTTCTGGGGCCCGACCTGGGCAACAACCCCGACTTCGAAGAGACCGACGAGCCCTGCTGGCAGGAGCTGCGCCAGGAGACCGACCGGCGCAACCTGAGCTGCCGCTTCGGCCGCTGGAACATCCCCGGCCGCCCCAAAGTCATCCTGGTCGGGTACCGTGACCGTTACGACCAGAGCCAGCTGCTGTTCTCGCTCTGGAACCGCTACGGCGTGGACTCCATCTCCGGCGGCTGGGACTATGTGGAACCGGTCATGTTCAGCACGGCCTGCGGCGAAGTGATCGAAGCCGCCTGCAAGGCGCTGCACATCCCTGCCGACGGCCCGGCCCTGGCCCACTTCCACGAATGGATGTGCGGCGGCGGCCTGCTCTATCTCAAGACCAACGCCCCCTATGTGGGCACGGTCTTCACCACGCACGCCACCATGCTGGGGCGCTCCATGGCCGGTTCCGGCTTCGACATCTACAAGCAGATGCACCAGATCAACCCCAAGCATGAGGCCGGGGCCTACAATATCACGGCCAAATGCTCCATGGAGACGGCCTCGGCACGCGAAGCCGACTGCTTCACCACCGTCAGCCGCATCACGGCCGACGAGGCGGGCGTCTTTCTGGGGCGTACCCCCGATGTACTGACCCTCAACGGTCTGGACTTGCGCGTCATCCCCGACTACAGCCGGGACAGGAGCCTGGCCGCGGCTTCCCGGCAGCGGTTGCTGGAGGCAGCCGGCCGTCTGTTGCGCCGCCGGCTGCCCGAGGATACCCGCGTCTTCCTCGTGTCCGGCCGTTATGAATATCACAACAAGGGCATCGACGTGTTCCTGGATGCCCTCGGCATGGTCAATACGGCCCTCAGCCAGTCCCAGTCCAATGTGCTGGCCCTGTGCGCGGTCATGGGCGGACACAGCGGGGTCAATGCCGATGCCGTCAGTGGCGACCCGACCAAACTCCCCGGCCAGGGCGGCTTCTGGATCAGCAGCCATCATGTCTACAACCAGCCCAACGATCCCATCCTCAATGCCTGCCAGCGCCTGGGCCTGGACAACAGGCCGGAGAACCACGTGCAGGTCATCTTCGATCCCGCCCTGCTCGACGGCAAGGACGGCTTCCTGAACATGCGCTATGAAGAGGTGCTGGCCGCCTGCGATCTGGGCGTGTTCCCCTCCTGGTACGAGCCCTGGGGCTATACCCCGCAGGAAAGCGCCGCCCATGCCGTGCCCACGGTCACCACCGACCTTTCCGGCTTCGGCATGTGGGTGCGCTCCAGCCAGCGCGATAAGAACGGCGTGACCATCATCTGCCGCCGCCAGACCTCGTATGACGAGACCGCGGCCAGCCTGCGCGACGTGCTCCTGCAGTATGCCTCCCTGCCCGAAGAGCAGATGCAGGAACACCGGCACATGGTGCGCCATGTGGCCGAAGGCTGCTCCTGGGAGCAGTTCTTCCCCTACTATGTGCAGGCCTACGGTCTGGCCCTGGACAAGGCACGCCAGCGCAGCTCGCAGCCCGCCGGCGGCAGCACGACCCTGACCCGTGTGCTGGCGACCACCATGTCCACCACGCCCAACCTGCACAGCTTCACGGCCCTGACCTCACTGCCCCCGGCCATCGGCCGTCTGCGTGAGCTGGCCCACAACCTCTGGTGGAGCTGGCACCCCGAATGCCACTACCTCTTCTCGGCCCTCAACGAAGAAGAATGGGAACGCAGCAACCACAATCCCATCGCCACGCTGGAAAAAGCCACCCGGGCACGGCTGATCATCGTGGCCCACGAGCAGAGCTACCTGCGGCTGTACAACCAGACCATGGCGGCCTTCGATGCCTACATGGCCGAGGCGCCGCAAAGCTTCGGCCCCCTGACCCCGCAGCAGCCTCTGGCCTATTTCTCCACAGAATACGGCCTGAGCGAATGCCTGCCCATCTACTCCGGCGGTCTGGGCGTCCTTTCCGGCGACCACCTGAAATCCGCCAGTGACCTGAACATCCCGCTGGTGGCCGTGGGCCTGCTGTACAAGAACGGCTACTTCCGCCAGATCATCGACAAGAACGGCGACCAGACCCCAGTCTATCCCGAAAACGATTTCGCAACCCTGCCCATAGAGCAGGTCAAGGATCAGGACGGCAAACCCCGCGAGATCTACCTGCAGATGCCGGGCCGCCGCCTGCACGTCCAGATCTGGCTGGTACGCGTGGGACGGATCAACCTCTACCTGCTGGACACCAACCTGCCCTCCAATACGGCGGAGGACCGCAAGATCACGGCCCGCCTGTATGAAGCCGACCGCGACATCCGCCTGCGGCAGGAGATCCTGCTGGGCCGGGGCGGCGTGAGCATGCTGCGCGCCCTGGACATCCGCCCCGCCGCCTATCACATGAACGAAGGTCATTCGGCCTTCCTCATCTTCGAACGCATCCGCCTGCTCATGCAGGAGAATGGCCTGTCCTTCGAAGAGGCGGGCGAAGTGGTGCGCGGCAGCACCCTGTTCACGACCCATACGCCCGTGGATGCCGGCAATGAGCGCTTCTCGCTGGAAAGCATGGAGGCCTATTTCAAGCCCTACATCCAGACCGTGGGCATCAGCTGGCAGACCCTGGTCAATATGGGCCGCTTCGAAGGCAGCGAGCGCAACGTCTTCGAGATGACCGTCCTGGCCCTCAAGTATTCCATGAAGGCCAACGGCGTCAGCGCCCTGCACGGTGTGGTCTCCCGCCATATGTGGCAGGAAGGCTGGCAGGGGGTCCCGGTGGCGGAGATCCCCATTTTCTCCGTGACCAACGGCATCCATGTGCCCTCCTACGCCGGTCCGGCCATGCGTCCCCTGCTGCAAAAGCACCTGGGCGAAGGCTGGCAGGAACTGACGCCCGACGACCCAAAATGGACCCGCATCGCGGACATCCCCGATGCCGACCTCTGGACGGCTCGCCAGACCCAGAAAAAGCACCTGCTGGAAGCCATCCGCTCCAGCCTGCCGGAGTTCTTCAAAAAATTTGCCATCCCCTACGAAAAGCAGCAGGAGATGACGTCCCGGCTGACCCCCGAGACCCTGGTGATCGGCTTTGCCCGCCGCTTTGCGCCGTACAAACGTGCGACCCTGCTCTTTGCCGATGTGGACCGTCTGGCCCGCATCCTGGAAAAGAGCAGCCAGCCCGTCATATTCGTCTTTGCCGGCAAGGCCCATCCTGCCGATGGCCAAGGCATCGGCCTGATCCGGGAACTCTTCCAGCACATGCTGTCGCCCCGCTTCTTCGGCAAGATCTTCTTTATCGAGGATTACAGCCTGGCGGTCTCCCGCCTGATGGTCCAGGGCTGCGATGTCTGGCTCAACAATCCCCGCCGCCCCTACGAGGCTTGCGGTACCAGCGGCCAGAAAGTGGCGGTCAATGGCGGCCTCAATCTCAGCGTGGCCGACGGCTGGTGGTGCGAAGGCTACAACGGCACCAACGGCTGGACCATCGGCCCCCTGGTGGCCAAAGGCAGCCTGGGCCCCGAGCAGAGCGACTATGACGATGCGGCCTCCCTGTATTCCCTGCTGGAAGACAAGGTGATCCCGCTGTACTTCGAGCGCGATGCGGACAACCGGCCCCACAACTGGCTGCTGCGCGTCCGCAAGGCCATGCAGACGCTCATCGCCCAGTACAGCTCGCACCGCATGCTGCGCGATTACCTTAGCGACTACTACATCCCGGCGGCCACCAGCCATCAGGAGCTCCGCAGCAACCACTACGCCCTGGCCCGACATCTGAGCCAATGGAAGCAGGACGTCAACGTGCGCTTCGGCTCCGTGCAGATGGATACCATCCGCATCGAAGGCATCAAGGAAGACAGCCTGCTGGACGGCCAGTCCCTGCATGTGGCCGTGACCGTGCATCCCGGCAGCATGAAGCTCGACGAGCTGCTGGTCCAGCTGGTGGCCGGTCCCGGCGACGGCTCCACTTTCACGGAAACGCCCGATGTGGTGGAGATGCAGCCGGAGAGCGAAGGGGTGGACGGGACCATGACCTTTGTCTGCACCTACACGCCTTCCCGCAGCGGGATCCATGTGTACGGCGTGCGCGTCATGCCCTGCACCGAAGGCCTGTCCTCGCCTCTGGAGACGCGCCTCGTTTTGTGGGGCTAGGACTCCACGGCCAAACCATGACAAAAAGGGGGATGCCGCTTGCGACATCCCCCTTTCCTCTTCTTGCGGGCAGGAAAACACCATCGGTATTTTCCCTGTGAAATACCCACGCCCGCGGCCGCATCCTCCTAACGCGGCTGCAAAAACCACGTCTGCGAAGTTGGATGCGCTTCCGTCCAGTGCAACTTGTAGGCCATGGGCTCCCCGGAGGCCGTGCCCATATCATAGCGGACAGCCCCTTCCTCGCACAGCCAGCGTATCTGCTCCACCTGCAAAAGGTTGCCGATGGAAAGAGCCTTCCAGGCGGCATCATAGCTGAACTGCTGCCCGCGGTAACATGGCCCCAGCATCCCGCCGAAAATGAAACCGATGTCCTGGCCTTCATGCCGGGCGAACATGACGCGCGCCGTGCCCTGCGCGGCAAGGCGGCGGATCATGTCGGCATAGAATTCCCGGGCCGGGGATTCCGTCATGCCGCAGTGCCCCACGCCCTTCCAGCTGCGCTGCTCCACGGCCAGCATCCGGGCATAGACGGCGTCGGCCCCGGCCGTATCGGTGGGACAGGAGCGCTCGAACGTGACGCCCCTGTCGGCGGCCCTGCGAAAAGATTTGCGCCACTTGCTGCGCAGGTTGGCGGAACGGCGGCTCAAAAAGCCGTCCAGCCCGCCTTCCAGCGATGCTCCGGCCTGGATGCACTCCCCGGCCAGATAAATGGTGAACAGGGACTCACAGCAGGCATACAGCTCCCGGGCCCTCCTGCTCCCCGGCACTATCCCTCCCAGAAGCAGCGCCGGAAGATGCCCGTAACCATGTGACATGACGGCCAGCGCCTCAGCCAGCAGCCCGATCGCATCCGGCCCCAGCAGGGGACAGCCGAAGAGCCAATGGGCCTCCAGCGATGTCAGGAGCGGCTGCCCTGAAGACAGGAAGGCTTCCGCCAAAACAAGGACACTGTCCTCCGTGTGTTGTGCCAGGACACGACGCCCCGGCGCGAAAGCCCTGTGTGCGGACAACTGCCAAATGGGAGCACAACAAAAAGGATCCGGCTGTGCGGCCAGATCGACGCTCTGCTCCCAGATGCGGCACAGCTCGGGCCGCCAGGGAGACTCTTCTTCCGTGATATATTCCAGTTCCATGCCGTTCTCTGCGGCTCCGGGCAAAGTCGGCCTTGGGCTCCTGGAGCAATGCTGCCGCCCTGTCGTCCTGGCAGCAGGATATGGCAAAACGGCCGATCCGTAACAGGACCGGCCGTTTCCATGTCAAAAGGAAAAAGCACGCTCTCAGCGGTGGCAGGCCGCCTTGAACAGCGAGGTCAGCCGTGCTTCCGTGGCCTCTTCGTCCAGCACTTCCCGGATGCGCTTCCAGGCTTCCGCCCCCAGATGGCGGCGCTTTTCTGCACTGGCGGACAGATCCAGCAAGGTCTGGGACAGGGCCGTGACGTCATTCTGCGGTACGACGATACCGTTGCGGCCGTTCTGGACAACCTCCAGCTGGCCGGGAAGATCGCTCACCACCACGGCCACACCAAAGGCCATGGCTTCGGTCAGGGCCGACGGCAGCCCGTCCATATCGCCGCCCCGGGTCATATGACCGGGAGCGATGAAGATGTCCGCACGGCGGTACAGGTCGGTCATGGCCTCGTGCGGCAGCTGACCGGGGAAGGAGACGAGCTTGCGCAGGCCAAGACGCCAGGCAAGCAACCGCAAACGCAGACGCCAGGGGCCCGTGCCCACCAAAGTCAGCCGGAAGTCGACTCCGGCCTTCTGCAGGGCCAGGCAGGCCTGCAGCAGGGTATCGTAGCCCTTGCGGCTGGTCATGGTCCCCACGGCCAGCAGCTGCAACGGCTCCGGCACATTGGACGGCGGCATGGAGACGTCTTCGTCCGGCGGGGTCAGGGTCAGGGCATCACGCAGGAGCACGATGCGCCGCGGATCCACGGAGGGCAGCAGCTCGCAGACAGCCTTGCGCGTTGCCTCCGTATCGCAGCGCACGAAGGCAGCCTGTTCGGCCTTCACCAGCCAGTCCTTGGCCGGTGAGGCAAGGTCCGCCGTACGCACGGCAAAGGCAAAGGGGATCTGCAGCATGCGGGCCGCCACCCAGGCCGCGGAGGCCGGAGCATGGGCGCCCGAGGCGTACACGAACTCGATCTTTTCTTCCAGGCACCAGCGGGCCAGCAGCGCCCCGCACCCCATGAGCCAGAGATTGTGGAAAAAGCTCCCCTTCCCGGAGGGGATGGACTTCCACAGTTCCCAGGCAGTGGCGGAGGTGCCGCGCAAGTGCGAGAACAGCATGCGCATGACGGAGAAGAAGCGCCACGAGCTGATGTGCCGCACCGGCAGCGGCAGGGCATAGCCCTGCGAATCGCTGTTGAGGAAGCTGGCCCCCTCGATGGCGTAGATGCGGGAAAGCAGACCGGCCGCATGCATGCGGTGGGCCTCTTCCATCAGGCAGCGGCCCGAGGCTTCAGGGAATTTTTCCGCCACCAGGGCCCCACGAAGGATGGGCGTGGGGGCCGCCAGCAGGTTCTGCTGCTGATCCGGGCTGACAGGCACGGGCTCGTGCTTTTTGCAGACCAGGATGCCGTCTTCCAGCGTGTAGACGCTGTCGCAGAACTCGGCCATCTTGGGGTCGTGGGTCACCATGATCATGGCGACCCCGCCCTTGTGGCAAAGGGTGCGGAAGTTGTCCATGACCACACGGCTGGTACGGGCATCAAGGGCCCCGGTGGGTTCGTCCGCCAGCAGGATGCGGGGATTGTTCACCATGGCGCGGGCAATGGCCACACGCTGCTGCTCACCACCGGAAAGGCGGTTGCTGCGGTAATGGACGCGGGCGGAGAGCCGCACCAGCTCCAGGGCCCGGATGACACGCTCCCAGCGTTCCGCGGGGGGCACGTTTTCATAGATGAGGGGGAATTCCACATTCTCGAACACGGTGGAGTGGTCGAACATATTGCTCGACTGCATGACGAAGCCCACGTTGCCCCGCCGGAAAGCAGCGGTCTGCTCCCGGTTGAATTCCAGGACATTGGTCCCCAGGATCTCCAGCGTGCCGGAATCGGGCGCATGCAGCATGCCCAGCACGTGCAGCATGGTCGACTTGCCGCACCCGGACGGGCCCATGATGGCCACGAGTTCCCCCGCTTCCACCTCGATGTTGACGCCACGCAAAACAGGCGAGAAGCCCGCGTAGCACTTGTACAGATCTTTGGCAATGATAACCGGCGCCATAGTTCACCTACTCGAAACGCAAGGCGGAAACGACATCCATGCGACTGGCCTGAATGGCAGGATACAGGCCGCCGGCCACCCCAATGATGGCGGAGAAAAGAATACTGCCGGCACTGCTGGCCGCGAGCAGCGGATACGAGATGGAGGTGCCCAGAGACCAGGCCCCTATCTCGACACTGAGGGTACCCACCAGGATGCCCAGCAGGCCACCGGCCACGGACTTGCACAGGGCCTCGGCCAGGAACTGGGCCAGAATATCCTTGTCCGAACCGCCCATGGCCTTTTTCAGGCCCACTTCGCGCGTGCGGGCACGCACAGCCGCAAAGGTCCCGTACCAGATGCCGAAGCCGCCCAGCATAAGGGAGGCCACGATACCCAGCCAGAGCAGGGCCTCGACCCACATGAAGGTCGTCTTGATGCGGTCGAGCTGGTCATCCTGCGTGGCGATGACCAGATACGGCGCGTCCTGGTTGGCCCGGACCACAGAGGGGATCTGGCGCACCACCGGAGCCACGTCTTCCCAGCCGATGGCACGGACGAACAGGCGGGTGATCTTACCGGAGCCCCAGTTTCTGTCCTCCATGACCGTGGTCGGCAAAAAGCCGCCCTGGTTCCACTCACCCAGCATGACGCCGGTCACCACGCCCACGACCTCGACGACGTCCTTGCCCAGGAAAAGCAGCTTGCCCACAGCCTGGGCGGGGTCTCCGTACAGATTCGTGGCGGCCTCACGGCCCAGCATACAGATGCGCCGATGGCCGCGCACGTCTTCCTCGGACATCATCCGGCCGGCCACGAGCTCCAGGGAATAGGTCTCCGCAAAATACTGGTCCACACCGATGAAATGGACCCCCAGCGTCCGTTCCCCGCTGGCACGCAAACTGAACGTTATCCCCTGACGCACATTTTCACTGATCATGCCCACACCGGGGATCTTGCGCAGCGCTTCCACCGTGCGGGGAGAGAAATCGCGTCGTGGCTGGCCGGGGTATTGCGCATCATCCATGTAGACACGGATGATGTTCACCCCGCCCATGAGCACCATGTCCTGACCCACTTTGTAGCGGATCTCCTGTCCCAGTACGGACAGGGCGATAAAGGCCATGATGCCCAGAGCGATGGACAGTATCACGCCAAAACCACGCTGGCGGACGACCTGTCGCAAGCTCACGCGAAAAAGGTCCGACATTGCAATCATGCTGTCACCATAAGGACTTGCATCCTGATTGTAGATAGCTAAGAGGTACCGGCGGCAGAAATGCCCTACTTCTGGCGGCGCATCCTGATGACGCGGCCCTGACGGCCGACCTCATACCAGATGCCCTGCCACAGGACGCCTTCCGCGAGGATGGTACCCAGATAAACCCAGACGAACATGCAGGCGCTGGCGCAAAAAGCGACCATCCAGCGCCAGACAGGAAAAACGGCTTCCTGAAAATGGGCCCAGCTGCGCAGCACCAGCGCTAGGGCCGCGGCATAGACCAGCACGCCCACAAGCCAGCCGAAGGAAAGCGTGCCCAGCAGCACGCCCAGCACGGCCAACACGGCCCAAAGCACGGGCAGCAGCATAAGGCAGGCCAGCACGCCCAGCAGGACCCACTGGTAGGGAATACAGAACTTGAGGAACAGGATCTGACGGTCCATCCAATGATGCCAGACCCCCAGGTCATGCTCCCGGGCCTCGGTCATCAAAACGGCGTCTCCACTCAGACGGATGCGGGCCCCCAGATGGATGAGCCGGTCAGCCAGGGAACAGTCGTCCACCACATTGGACATCCAGAACTCGCGCACGCCATAACGGCGGAACGCCGACAAACGGAAGCACATGGCGCCGCCCCACAGCTGGGTGAAGCTCGAGATGCCCTGCAGATAGCGCATCAGCTGGACACACAGGGCATAGGCCATGGTGACGATACCCGTATCCCGCGCCACGACCTTGTGATAGCCGGTGCTGAAATCCTCGCCGTCCACCACAGGGGCCACCAGACGGCGGATGAAATCACGGGGAGCGATGTGCGTGCTGTCGCAAAAGGCCAGCAGTTCGACCTCGTCCTCCACGGCTTCCACGCCCTTGAGGCTGTTATGGTTCTTCTGGCCACAGCCCTTGGCGAAACCGGCCACCACATGCCGCAGCTGCGGATAGCGGGCCTGCAGCTCTCGCGCGATACCGGCTGCCGGTTCGTCAGCGGTGGCCGTGACGATCACGGGGTACAGGGCGGGGTAATCCTGCTTGAGCAGGCTCTCCAGGGCCTCCCGCATACGCGGGTGGTTCCCCCCGGCAGGCACGATCAGACCGGTACGGGGCCAGTGCGTCCGCTGGGGAGCGGGCTTGCGTTCTTCGCGGTCAAGCCTGCTGCCCACCCGGGACAGGAAAAAAAGCAGGGCACACTGCAACAGCGCCAGAACAAAGAAGGTAGTCCCCATAACGACCTCAATCCTGTTGATGCGTTGATGTTTCAGGCAGGGGCGCACAGTCGTCCGTCAGCGGGACATCCCGGAAGCGCCTGGCCACTGTCGTGAAGCGCATGCCGTTCCCCAGACGGATCTTGACCTCGACATCATCGCCGGGCAGGAAGCGCCCGGTGATCTTGTGCCCTGAACCATGGGTGGCAGAAAACGTGTTGTTCTGCACGGAACCATAAACATGATAGACATCGACCTGGCCGTTGGAGGAACGGAGCAGGACGACACCGCGTAATTTGCCGTCGGCGGCAAAACACATGCCCATACGGAAACTGGCTGTCAGGACATCGCCTGTCCAGAGTTCCGTCACTTCATAGGTCCCGGTATTTCCCGCAGGTGCGGCGGCAAAGCTCCAGAGCGGGGCTGCGCACAGGCAGCAGCACAGGCAAAGACAGGCCCAAAGACGCTTCATGCCCGCTCCCGTGCCGCCAGACGCATAAAGATGCCTTCATGCGCCGCCACCATGGCGTCAAACGAAAAACTCCGTTCCACCCGCTGCCGTCCGGCCCTGCCGAACCTGTCGCCCTGCGCGGGATCCGCCAGCAGCGCGGCACAGTTGTCGGCAAAGGCGGCACTGTCCCCCACCGGCGAGAGCAGACCGCTCTCCCCCCGGGTCACGAGCCGGGGGATGCCGCCGGTCTCCGTGGCGCATACGGGCAGACCGGCTGCCATGGCTTCCAGGATCACATTGGGCTGGCCCTCGCGCACGGAAGTCAGCGCAAAGATGCGGGCGGCCGCGTAATGGGCGCGCACATCCGGGGAGCCGGGGCAGAATTCCACGCCCCCGTCCGGCAGATGCTCCGCGACCCAGGCCTTGAGCTCCTTTTCCCGCGGGCCGTCGCCCACAAGACGCAGGCGGACGCCGGGATGCCGTTCACGCAGAAGAGCGAAGCCTTTCAGCAGGGTCAGATGATCTTTGTCTTCGGCCAGACGCGCCACACAGAGGATGAGCGGCGGACGCTCCGAAGGCGCGGGCTGCGCAGGCGCGAAACGCTCCGTGTCCACCCCGTTGGGCACATAGGTCAGCCGTGCGGCCGGGACGCCCAGGCCGGAAAGGACATCAGCGAGCGCCTCGGAATTACAGACCATGTGGTCCGTCAGACGCCAGAGAAAACGCTCATGCTGCCTGCGCGGCGCTCCACCGCCACGCACCGTGCCCACGATGGGGATACCCAGCAGCCGTCCCCAGAGACGGCCCCAGATGTTGGGCAGAGCCGTGCAGGGGACGAGGACATCAGGTGCCAGGCGTTTGAGGGCCGCCGGCATGAGCGCAAAGAAAAAGGGATTCACCTTGCGGCTGCGCCCCAGATATTCCACGCGGATACCGGCCTGTTCGACCTGTGCATCAAGGTCGGTCCTGCCCGTAAGGACCAGCATGGAGACATGGAAGCGCGTCCTGTCCAGACGGCAGGCCAGCTCGACCATCTGGCGCTGGGTGCCGCCAAAACAGAGATCTTCCATGACGAAGAGCACATGTATTTTATCAGACATGGGTGCATCCTCATGTATTCCGGGCAAATTTGCAAGTCCGTAGCCGCATTGCCTTGCGCGCGCCTTGGGCGTATCGTCTTTTTATGAGTAACCCCCATCCCCATACATCCGACAGCCCCCTGCGGGTGGTCGTCAGTCTCGATGTCGAAGAAGAAGGCCTGTTTTCCGGCCATTATGCCACCAGCGGTTGTGGCGTTTCCAACGTTTCCCTCCTGCCCAGGCTCGCGCCGCTGAGCAGGGATCTGGGCTTCCCGCTGACGCTGTTCTGTGCCCATACGGTCTTTGCCGATGCCGGGGCCTGCCATGTGCTGGAACAGATGCGCGACCATTACGGCGCGGAGATCGGGGCCCATCTCCACCACTGGAGCACGCCGCCGGCCTCTCCGCTGGATCCCCCCCACGAAGGCCAGCCCACACGCACGGACAAACTGCCGCGCGACCTGCTGCGCCAGCGTCTGGCCACGCTGCTGGATGCCGGGCGGGAATTCCAGGGCGCTCCCCTGACCAGCTTCCGCATGGGCCGCTGGGACCTCAAGGACTGCGTGCGTCCCCTGCTTTCCGAGGCAGGCATCAAGGTGGACAGCTCCGTCTGCCCCCTGCGCCATTTCCCGGGCGGACCGGACCACTTTCTTGCCCCGGCGGATCCCTACTGGGTGGAAGGCTGGCAGGGAGCTCCCCTGCTGGAGGCACCCATCACGCAGATCCCCCTGCATCCCGCGCTTGCCCAGCTCTGGTACCGGGCCTGCCCTGCCGCCTCGCGGGACAAGTTCCATTTCTGGGGCGTCCTCAGTCCCAATCCGTTCTGGCATGCGCCCCGGATCATGCGCTGGGCCGCACGGTTGCACCGCCGGCGGGGCGGACAGGTGCTGAGCCTGTTCTGGCACTCTTCCGAGATGCTGCCCGGCGCTTCCCCGCATGTGCCTGACCAGAAGGCCGCGGACGCCGTTCTGGAACGCATCCATGCCTTCCTGTCCTGGCTTCGGGAGACCTTCCCGGTCCAGGGCTGCACCGCCAGCCAGCTGGCAGAACTGCCTGCGGGCACCTTCCCTGCCCGCCCGGCAGGCCAGGGCGACTGGTAAAACGCGAACCGAACGGGACAGGCTCCGGGCCTGTCCCGTTTTTCCAGACGCTGTGGACCGACACAGCGTTTTTTTCATGGCTCCATCTGACCGAGGAATGACACTCATGGCCGCGTCCCTGCCTTCTCCCGTCTCCCCTTCCGCCCGCCGCCACGGCCTGATCCTGATCCTGCTGACCGTTTTTGCCTGGTCGGTCATCGGCCTGATCTCCAAAAACTGTCTGGCCGCCGGTGTCAGCCCGCTCGAAACGGCCTTCTGGCGTGCCGCCCTCGGCGCCGCCTGCTTCATCACCCACGCGACACTGAGCAGGCAGATCCGCATCCCGCTACGCCACGCGGCCCTGTTCACCGTTTTCGGCTTCTGGGCCGTGGGCGTCTTCTACGCGGCCACGTTGTACGCCATCAAGCTCAGCGGCGCGGCCATGGCCGTGGTGCTGCTCTATACGGCGCCGGTCTGGGTCGCCATGTTCTCCCGCTTTCTGTTCCATGAACCCATCACCACCCGCCAGTGCGGCATCATCGCTCTGGCCCTGGCCGGTACGGGCATGGTCTGCTTCTCCGGCGGCAGCCTGCCGGGGCAGACATCGTGGACAGGCATCGCCTGCGGCCTGCTCATCAGCGTGTGCTACGCCTCCCACTACCCCTTCTGCCGCTGGTGGCAGGACCGCTATACCCCGGCCACCCTCTATGCCTTCATGCAGCTGGGCGGCGCGGCGGTCATCTTCTGCCTCACGCCTGTCAGCCTCGACCACAGCCTCTCCACCTGGGGCTGGCTGCTGATCCTGGGCGGCTTCACCGGCTATTTCGCCTTCTTTTGCTACGCCCAGGCCCTCAAGCGTCTGGGGCTGGTTCGTACGGCCGTGCTCTGCTACCTGGAGCCCATCCTCAGCACCATCTGGGTCTGGCTGTTCTGGGATGAGTTTTTCAGCCCGCTGGGCTGGGCCGGGAGCGCCCTGGTGCTGGCCGCCGTCTTCTGGCTGAACATGGACAAGAGCCGGGCCGCCTCCTAGGCGGTCAGTGGCCTGCTGCACAAAACGGCGGTAACGGCCCACAGGATGCCACAAACTGACAGCCCGGGAACCGCCCAAAAAGGATACGTGGCGACCGGCGTTGCCAACGGTCCTATCCGTGGCGGTCGGCGTCCCTGCTCCAAAAGTCTGCCCCGGAAGAGCAAAGGAGCTCCATCGGCCATGATGGAACGAGGCTCGCCAACGGCAGCGAAGATGCCCACCCCAAAACTCCCATGGCAGAAGGCTTTCTGCCTGCTCCTTTGAGCATCGACCGGGGAAGCCGCACAAAAAATGCGCAGGATGGCATCACGCCATCCTGCGCATCGTTTTTCTCTTTCAGGGCTTTTTTATCCCTGCGGATCATCCTGCGGCAAAAGCAGGTTGAGGACCACACCGGTGATGGCCGCCAGACCGATACCGGCCAGCTTGAAACCGCCGATGCTGACCTGCATCCCGCCCACGCCAAAAATGATGATCAGGGCCACGATGACCATATTGCGGGGCCGCAGCAGATCCTGCCCGGCACGCACCAGCGTGTTCAGGCCCACCACCATGATGGCCCCGAACAGCAGGATCATGATCCCGCCCATGACGGGCGCGGGGATGCAGCTGAGGAACGCCCCCACCTTGGCGACCATGGAGAGCAGGATGGCGCACAGGGCGGCCCAGGTCATGACCGCGGGATTGAAGGCCCGGGTCAGGGTCACGGCGCCGGTCACCTCGGAATAGGTGGTGTTGGGCGGCCCGCCCAGCAGACAGGCGGCCATGGTGGCCACCCCGTCCCCCAGCATGGTGTTCTTCACACCGGGATCACGCAGATAATCCTTGCCCGTGACGGAACTGATGGCGATGATGTCGCCAAAGTGCTCGATGGCAGGGGCCAGGGTCACCGGGATGATGAAGAGCAGCGGCTCCCATGCGAATTCCGGCAGGCTGAACGCCGGCAGGGCCAGCCAGGGGCTTTTGCTCACGGCCTCCCAGCTGGTCACGCCCATGATCTCCGCCATCACCAGACCCGCGGCGATACCGCAGAGGATGGGCACCAGACGCAGCATGCCGCGCCCCAGCAGGGAGACGGCCACGGTAACGGCCAGCGAGACCATGGAGATGCTCATGGCCGTTGTCTGGGGCATGGCCGGGCCGCTCTGTCCCAGGGCCATCTTGACGGCCGTGGGCGCCAGCACGAGACCGATGACCATGATCACCGGGCCGGTCACGATGGGCGGCAGCAGACGCAGGATGAGCCCCATGCCGCGCCAGCGGATGACCAGGCTTATGAGCACATAGAGCAGGCCGGAAAAGACCAGGGCCCCCATGGTGCGGGGCATGCCCCAAGTCTCCACGCCATAGATGATGGGCGCGATGAAGGCAAAGGAAGATGCGAGGAAGATGGGCACCTTGCCCCGCGTGATGAGCTGGAACAGCAGCGTGCCCACACCGGCGGTGAACAGGGCAACATTGCTGTTGAGTCCTGTCAGCAAGGGGACAAGCACCAGCGCGCCGAAAGCCACGAAAAGCATCTGCGCGCCCAGCAGGCAATCACGCAGACGCAGCCTGTAACGGCAGGGATCGAACTCCCCGCCTCCGGTGTTGAGCTGTTCCGCCATGCGGTCTCCTACTTGGTGCCGAAGATGCGGTCACCGGCATCGCCCAGGCCGGGGATGATGTAGCCGTTCTCGTTCAGGTGCGAGTCCACCGAAGCGGTGTAGATCTCCACATCAGGATGCTTTTCCTGGACTTTGGCGATGCCTTCGGGCGCGCAGACCAGGTTGAGGCTGCAGATGTGCTTGCAGCCGCGTTTCTTGAGGATGTCGATGGTGGCGATGAGCGAACCGCCCGTGGCCAGCATGGGGTCCAGGATGATGGCCAGGCGGCTTTCGATATTGCGGGCCAGCTTGGCATAATATTCCACGGGCTCCAGCGTTTCCTCATTGCGGTACAGGCCCACCACGCTGATCTTGGCGCCGGGGATCATGTCCAGCACACCGTCCATGAGGCCCAGACCGGCACGCAGGATGGGGACGATGGTCACCATCTTGCCGGAAATGGCCTCCACTTCCACGGGCCCTGCCCAGCCTTGCACCGTATGCTTCTCGGTAGCGAAGCCCTTGGTGGCCTCGTAGATGAGCAAACGGGCAATCTCATTGGAAACACTGCGGAATTCACTGGTGGACGTACTGTCCTTGCGCAGGATGCCGAGCTTGTGACGCACCAGGGGATGATCCACTACATGGACTGCCATATCCAACTCCTTGCTGTAAATGAAAAAAGTTCGGGGCAATCCACGCTATGCTGCGCCCTGTACGCTGTCAAGGTCTCGTGCGATATCTGCGGGAAGGGACACGGTTTACAGCGTCCCGGCTTTGGCGTACCCATAACAGACTTTTTTTACTTTTTTAGAGGATCGTCATGCCCCCAGTTCAGGACGTTGCCGCATTTCTGGCCATGCGGGACCAGGGCCTCCCGCTGCTGGATGTCCGCTCTCCCGGCGAGTTCGCCTTTGCCCATATCCCCGGTGCCCTCAACCTGCCCCTGTTCACCGACAAAGAACGCGCCAAGGTCGGGACGGCCCACGCCCGCAGCGGGCGCGAAGGCGCCGTCCATCTGGCCCTGGAGCTGGTGGGCGGTCATCTGGCCGCCCTGCTGGCCCGCGCCCGCCATCTGTGCGGCAGCAAGCGCGAGGTCCTGCTCCACTGCTGGCGGGGCGGCATGCGCAGCGACAGCATGCGCTGGCTGCTGGAAACGGGCGGCTTCACCGTGCACAGGCTGGAAGGCGGCTACAAAAGCTACCGGACCTTCGTGCGCAGCGAGCTGGCGCGCCCCCGGCCCATCCTCGTGCTGGGCGGCTACACGGGCTGCGGCAAGACGGACATTTTGCTGGAACTGCAGCGCCTCGGTTCGCAGGTCATCGATCTGGAAGGCCTAGCCCACCACAAGGGCTCTGCCTTCGGCGCTCTGGGCCAGGCCGAAGACCAGCCCGGCAACGAATGGTTCGAGAACCAGCTCTATGAAGCATGGCGGCGCTGCGATCCTGCCCGGCCTGTCTGGCTCGAGGACGAAAGCCGCCACATCGGCCATGTGACCATGTGTGAGGAATTCTTTGCCCAGCTGGGCCGCAGTCCGCTGGTCCGCGTTTTCCTGCCGGATGAGGAACGCGTCGCCCATCTTGTCCGCGATTACGGCGGCCAGGACATGCGGGAAGGCCTGCTGGCAGCCCTGGAGCGTCTGCAGCGCCGTCTGGGCAGTGAGCTGACCCAGCGCTGCAGGCTGTGGATAGATGAAGGGAATTATGCCGATGCCGCCCGCGCGGTGCTCCATTATTATGACCGCTGTTATGCGCATCAGATAGAAAACCGCCAGGCCCCCGTCATCAAGGAGCTGACCTGTACCACCGACGATCCGGCCCTGGCCGCCCGCCTGCTCCATCAATGGGAACAGGACCTGCCGCCGGAAACGTTCACCGCCACCACACCTCTGTAACGGTTCCCGACAAGGAGGAACAGATGACCACACTTGCTGCGCTGACCACGCCCTGTCTGCTGCTGGAAGACGAAAAGCTCCAGGCCAATATGGACCGGCTGGCCCGCCGCCTGCATGAGCGCGGCGTCTCCCTGCGGCCCCATCTCAAGACCTGCAAGAATATCGAGATCGCCCGCCGCTGCATGGAAAGCCCCTCCGGCCCGGCCACGGTCTCCACACTGGCGGAAGCCGAATATTTCGCCGCAGGCGGTGTGCATGACATCTGTTACGCCGTCGGCATCGCGCCCAACAAGCTGGAGCGCGTGGCCGAACTGCGCCGGCGCGGCATCGACCTGAGCGTGGTGCTGGACAATGAGGAAAGCGCCCGGCTGCTGGTGGACTTTGCCCGGCAGCGGGACTGCCGTCTGGCCGTGCTGCTGGAGATAGACTGCGACGGACACCGGGCCGGACTGCGCCCCGACGATCCCCGCCTGACGGCCATCGCCGCCCTGCTGCGGGACGGCGGCCAGGAGGTCCGCGGCGTCCTGACCCATGCGGGCTCTGCCTACGACCTGCCCACCACGGAAGCCATCGCCGCTCTGGCCGTGCAGGAATGCGCCGCGGCCAATACGGCGGCCCGGCTGCTGCGGGAAGCCGGCTTCCCCTGCCCTGTGGTCAGCGTCGGTTCCACGCCCACGGCCTTTTTCGGTGAGGATTTTTCCGGCATCACGGAAGTCCGGGCCGGCGTCTATGTCTTCCAGGATCTTGTCATGGCCGGTCTGGGCGTCTGCCGCCCCGAAGACCTGGCCCTTTCCGTGCTGACCACGGTCATCGGCCGCCAGAGCGACGGCAGCGCCCTGATCATCGACGCGGGCTGGATGGCCCTTTCCCGTGATACGGGCCTGCCCTGGAAGCGGGAAGAGTTCGGCTACGGGCTCGTCTGCGACGAAGCCGGGAACCTGATCCCCGGCCTGCGCGTCACGGAGACCAATCAGGAGCACGGCATCGTCAGCGGGCCTTCCTGCCCTGCCCTGCCTGCGGGCAGCCGGCTGCGCATCCTGCCCATCCACGCCTGCGCCACCGCCGCCTGCTTCGACAGTTATACCGTCCTGCGTGAAGGACGGATCAGCGGCCGCCTTGAACGCTGCCGGGGCTGGTAAACAGCCGCATCTTTTGGCCGCACGAAACACAATTTGCCTTTCGTGCGGCCAAAAATCCAATGCTTTTCCCTGCTTGCCTTCTGTGCGACTTCGTGTAACCTACTCGTCACATCATTGACGCGAGGTCGTAACAATGGACGGACATGTCCTGCTTCTTGTGCTGGCCGCAGCCCTGCTGCATGCCACCTGGAACAGCATCGTCAAAGGCGGCTCCAACAAACTCTTCGAATCTTCCATGAACGCCCTGGGCGGCGGGCTGGGGGCCCTGCTCATCCTGCCCTTCCTGCCCGCACCGGCGCCGGAATCCTGGGGTCTGCTGGCTCTTTCCTGTTGTTTCCACCTGACATACTACATCTGCATCTCGCAGGCCTATGACAAGGTGGACCTCTCCATGGGCTATACCATCATGCGCGGCTGTGCCCCCATGATCACGGCCCTGGCTCTGCTGCTACTCGGCAATCACATCAGCCTCACCGGCTGGGGCGGCGTCCTCCTGCTCTGCCTCGGCATCCTGACCCTGACCCTGGAGCATGTCCACAAGGGCGCCCGCGCCGCGGACATCCTCATCTGTCTGCGCACCTCTCTGGTCATCGCGGGCTATACGCTGGCCGACGGCTACGGCGCCCGTGCCAGCGGCAACGGCGTCAGCTACACCTGCTGGATCTTCTTCCTCAATATCTTCCCCATCCATGCCTATGTGCTCTGGCGGCACGGCGGCACCTACATCAGCTATCTGCGGAAGCGCGCGGCCACGGGCCTGTTCGGCGGCCTGTGCGGTCTGGGCTCCTACGGCATCGCCCTCTGGGCCATGACCCTGGCCCCCATCGCCCTGGTGGCGGCCCTGCGCGAGACCTCCGTGATCTTCGGCATGCTGCTGGCCGTCATCTTCCTGCATGAACGGCTTTCCCGCTCGCGCATCATGGCCATCCTCATCGTCATGGGCGGGGCCATGCTGATACGGCTCGGCTGATTTTTCCCGATTTTTTCATCCGTTGTGCCGGGCAGGCCGCTCCGGCGGCCTGCCTTCCCGTCCTGCCGGAGTCCGCACCCGTTGCCGCGATACGACAACGGTCGCCTTTTCCCTGCCCAGCCCCAAGGATAGCCATGCCCCGCCCTTCCAGAAAAATCGCCATCATGCAGGCCGCTGCCAGGCTCTTTGCGGCCAAAGGCTACAGCGCCGTCTCGGTACGCGACATCGCAGCCGAGATGGAACTGACGCCGGCTTCGCTCTATTACTACTTTCCTGACAAGGAGACCCTGTACCGGCAGACCCTGGTCATGGTGTTCACCGGCGTGCAAAGCGCGTTCAAGGCCCCGCAGGGGACCACCGGCATCGAAAAAATGGAATGCCTCATCAGGAACGTCGTCACCTACTGCTGCGGCAATCCCATCTTCACCCGCCTTCTGCTCCGCGAGCTCAACGAAGGGCTGGAAGAGCGTCTCCACTTCCTCGCTGACAGCGTTTTTGCCACCCTCCACGAGAACTTCATCAAGATACTTGCCCAGTACGGGATCCGGGATACGGAACGGATCATGGAATCCATCGAAAGTTCCCTCATCGGCTACCTGCAGCTCAGCCGGGTATCGCACAGCCTCCGGCATTATGCCGGCCATCCCCTGACGGCCGCCGTCATCGCGGAACGGATATGCGCCCAGATCCGCCGGGAACTCCAGCCCTGAACAGACGCTGGGCCTTCCAGGCCGCCAGGACCACGGCATTGAGCAGGATCAGCTGGCCCCAGAATGGCAGGACATCGGCCAGCGTCGCTCCGCGGAAGGCCATCAGCATATAGCCGGAAATGGCAGGGGTGGCAGGCACGAACTGGGCCAGACAGGCAAAAGGCAGGGGCATGGCCTGCAACGGCCAGATGGTGCCGCTCAGGAAGAGGAAGGGGATGGACGTAGGGAGCATGAGCAGCAGGACCGTATGCTCCTTGCTGAAATATTCCCCCAGCATGCTGCCCAGGAAATGGCATACGCTGAAAAAGGGCAGCAGAAAGAACAGCAGTACGGCAAAATCCCGGACAGGCAGCAGGTCGTCCACCTGCTGCAGCACAAACAGATAATAGAAGGCAAAGATCAGGCCAAGGCACAGGGACAGCAGCACTCTGCCCGCTGCAGCGGCCATGTCGCCGGGGGCCTGGGGAAAGCGCTCCTTCCGGGTCACGGCCAGCATGGCGCAGCCGATGATCATGATCTGCTGCAAGATCAGCACGAACACGGGCGGGACCGTATTGCTGGCATAATTGCCCACGGGATTGTACAGCAGCCGGGCATCGATGCGTCCCCGCACCTGCAGGGCCAGCGCCGCGCTTTCCGGTACGCCCTGTTTGCGCAGGCGCTCCACGCGGGCCCCTGCTCCCAGGTTTTCCGTGGCCAGCCGCCCTCCCTGTACCAGCATGCCGTAGGACAGCAGATGAGCCGCCTCACTGTAGAACGGCACCACGGTCTCCTGCCCGCGCAGCAGTCCCCGTTCAAAATCCCTCGGCACCACGATGCCCCCCACCATATCGCCCGACCGCAGATCGGCAAAGGCCTGCCCCAGATCGGCATAGCGATGCAGGCGTATCCCTTCCGTGGCATCCAGACTGCGCAGCAGCTGGCGGCTGCTGGTGCTGCCATCCTGATCCACGGCAAAAAACGGCAGATCCTGCGGGACCTCATAAAAATACGGGCTGGGATACAGCAGCGAATAGAACAGGATGCCCACGACGAAGATGGAACGGGCACCACGGGAGGCCGCCAATACGGCGCATTCCGCACAAAAGCTCTCCAGTATTTTCTTCATCGGGCGATCTCCTCTTCCTGACGGCGCGAACGCAGGCCATGGAACAGGCTTCCCAGTCCGCCGTACACGCAGGCCAGCAGGCATAGGGCCCCCAGGATGGGCCAGTGCTGGCCCAGGGCATCGCCCATCTGGATCACGCTGCCTTCCAGCCGCAGCAGCTGGGTAGACGGCAGCAG
Organism: Desulfovibrio piger; assembly: GCF_951793255.1. NCBI lineage: Bacteria > Pseudomonadati > Thermodesulfobacteriota > Desulfovibrionia > Desulfovibrionales > Desulfovibrionaceae > Desulfovibrio > Desulfovibrio piger. The sequence goes on from NZ_OX636706.1 coordinate 2,689,915, forward strand.
CCCCGACCAGAAACGGGCAAAAGGCGGCATGGCCAGCTGCGGGAAGGTGATCCCGGCAAAGGCAAAGGCCGGGGATGCCAGCCCCGAGACCATCATCAGGGCCAGAAGTATCTCGTCGCACAGGCCAGCGATAAAGACCGCCAGTGCCGCGCAGGCCAGCGAGAACAGCAGATAGATCACGCAGACCGTCAGGACGGAGGCCTGTAGAGGAAAGTAGCCGCGCGCAGCCAGCAGGCCTGTCTGGAGGTAGCCCAGCATCCCCACGAGCAGGGCCGCCGGACAGACACTGCCCCAGACCCGCGCCATGGAGGGCCGTTCCGGACGCAGACGGTGCAGGACGCAGACGCTGTACAGCAGAGAGGTCAGTTGCAGCAGGATGGGCAGGAAGGAATGGACGAGGAAGATCTTGTAATTGGCCGCGGGATTGCCCAGTGAACGCAGATCCAGCCCTATCCCCGCTGTCTGCCAGTCCGCCTGTACCGGAGGGACCCCGGATCGGCGCAGCGTATCGGTAAAGGCCAGCTTCCAGCCGGCAGTGCCAAGATCCACCAGATCCCGCCGCAGGACGCTGCCCACCGGCATATGTTGCCCATCAATATAGGCTATGGCCTGCACAGGACGCCGGCGGAGCAGATCCCGTTCAAAATGGCGCGGTATCACCAGCACGGCGAAGACTTCGCCACGGCGGATGGCGTCCCTGCCCTCGTCCGGTGAGGCGAGCAGCGCCGCAACCCGCGCACTGGGCAGGGCATCCACCCGGCGGATCAGCTCGCGGGACGTACTGCTGCCATCAAGGTCGCAGACGGCTACGGGCAAGCGGCGGAGCAGGCCATCCGCAAACAGCCCGTCAAGGATGACCATGCCGGACAGGGGCGCTATGAGCAGCAGCCAGATGAAGAGCCTGTCCCGTGGCCAGGAGCGGACTTGCGCCAGGGCGGCGGCCCAGAATGAGCCCATCAGTGTCCATCCTCCATGACGGGATCGAAAGGCCAGGCAAAAATGACGCTCATGCCCGGCCGCAGACCGGGGACGGGCTTCACGGGGCGTCCCCGGACTTCAAAGGTCTTCAGGTCGAAAGAATCCGAATTGTTGGTGGCGCGCCAGGTGGCGTAATTGCCCAGCGGCGCCATGTAATCGACCCGAAAGACCACCTTTTTGCCGGACAGCGCGGGGATCTGCCCCACCAGCAGCCTGCCCATGCGGACATCCTGCAGCTGGTCCTCGCGGACCTGGATCACCATCCACAGATCATCCAGTTCGATGAGCGTCACCAAAGGATAGCCCGGCGCCACCAGTTCCCCCACGTCCACAAGGACCTTGCTGATCTCCCCATCCACGGGCGAGCGCAGCTCCACATCCCGCGCCATGCTCTCCACTTCCTGCAGGCGCGCTTCCAGCGCCTGGGTGGCAGCCCTGGCCGCCGCGATGTCCTCCTGCCGCGAACCGGTGACGGCTTCTTCCAGTGCGGCCTTCATGGCGCGCTCGCGGGCCCGGGCCTGGGTCAGGGCATTGACCGCTTCATCATAGCGCTGGGTGGAGACGGCCTGCTGTGCATGCAGGACACGGCAGCGGGCGTGGGTCTTTTCCGCCAGGGCCAGCGCCGCCACAGCTTCCTGATGCTGCTGGTGCAGACGACGTATCTCTTCTTCGCGCGTCCCGTTGAGCGCTTTTTCCAACTGGGCCCGCGCCCGTTCCAGCTCCTGACGGGTCTGCAGCACACGGGCCTCCATCTCCGTCCCGTCCAGGCGCAACAGCAGATCGCCCTGCCGCACGGGCGCCCCGTCCCGCCCCGGTGTCGCTGCCACCCGGGCCGAGAATTTGGCCGCGACATCTATCCGCGTCCCGTCCATCTCTCCCTGGATGAAGGTGTTTTCCCGGTCGACATCCAGCAGGCCGGACAAAGCCATGACCGCGATCCCCGCAGCCACCAGCCCCAGTACTGCCGGCAACAAGAAACGACGCATCATCTTTTCCTCCTTCAGCGGGCCAGGATCCCCCGGAAGAGCATCCCGGCCAATTCCCGGGCATCCGCCTCCGCATCACGCGCAGGAGAGATAGCAGAGAACATGGGATAATCACGCAGGATGCTGAACGCCATATCCACCAGCAGGAAGGCTTTCAGGGCGCTGTCTTCTCCTGCAGGACCGGCCTTTGCCAGGATGCGGCCGATGACGTCCAGCAGGGGCAGGAACAGGGCCGAATGCAGCTCGCGCGTTTTTTCGTCGCCCACATGCAGCGAACGCCGCAGCAGCAGGAACCAGGACTGGTGGTGCTGCTTGCGTATGAACGCGGTCAAGATCGCCGTGATCTCCGTCTGCAACATGCCGCACAGGGCTGCGGCATCCGTCTCCGCAGCCAGGGCCTCCTCCAGACGGCGTGTCATGGGGCGCACGATGCTGCCCAGATTCTCGAAAATGACGGTACGGGCCGCATCGTACAGGCCCTCCTTGCCGCCGAAATGGAAAGAGATGAGCCCCTGATTGCAACCGGCCAGCCCGGCGATATCGCGGGTGCTCGTCCCCTCGAAGCCGCGTTCCCCAAACAGGACCAGGGCCGCTTCCAGCAAGGCCATCCGGGTAGCCTCTCCCTTGCTGCGTCTTTTATCCTCCAGCATATCGTCCATGCGCTTCCTCCTGCCCTGGACAGTAGCGCTCCCTATAATTTTAGTCAATCAATCGATTAAAAAAGAAGGGGAGCCTTTGTCTTTTTTCTCCGATACGGCAAAGTTATCCAGGGAATACTGCCCATAAACCGGACTTCACATATCTATTGACATTCGAACAATCGTTAAATAAAAAATACCCATCTGGTGAGATGGCAGGAAAGGCTCCTCTCCCCCCTTCCGTTCTGCACCAGGCCGGAGGCCTCCCCGCAACCTCCTAATCCCTCCTCTATCCGGCAGGCACGCCTGCCGGATTCTCTTGTCTACGGGCTTCCTTTCCTGACGGCCCCGCCTGACATGAAAAACGCAGGTCCTAGGACCTGCGTCATCGTTTTTCTCCGGCTTTCCCCAGCGGAAGACACCGGCGCCTCTGTTGTTGCAGAACTGGCTATCTTCCTGCCGGCACCCCGGCCAGATTTGCCCCCAGCCAGGCCGCGCCCCACAGTCCACTGTACGCATCCGTGTAACGGCGGACAGGGATACGCTCCAGCACCCCCAGCTCCGGAGCCAGAGAAAAAACTTCCGCAAAAGCCGGATGCTCTGTGACCACAGGATTGCGCAACACCATGCCCCCGGTGAGAAAAAGGCCGCTGTAACACAGCGTGGCCAGCCCCCAGTGCGCACATGTCCGCCCCAGGAAACGGGCATACCAGCGCAGGGTCGGCTGGTCTCCCACCAGACCTTCGGCCGCAGCAGCGGCAGGCGTCAGATCCCGGCCCGTCAGAAAGTGGTGCAGCACGGCCAGACCGCGCCCCGTGACCACATCATCAGGGCGCAGCAATGACCGTCCCAGCCGTTCACGGGCAAAGACCGCGAAGTCCTCTTCTTCCCGCCCCAGAAAGGCAAAGGCCTGATGCCCGGACTCTGACGGCAGGGGCGACCAGCGCAGCCGCCCGCCGTCCGCCTGCGGGACCAGCCAGCCGGCCCCCAGTCCCGTACCGGCCCCCAGAACGGCCACAGGCGCAGGCGCCTCCCCGGGAGAACAATGCGACGGACAAGGGATGTCAGCCGGTCCCAGCAGATGCAGGGACCGCTCCCCCACCCGGGTCAGGCAGGCGCAGGCCTCACAGACGAAATCATTGACCACACGGGCCCGGCGCAGACCGAACTGCGGCATGACGGCGTTCAGATCTATCCGCAAGGGAGCATTGCTCAGACGGGCGCGCAGACCATCCTGCACAGGCCCGGCAACGCCTATGACCAGCGCTGCCACCCGTGACAGCGGGGTGTGCAGACAGCTTTCCCACTGCTGCAGGACCGCATCACTGTCCTGCAGGCCGGCTGTCGGACACGTTTCCACAGCCTCCAGATCCAGCCCCCGGGGCGTGGCGGCAAAACGGGCAAAACGGCAGTGGGTCCCCCCCAGATCGATGGCGGCAAGCATGTGCATGGTCTTCGTTCTCCGTACGACGTGTTCCCACCAGCCTACGCAGGACGGCCCTGCAGGTCAAAAGGGCAGACACGGACGGCAGGAGCTGGCCCTGTATTGTCCCAGGACGGCACAGCAAATGCCGTTTGTTTCTATCTCTATCCCGGCGGGATACTTTTCCTTCATGGCTGCCTGCTCGACTACGGACGCACACTCTGTCATACTGGCGGAAGCAGTGGCCGTCCCGTCCCTTTCAGCCCCGGAGTACCCATGGCCCGCAAAAACGACTCGCGTTTCCTTCAGGCGAACCGGGAAGCCCTGTTCGCCCTGGCCGCCTACGCCCTGTATTTCCTCTGGTGGTATCTGACAGCCTACGGACTGGGGAGCGACTCCCCGGACAACTACAGCTATACGCTGGGCATGCCGGACTGGTTCTTCTACAGCTGTGTGCTGGGTTACCCTGTAGCCTGTTTGCTCGTCTGGGGACTGGTGCGCTTTTTCTTCAAGGACATGCCCCTTGACGATGACGATGCGTCACAGGCATTGGAAGCGCCCTCCTCCGAAAACCATCCCGGCCGGGAGGAACGTCCATGACGGCTGCTTCCTCCACGCTGCTCCCCATCGTCCTTTATCTGGCGCTTTCCTTTGTGGTGGCCCTGTGGGCCGGAAAACTTTCCCGCAAACATGAGAACGCGTCGGGCTTCCTTGAGGAATACTTTCTGGGCAGCCGTTCCATGGGCGGCTTTGTGCTGGCCATGACCGTGGTGGCCAGCTACACCAGTGCCAGCAGTTTCATCGGCGGGCCTGGGGTGGCCTATACCGTGGGTCTGAGCTGGGTCCTGCTGGCCATGATCCAGATGCCCACCGTCTTCCTGACCATCGGGGTCCTGGGCAAACGCTTCGCCATGGAAGCCCGGGCCATGAATGCCGTGACCATCACCGATTACCTGCGCGTCCGCTATGGCAGTGACGCCGTGGCCATCCTTTGCTCTCTGGCCCTGCTGGTCTTTTTCGTGGCTGCCATGACAGCCCAGTTCATCGGCGGTGCCCGCCTGTTCCAGGCCATCACCGGCTACCCTTATGAAGTCGGGCTGGCGCTCTTCGGCATCACGGTCATCGCCTATACCGCGCTGGGCGGGTTCCGTGCCGTTGTCCTTACCGATGCCATGCAGGGCATCGTCATGACTGTGGCTTCCGTCGTGGTACTGCTGGCGGTGGTCCAGGCCGGCGGCGGCATGGAGGCCTGCATGCTGCGCCTCAAGGCCATCGATCCCGGCCTCATCACGCCCACAGGGCCCAAGGATGCCGTGCCCCAGCCCATGATCCTCTCTTTCTGGGTACTGGTTGGTCTGGGCGTACTGGGGCTGCCCCAGACGAGCCAGCGCTGCATGGGCTACAAGGACTCACGGGCCATGCACAGCGCCATGATCATGGGCACGGTCATCATCGGCTTCCTCCTGTTGAGCGTCCATCTGGCCGGGGCACTGGGCCGGGCCGTCATCCCCGGCCTTGCCGTAGGCGACATGGCCATGCCCAGCCTGATACTGGAGCTGCTGCCGCCGTTCTGGGCCGGGGTCTTCATCGCCGGGCCTCTGGCGGCCATCATGTCCACGGTGGACTCCATGCTGCTCCTGGCCTCAGCGGCCATCATCAAGGATCTGTATGTACAGTACGTCCTGAAGGGCGACAGCAGCCGCATGCCGTTGCAGCGCATCAAGCGCTTCAGTCTGGGCTGTACGGCCGCCATCGGCGCCGTTGTCTTTATGGCAGCCCTGGAGCCGCCGGACCTGCTGGTCTGGATCAACCTGTTTGCCTTTGGTGGTCTAGAAGCCACCTTCCTCTGGCCCCTGCTGCTGGGCCTGTACTGGCGCAAGGCCAATGCGGCCGGCGCCCTGAGCTCCATTCTGGTGGGGGTGGCCTGCTTTTTTGCTCTGAGCGTCCTCAAGCCCTCCATGTACGGCATCCATGCCATCGTGCCCTCTACTCTCGCGGCCCTGCTGGCTTTCCTGCTGGGGAACAGGCTGGGGACATCGCGCTCTGCCTGAATCATCCTCCGATAACGGACCAAAACCGCAAAAGCATCTCCTGTGGGGATGCTTTTTTTATGGTGTACGCTCATCTTTGCCACCGCCATCCGCAACAGGATACTGAGGGAATGCCCCCTGGCGGCAGATCAGCAAGAGGCACCGTCCCCTCTTTCAGCTCCATCATGCCTGCAAGACCGCGGGCAGCGCCTGACCGACGGCGAAGGCGCAACGCCGCTATGCCTGCGCCTGTCCTTCCCCTGCCCGGAGCTCATCTCTCCCAGCAGGAAGTCCCCAGCGGGTCTATCCCGGATACAGATTCCCCACCTCCGGCATGGCCGCAGCCGCCCTTTTCTGATCACGGGGCATAAAAAAGGGCCCCCGAAGGGGCCCTGCATGACAAAGATGCGGATCGAACCTAGCCGCCCATAAGCCAGTTGAGCGGCGTAAGGGAGAGCGAGGGGAAGAAGAGGAGCAGGAAGAGCATGATGATCTCCGTCACCAGGAACGGCAGCATGCCCTGCACCAGCTTGGTGATCTTGATGTTGCCCACACCGCAGACCACGTAAAGCACCGTACCCACGGGCGGGGTGATGACGCCGATGCCCAGGTTCAGGATGAACAGCAGGCCGAAGAAGTACGGGTCGATACCGGCCTGGGTGATCAGGGGATAGAACACCGGGGCAAAGATCAGGATGTTGGGGGTCAGGTCCATGACCATGCCCACCAGGAGCAGGAAGATGTTGATGGCCAGCAGCAGGAGCACGGGGCTGTCGATGAGCGGCCGGAACAGATCGGTCACCTGGTTGGGGATCTGGGCGATGGTGATGAACCAGCCCACGGCCGTGGCCGTGGCCACGATGAGCATGACCACAGCGGTGGTCCGTGCCGCACGGGCGCTGACGCGCAGCAGATCGCGGAAGCTCAGTTCCCGGTAGTACCCCATACAGACGATGATGGCGTAGATGGCCGCAAAGGCACCGCCTTCCGTGGGCGTGAACACGCCAAAGCGGATGCCGCCCAGCAGCAGCACGGGCATCATGAAGGCCGGAGTGGCGTCGCGGATGATCTTCCACTTTTCTTCACGCGTGAAGGTGATGGTCTCGTTATAACCATCGATGCGCACGATGAAGAACCAGACCACCATCAGGGCCAGGCCGATGAAGATGCCCGGGAACAGGCCGATCATGAACAGCTTGGTGATGGACAGGCCGCTGATGGTCGCACCCAGCAGGATGAAGTTGGTGCTGGGCGGGATGATGGGGCCGAGGATGGCGCCCGAGGCGATGACGCCGCCCGCACGGCCGGGCTTGTAGCCCACTTCGGCCATCATGGGCAGCAGCAGGCCGCCCAGGGCCGCGGCTTCACCCACGGAGCTGCCCATCAGACCGGCAAAGATCACGCTGGAGATGATGGCGGCATAACCAAGACCGCCGCGCACGCGACCGATCATGAGCTGGGCCAGCTGCACCACTCGTTTGGACAGGCCGCCCTCGGCCATGATCTCGCCGGCAAAGACGAAGAAGGGGATGGCCATGAGGGGATAGTTGTTGGCCCCGTCCAGCATGGTGGAGGGAATGATCATGCTGTCCCACATGCCGGCATGCCACATGAGCACGATGGAGCACAGCACCAGCACCATGGAGATGGGGATGCCTACGAACAGGAACGCAAAGAGGCTGCCAAGGAAAAGAAAAAGCTCCATACCCTACAACTCCTTGCTGATTTCCTGCTCGATCTTTTCCTCTTCCGTCGCCTTGACGAAGCTGCTGGCGGGACGGCGCACGAGGGCGATCAGATCCCGCAGGCAGATAAGGATGGCCGTGAAGGCCATGATGGGCAGCGTGCTGTTGATGAAGGCCATGTTGACATTGGTGGCGACCGAGTTGGTGTCGATGGTCTGCAGCACATAGGTGATGCCGCCGTCAAGCAGCAGCCCCAGGGCGCCCATGGTCAGCAGAATGGCCAGGATCTCTATGCATTTGCGGGACATGCCCGAGAACATGTCCACAAACATGTCCACCGCGATATGCTTTTTCCAGTAGAACGCCTCAATGGCACCGAAAAAGGTGATGTAGATGAAAAGAAAGCGCGCCCATTCCTCGCTGGGGGGATAACTTCCGCCAAATACATAGCGCAAAAAGGCATTATAGAAGACCAGACCGATCATCCCCAGAAAGATGACCGCACAGAAAATTTCAAAAAGCAGTTCGCCAGACAAACCGTGCCTGTTTTCGGCAGCCGGCTGCCCGGGAGCCGTCGCGGGCGTCGTTTTGGTTTCGCTGCTCATCGTATCCCCCTGCGTATCGGAAGAAAAACCGCTGTTGCGGTGTCTGCATGCGTGGTTCAGGGTCGAAAAAGGGGGACGCCGCCCCATGCGGCATCCCCCGGTGTTCAGATGTTACTTCGCGTCGCGGTAGCTGGCGGCGCTTTCCAGAATTTCCTTGGCATTGGGAACGGTGTCATAGAACAGCTTCCAGCTGCGCTTGCCCGCTTCCACCATGTAGTCGTGGAATTCCTTGGAAGGCGTGTTCACAGAACCCTTGGCGGCCTTGATGGTCTCGATGGCCTTGGCGTCGCCTTCTTCCACCATCTGCCAGATGTCGTCAGCAGCACGCTTGGCGGCTTCGTTGAACCAGGCCTTGTCCTGTTCCGGCAGGCTCTGGTAGAACTTTTCGTTGATGTACAGGGAGTGGATCACCAGGATGTGACCGGTCAGGGTGATCTGGGGGGTGATCTCGTACATCTTCAGAGCCACGATATCGGACAGGGGGCTGTCGCCGCCGTCGATGACGCCCTGGTCAAGAGCGCTGGGCACTTCGGCGAAGGGCATGGGCTGGCCGCTGATGCCGCATTCCTTGGCAAAGTTGGTGTACAGAGGGATGTTGGGCACGCGCATGCGCAGGCCCTTCACGTCATTGACGCTGTTCAGGGGCTTCTTGGTGTAGAAGTGACGGAAGCCCAGAGGGAAGGCGTTCAGGGTACGCAGACCGGACTTTTCGGTGAAGCCTTCATTGATCAGCTTGAAGGTCTCGCCTTCCATGGCGCGGCGGGCGTGGTCATAGCTGTCGTACAGCATGGGGGTTTCCAGCATGGCCATGGCAGGATGCAGGGCCGAAGTCTGGGTACCCGTGGCACACATCTGGATGATGCCCTTACGGGTGCTGGCGATGTAGGCATCTTCCTTGCCCAGGGTACTGTTGGGGAAGACCTGCACCTCGTATTTGCCGCCAGACAGTTCCTTCAGATACTGGCCGAACTTGTGCATGCCGATGGTTTCAGGTTCGCCTTCGGGCTTCATACCGGCGATCTTGATGACGACGGTCTTGGCAGCCATGGCAGGCGCAGCCAGCGCACCCATGACAAAGGCGCAGGCCAAAAGCAGTGCAACGATACGTTTCATCATCCACCTCTGCTGATTTGGGATTGAGATAAGGAGCACCTTTTCCGCACCCTGACGGCCTTTTGCCCGTCAGGCCACCTGTTTCACAAAGCAAACCATCCGGCCGGGCCGGATGCCCTATCCGGGGACCGATCCCGACAGGATGCCGGGAAAACAGGCGTATATACTTGTTTTTGTCATAAGCCTTAGACAGGCTCCGCGTCAATCAATTTTCGTTTTTTGATAATAGAAGTTCGAAAACGAAACCTTTTCATCCGATATCCGGGAGCGGCTTGCGCGGCCCCTGTCATTCCAGTATATTGCGGCATCCTCACCCCCATCAGGACACCCCATGACCAAGACAACGGAACGCCATCAGGCCCTGCTGCACATGCTCAACGCGCGCGGCTATGCGACCATCGACGAGCTCACCAAATGTTTTTCCGTGACCCCGCAGACCATCCGCAAGGATATCAATACCCTGGCCGGACAGGGCAAGGTGCAGCGGTTCCACGGCGGTGTCGGCATGCCGCTGAGCACGGAGAACATCCTTTACGAGCAGCGCAAAAAGCTCTTCCTGCCTGAAAAAAAGGCCATCGCCCAGATGCTGGCCAAACATATCCCCGACGGGGCCTCCATCTGCATCAACCTGGGCACGACCACCGAGGAGGTCGCCTATGCCCTGCTGGGGCACAACAACCTGAGGGTGCTGACCAACAACCTCAACGTGGCCGCCATCATGGCCCGCAATCCCAACTTCGACGTGGTGGTGGCCGGCGGCACGGTGCGGCATCACGACCACGGCATCATCGGCCCCAGCGCGGAGAATTTCATCCGGGAATTCCGGGTGGATTACGGCATCATCGGCATCTCCGGCATCGACCAGGAAGGCAACATGCTGGACTTCGATTACAGGGAGGTCTCGGTGGCCCGGACCATCATCGAATGCTCGCGCCGGGTCTTCCTAGCCACGGACAATTCCAAATTCGGCCGTTCCGCCATGGTCCGGGTGGCCAATGTCTGCGATATCGAAGCCGTGTTCTCCAATGCCCCGCTCGAGGAGCACTGGCAGCACATGCTCCAGGAAGCCGGGACGGAACTGTATCTGGTCTAGCCGCATCCCGGATATGGGCGGCAAAACGCCAGATCTTCTCTGCGACCGCCCCAAGCCACGGCCTGCCGAACTGCCTGGAAACCGCTTTTGCCCGCCGGCCGGCAAAAAAACAGCTTCCCTGCAGAGCATTTCTCCAGTGCCCCGGCAAAGGACACACTGCCGGGCAATATGGCCTGACGCCAGTGAGCGCCCCTGTTCAGTTCCCCCCAAAATGGTAACGAAAAAGCCCCGACGCTTCCGCAGATGAAGGAAGGCCGGGGCTTTTTACATACAGGACACTGCCGGGAAAAATTCTCCACCAGATGCCGGGACTGCATACGACAGGGCAGAAAAAACACGTGGAAAAGGACGCGGCCTCCTGCTCTTCCCTGCCCGACAGTCGCCGGGATACCGTCTTAGCGGCGCCGCAGCAGCATGTCCGTCAACGGCACCATATACAGATAAAAAGCATAAGGCAGGCACTCCGGTCCCACGCCCATGATGGCGCAAGGAACGCTCCCGGCGATGCTCCAGGGGATGATGGCCGCCAGCAGGACGATGCCGTTTTCCAGCGGCAGGACCATCTCCTTCCCGTTCTGCCAGAGAGGGGCGCACAGCTGCTTCGTCAGCATGATGCCGAGCGTCTGGTTGCAGCTCACGGCAGCCACGGGCAGGCCTGCCAGCACCGTGGTCCGAAAGGCCCCCAGCCGTAAGGACAGCCGCTTGCAAAGCGAAGAAAGGCCATCCAGCAGACCGGTCGCCTCCAGAAGGCCCGCATAGGCCGAAGTCAACAGGACGATGCCCGCCACCTGTGCCATGGAGAGCAGGCCGCCCCCCGCCAGCATCTCCATGCCCGCCGGAGGCTCATAGCCGAACACCAGACAGCGCAGCAAGGCAGCCGGTGACATCTGCTGGACAGCCAGAGAGACCACGCATCCGGCAAGGATACTGCATGCCATGATTTTTTTGACATCCCAGCGCAACAGCAGGGGGACCAGCATGAAGACGGCCGGCAGCAGGGCCCGGGCATCCAGCACCAGCCCGTCGGCAAACAGACCGTCCACATGCGGCAGGCTCTCGGCCCGTGCCGACGGCAGCAGGACGTAGGCCAGGCAGACCAGAAAGAAGGGCAGCAGGGACGTACGCCACATGAGCCGTACGTTGTCATAGATGGACGTCCCTGTCAGGGCGCAGACCAGCGCCGCGCTGGACGACATGGGCGAACTTCGGTCCCCCACATAAATGCCGCTCATGACCGCTCCGGCCGTCAGGAGCGGATCGAGCCCGGCCGTGCGCGCCAGCAGCATGAAGACGACGCCCAATGTACTGGCCGTGCCGAACGAGGTCCCAAGCAGCAGACTCAGCAGGCTGCACAGCAGGAAGACCCATAGATGAAAATGGGCAGGATCCACCCAGGGCAGGCAGTGGTGGATGATGTAGGGGATGGTCCCGGCCGAACGCCAGACCGCTGTCAGCATACCGATGAGGACGAAGATCTTCAGGATGTTGCCGATGGTCCGCACGCCCCTGCCGCACAGGCCCACGATCTCGCGGGGCCGAAAGCCCAGACGGAAAGCGTGCCCGGTAAAACACAGCAGTCCGAAGGCCAGAGCCCACAGCAAGGATGCGCCCGTGACGATGCACAGGGCCAGCCCACCAAGAAACAGCGATATGACGACGGCGTTCATGGACATGATTCCATTCCACGCCCGCCCGGGCCTGTCAAACGCTTTTCCGCCGGCAAAGCCCCTGTCTCGCCGGCAGACTGCCGCCTGTCTGCCCTACCTGGACGATTTCCGGCAAAAGCCGCTTACCGGCTCTCCTGCATGACGAAAAGCCCGGCCCCTCGTGTAAAGAGGCCGGGCTGATCTTCTTTTTTCCCTCTGCGGGCTCTCCCTCGCAGCGCAGAAACCTGGGTGCGTACTCTCCGCTGCCCTGAACTCAGGCCATCCCGCAGACAATACACAGGAAGGGGCAGGACACGGTCAGTCCTCCGCCTGCCCCTTGCTGCCGGAGGAGACAGCCCCGCAAGAGCAGCCCTCCGACAACACAAGAAAGGGCTATGCCTACAGCGCCTTGCCGAAGAACTCTTTCAGGGCTTCCACCACCTGAGTGACGTATTCCGGCTTGTCGTACAGGTCCACGTGGCTGGCTCCTTCCACCATATGGATCTTCTTGGGCTCCCTGGCCCGCCGGTAGGCATCTTCCGTGAAATAGAGCGTATCCGCCCGGCTGCCCACGATGAACAGCAGAGGACGGGGCGACACCGTATCCAGATAGGCAAAGGCATCGAAGGCCGCCAACTTGTCATTGCTGGAAACAAGGTAACGGTTGACGGACGTCGGATAACTGCAGCGCGGCGTCCTGTAATATTCGTAGGCTTCCCGCTGGATCACGGACGTATGCTCGTCGATCTCGTCCGGGCCGTCCGGAACATACTTCCAGCAAGGGGCTTCCTCTCCCCGGGCTGCCGCCGTTCTGGCGCGGGCCACTTCCTGCAGCAGCTTCTGCATGAAGTTTTCGATCTCGACACCGGGAAAGCCGTTTCTGGCGCTGTCGCCCACGTCCCAGGTGCTGATCCCGGCCGCCGCCTTGATGCGCACATCGGTCTGGATGGCGCTCATGGTATAGCCGCCCCCCGCGCAGACCCCCATGGCCCCGATGCGCTCTTCATCGACGTACGGCAGGGTGACGAGGTAATCCACAGCCGAGCGGATGTCCTCCACGCGCGAGAAAGGATCTTCCAGACACCGGGGCAGACCTTCGCTCTCGCCCTGATGGGAGGCATCGAATGCCAGGGCCACATAGCCGGCCCGGGCCAGATGCCAGGCGTAAAGCGAGGAACACTGTTCCTTCACGCCGCCGCCGGGATGGGTGACCACCACCGCCGGATATTTGGCGTCCGCATCAAAACCATCGGGCAGGAACAGCAGGCCCGCCAAATTGAGATCGAACTTTTTGAACGAAACTTTTTTCCCTTCTTCGTAATGCGTCGCGTACTGCATATTCTTTTCCTCTGTCCGGCGTTGAGCCGGTTCATGATCCGGCGGGACGACCCGCAGGGCGGCGTCCTGCGTGCAACGGTACGGCAGGCTTAGGCGCCCTGCTCCACAGTTTTGATGATCCTGGCCGGAACACCAGCCACGATGGTACGCGGCGGAACGTCCTCACGGACCACAGATCCTGCCGCCACCACGGCGCCATCGCCCACATGCACCCCCGGCAGGAGGATGGCACCGGAACCGATCCAGACATCCTTGCCGATAACGATGGGCGCGATGTTGTGGACATGACGCCGGTCCGGCGGCAAGCCGTGGTTGATGGTGGCCAGGGTCACCCGGTGCCCGATGAGCGTCCCGTCACCGATGCTGATCCCGCCCTGATCCTGGAAACAGCAGCAGGCATTGATGAAAACACGGCGCCCGATGCGGATATTTTTGCCGAAGTCGGTATAGAACGGCGGGAACAGTCGGAACGTCTCATCTATCGGACGTCCCGTGATCCGCCCCATGATCTCCCGGATCTCTTCAGGCGTATGGAAGGCATTGTTCAGCTCCGCGGTCAGGCGCATGGCCTCGTACGAATAGCCGTGCATGCAGTCAAAGGCTTCCGTGCCCGTGACCAGCGGCTGTCCCGCATCCAGGTGTTCCAGCAATGTGTCCAGAGACATCATGGCTTATTCTCCTTCATGATGAAGATCAGGCTGACCGCTGCCACAAGGCCTGATGGCGACCGCCTGCGTTCCCTGAGGAGATAGCAGAAAGGCAGTTATCAGGTAAAATACCTATATCAAATAGCTATCCATGTGTTTTAAGCATGATAAAGATTGTAGGCTGCGGGCCCTTTCCCGGCGTTTGCGGCCCATCGGCATCACTGATCCAGCAGGGACCAGGCACAGCCGACCAGCATAGCCCCCAGCAATCCATTCGTCACGCGGGCATGCCGCTGGAAAACGCTCTGCAGACTGGCTCCCGCCACGGCCCACACGATGGTGCCCAGACTGCCCATCATGGTCAGGAAGCACATCCCGGCAAGAAGTGCCGCAACAGAATCATGGTGCGGCAGGATGAAGGCGGAATAGGCCGTCATGCCGTAGACCATGATCTTGACGTTGACGAACTGGAGCACGAATCCGGTCATGAAGCCCGCATCGGCACGCCCGACACTGTTGCCCCCTGCCTTCGGCATGGCGGTCTTCCATGCCAGCCAGAGCAGATAGGCGCTCCCGACATAGCGCATGATCTGCAGGAAGGAGGCGGACAGCACGGAAAACGAGAAAGAAAGTACACCGCAAATGGCCATGACACAGAAAAAACCGCCGCAGATCCCGGCAAGAACAGGGATACTGCCCCTGAATCCTGCCCGGCCGCCCGTCGTAAGAGCCAGGATGTTGTTGGGGCCGGGCGTGATGGCCGTGATGAAGGTGAATACGAAAAAAGCCGAAAGTACCGATGCAGGCATGTGCCCCTCCGTAGCGTTTTGGGACGACTGTCGTATCTGTGACCCGATCCCGTACCGGGCCAAGCGACATCTCTGCAGAGTACGCTGATGACTTTATGCGAAAAAACAAATATATTCGCAGCCATGATTCTATAATCTCGATATATTCTGGAGGGGCCTGTGGATACGCGCAGCATCGTCGTCATCAAGACCATCCTGGAAGAAGGCAGTTTCCAGAAGGCCGCGCAGCGCCTCAACTGCTCTCAGTCCACTGTGACCTTTCAGGTGCGCCAGCTCGAGAACGAGCTTTCTGTACGCCTTTTCGAGCGTCTTGGGAGGCGCATGGTCTTCACCCCTGCCGGCAAGAGCATCCTGCCTCATATGGAAGCTATCCTGCATTCCATGCAGGCCATCACGGCATGCAACGACCCTGCGTCCCTGCACGGGGAGCTGCGTGTGGCTGTGGCGGAATCCCTGCTCTCCTACAAGCTCCATGCCCTGCTCGGCGATTTCGTAGAGCGGGCTCCGGCTGTAAAGCTCCAGCTGCACAGCCTCAATTGTCACGACATCAGGGAAGGCATCCTCTCCGGCCAGTATGATCTGGGGGTCTATTATGATGTGGGCGGACATCCGCACACGCTGGAAGTACTGCCGCTCGGCCAGGCAAAAGGGATCATCGTCGCCTCCCCCCTGCTCGCTCCCGGGCTCCGGGACTTCGATACGCCCCACCAGAGGAAAGAGACCAGCTTCATCATCAACGAGCCTCGCAGCATCTACAGGGAACGTATGGAAGCCCACCTTCGAGCCAGGGACATCCTGTTCCGCAACACCATAGAGCTTTGGAGCATCGAATCCATCAAAAAGACCGTGGCTGCCAACCTGGGGGTCTCCTTCCTGCCGACGTTTGCCGTAGAGCAGGAACTGGCCGCCGGGAGCCTGGTAGAGCTGCCGGCACGCATGTCCGGCCGCCAGGTCCAGGCCATCTGCGTCTGGCACAAGAACAGAGAAAGCACGCCCGCCATGCGCCTTTTCAGGGATCTGCTGCAAGCTTCCGCCCTGTTCCCGATGTTGATTCATGGCGTAATAACCGAGGAGATAAAAGTGGGATAACCAGGGATGAGCCGGGACATACCGGGAAGACACTTTGCAATTTTATTGCGTGGGATGAAAATAGAAGGGGAGGCAAAAGCCTCCCTTTTTCGTCTTTGTTAGATGGGGTTCGCGTCTGGCCGGAGAGTCTTTTCAGGCTGTCGACACATCATGGGTCTGGGTCCGTAGGGGGTGTTCTCCCACATCTGGGTAAGCCCACCGTAGGACCGTTGGCTGTAGTCTTCTTCCATCGCTAGATACCGGTATCCTTCGACACAGATCGTCCGAAATTTGGATGAAGGTCTCCCGCCCTCGTATTCGGCATCAAGCTGTTGCATCCGCACCTCTTCGCAGCCGGAGAGCGATCCGGCCAGTACCAGCAGGGCTATCACCAGTATCCGCGTGAGGCAGTCCATACCCATGTTACTCGATCCTCACGAGCAGTTTTTTCCCGGCATTGAACGTCACACCACGCTTGGGTGGAAGGGACATAGGCTCGCCTGTACGCGGGTTGCGCACCATGCGGGCGGCCCGTGCTTTTACCTTCAGGCGGCCGATGCCCGGCAGCGTCACGTCATCCCCGGCAGCCAGCCGTGCAGCGCAGGCTTCGGCCAGAGCATCCAGGACAACTTCCACGTCCACGGCGTGGAGATCGCGGGCGTCTTCCTCGCGTGTAATGCGCAGCACATCCTTGATCAGTTCCGCCTTGGTGACCAGATGGGGACGCTGTGTCTGTTCCTGACTCATTGATCTTCCTCCTGTAACAAAACCCCGGGCAAGACGCCCTGACGCAGGCGCCGCCGGGAACGTTCCGCGCGGATGACCTGATAAAGCGTCGATTCGCTCAACTTGTACCGCGCACGCAATTCCAGAACATTGTCGCCGGTGTATTCGTCAAAAATCCTGGCATCCCGGCGAGCCTTATCCTTCGGCAAATAGATTTGCTCGCCCCCGAACTCCAGCGCAATGCGCGTGGTGACCCGGCGGGCGAGCGTGGTGGTGCCATTCGCGAGCTCTTCCTCGATGATGGCCTCTATCTGATTCAGCAGGTCTGAGCCGCGGTTAGTGCCGGACCTCGCCACAACCGCCTCCGATTATGGGAAGCCCGTCCAGCATGGGCGGCGCATCCTGCTCCTTCAGGACCGACAGGCAAATCTCCCGCTTCCGGGGATCGTCGCAGCGGTCGAGCCACCGTTTCAGGGTCTCGATGACAAGCGAGAGCTGCTTTGTGCTGGCGTCTGCCAGGCCCCTCCCTGTGATACGGCGCACATAGGTGCCGAGGGCCTTCTCGGATCTGTCCCGGACGATGCCGCAATCGGCCATGGTCAGCCAGAGGGCGCGGACTTTCTTCGCCTGCGGATCATCCACAAGGCGGGCGCCCTTGTGGATGGCCTGGGGCGCGAAGCCGCGCCGCTTCAGTTCTTCCATGACGCGCCACTGCTCGCGGGAGTTCGTGCCGCGCAGGGAGTTCTTTCCGATCGTATCGACCAGGAACATCCGGTAGGTCTCGTCATCCATGCCGAGCCGTGCCTTGGCCATGTGGATCATGCCGATCAGCTTGCTCATGTCGTCCCCCTATGTCCTGTTGCCTTCCAGCTCCGTTTCGTTGAGCTCGTAGAAAAAGCCGTCTTCCTGCACCAGCTTGCAGCCCACATCCGCCAGCGTGTTGGGGCCGAGGGTGCGCAGGGCTTCCTTGTCCACTTCTTCCTTGATGCGGATGCAGTTGGTCATGCCGCGTTCCCTGAGAACGCCCAGCACCCGTTCCCAGGTCATTTTTTTGATGGTCCGCAGGCTGGACGAGACTCTGAAACCGATGGTGCCGAAAGTCAGCTCGCGGGACTTGCGGCCCTTGAACAACTCTTCCCGCCGGGCCAGGGCGAACTGCATAAGCGCCTGTTCGCGGGCTTCGATGTCTTTTTTCAGCGGTTCGCAGCGGGCGGCGCATTCCGTTTTCAGTTTGTCCACGTCCTCCTTGAGGGCGATCTCATGCAGACTGATCTGACGCTTGCGGGCGGCTATTTCGGCCAGGATGGCGTCGGCGTCTTCCACGGTGTTCACGACAGGGATATTGAGGACAGGTTTCACACGCTTCGTCATGGCTGTTCTCCTTATTCTACGGCTGTACCTGCCGCACGATATCGGCGTCGACGAGGTCAAAGCCAAGTTCCGCCGCCAGATTCATGGCGGCTATGGCAAAATTGCTGATGGCCAGCGGGTAGCCAAGATATACTCCGGCGGAATTGAGCCCGCGTGCCACGATCAGCTGGTCATGCAACTCCTCGATCCCGTCCGGGGAAAAAACATCCTCCAGGCAGGCGCCCGCCCTTTGGAAGCGGAAGGCGAGAAAGTCCCCGGGCTGCTTGATGGGCGGCAGCTCCACCACATCGCAGCGTTGCACCACCTCGCGCACGTCGCTCTGGGTGCTGGAGAGCTTGTCCCTGAGTTCGGTCTGCCCGATGAGGATGATGGACAGCAGGCGGCGCATGCCGTCCTTGAGTTCCCAGAATCGCTTGAGGGCCTTCAAGGTGTGCATGTGCAAGTCGTGGGCTTCTTCGATGACGAGGCAGTGCCGGAAGCCCGCACGGCTGGATTCCACCAGCACCTTGTGCAGCTTGCGGGCACGCATCTCCGGGCTGGACGGCACGCCGGTGCCGGGCGAGACGGTGGAGATGATGGCCTCGGCGATGTGCGGGGCGCGCAGCGGCTTCCCGTTCTTTTCCGATTCCGCCATGCTCAGGGTGTACGGTTCCACCACGATGACGGATTCCCCGTTGAGGCGCAGACGCTCCACCAGTTCCTCGCGCAGCGTGGACTTGCCGGAGCCGGATTCACCAACCACGGCCAGGAAATTGCCGTTGACCGCGGCATCGTGCATGGTCTCACGCACAAAGCGGCTGTCCGGGTTCAGGTAGACATCCTCCACGCCTTGCGGATCTGCGAAGGGATCGCGCAGCAATTTGAAGTGCTGGCGGGTGGACATCTTGAGGTGCTGTTTACGGATGATCATATCGTTTTCCTCTTGGCTGCTTTCGCCATTCTTTTCTTTTACGTCCGTTTCTTCGTCTCTGAGCGCCCATTCCGCATCCAGACCGTTCGCGCCCGATTCTTCCAGCAGGGAGATCAGCGCATTCTTAAGTCCGGTCCAGTCTGTTTTGGGCGGCAGCCCCTTGCGCAACAATATATTGATGGTCGCGGGGCTCACATTGCAGGCGGCCGCCGCCTGCCGCTGACTGATTTTATGGACGGCAAACAGGTTTCTGAGCGCCGCCGGATCTGTTAATTGGCGCATGCCCGTCCCCCTTCAAAGCGGATTACGGTCGCGGGACGCGGTGCAAAGCGCTCCTGAATGGCCCCGGCCAGCTCTTCCAGCGCCCCTTCCGGCACCTGCACGGGGAAGCGCTTGCGCACCAATGCCATGCAGGCAGCCGGACCAGCGCTCCATACCTCGCCGCACAGAGCCTTGAGGCGCTGCGCCGCCTGTGCGTGACTAAGCGGCATCGGCGCCGCCTGCGGTGTGTCCACGGGCAACGCTTCGCCCTTCCGGCGCAGGTATTGCGGGGCCTCCTTCACGTCCGCCATAATGTCCAGACCGGCATACGGCACACGGTTGTGGGCCTTATGGGCCTTTTCGGCCTCTTCAAGACTGTCCGTCCCGTAGGCGCGCATCTTGATTTCCTTGAGGGCCGTTTCCGCCGGGGTATCAGGCGCACGGCGGAAGCTTTCGCCGATGACCGGAGCTGTGATGTCACGCCCGGCAGCGTCCTTCTCGATGGGCTGGACTTCAAAGCGCAGCTCTTCGCCGCTCGGGAGCTCCTTGATGACCGTGATGGCCGGAGCCCGGAAGGGATTGAGGCGCACCACCACGCTGTCGCCCACGCACAGGCCGTGGTAACCCAGCTCGCGCAAGTCGTATTCATGGACTCCACAAGCCCGGGTATCCACGCTGATGCGGAACTTGCCGTCGATCTTGCGGCGCACGTCCTGCCAGTGGGCGATGGCCTCCAGCACGGAGCGATCCACGGTCTTGAGCTGTCCGTCCGTGATGCCGATCCAGAGGTTGTTCCGGGGGCGTCCCGCACGCGTCAGAACGGCGTGGGCGTTGAAATGGCGTCGCCACGCATCCGCCTGTCGCTGGAGCTCTTCAATGGACGGGGTCTCCATGAAGCGCAGCCGGGACTCAAACCCCTTT
Organism: Desulfovibrio piger; assembly: GCF_951793255.1. Classification (NCBI taxonomy): domain Bacteria; kingdom Pseudomonadati; phylum Thermodesulfobacteriota; class Desulfovibrionia; order Desulfovibrionales; family Desulfovibrionaceae; genus Desulfovibrio; species Desulfovibrio piger. Next base: position 2,710,163 of record NZ_OX636706.1, read on the forward strand.
TCTACCAGATTTTGCAGGCATTCTACCGTGCCCTTGGCGCGGGGATTGCCCGCTTCATGCGTCAGGGGGATGACACTAAGGTTATCGAGAAAGTCCCGCACAAGGGAGGAAAGGTTGCCGCTGCCCTTGTCCATGAGCAGCTGGACAGGGACGCCGTGCAGAGGGTCTCTTTCGCCACGATCGCTTATCGCTTCCACCAGTGTCCTGATGACCCCTTGAGCGTCTTCTCCCTTGGCCTGTTCGTAGCGCAGGTAAAACGCGTCGCTGAAGTGATCCGCGACGATGTAACGGACGACCCTCTGCCCGGCGATCTCCACCAGTTTCCCGGGCTTGTCCTTGTTATAGATTTTTTCGTCCAGAAGACGCACACCGCCGCCCTTAAGGCGGTAGAGGACGCAGACAGAGGCGTCGATCTCCCATGTGTGGTTGGGGTGCAGGCTGCGCAGCTCCGTGGCGGGGCGCGCCGCTCCCAGCTGGTCAGGATGGCAGGCGTAGCGGCGCATGGCGCGGGAAAGTGTCGAAGCGCTGGGCATGATGACTTCTCCGGTCTCCGGGTTGACGATGCCGAGGCCGTTGGCGGCCAGACGCTCGCGGGCGGCCTTGATGGACGTGATCCGCTTGCCGGTCTGGCGCTCGCTCAAGTGGGAAAGTCCCCCGACAGCAAGTGCCAGCTCCCGGTCGACGCAGGTCTCGCCCTTGTCCGCCCGCGTTTTGCGTCCGCTGCTCCAGCCCGTATGCTTTTTGAGAAGGGCGTACACGCTCTTTTTGCTCTTTCCCAGCGTGGCGGCGGCGCGTTCCATGATGCGGCCGCGCTCACCACCAACGGCGGGAGCCGCCGCAAGTTCCTTTGCCGTTTCGTGCAGAAAATCTTGCTGTGCGGGCGTGAGAGCCATAGCCGCCCCCCCCTTTATTCCCTGTTGTCGTTCATGTCCGTCCCGTCGTCCTGCGGCAGCTCAAGGTATGCCCGCAAATCGACGTCGATCCCCGCGCCGAGAAGGGCCTCGGCCACGGAATTGGCCAGCACACTGACGCGCTTGTGTATCCACATGCAGGTTTCGTCCGTGGACCGTTCGTCCTGCATGACCGCGGCGCAGCGGGAGGCAAGGCCCATGACGGCCACGAACACGGCCTGACACTCGCTGTCCACATCGGCGCGTGCCTGCGCATTGGCCTCATTGCGTGCCGTGACCCTGTCGTCAGGGCTCATGCTGGTCAGCCGGGCCACCTGTTCTTCCAGGGCGTCCAGCTTTTCGCTTTTTTCCTTGCTGACCTTTTCCTTGGCCTGCATGTCGGCTTCCAGTTCTTTTCTGTCCGCCTTGGCCTTGGCCAGCTCCAGCCGAAGGTCGGCCAGCTTTTCCTTGACCTCTTCCGGGCCTTCGGCGGCGGCCACGTCATCCAGTATGGCCTGCCGCTCTTCCGGCGGCAGGGCCGCGATGCCGTTACGCAACAGGCGAAGATCCCGGTAGCCAAGGCCGAGCTTCTCCTGCATCTCCATAAAGTCCCCGCCGAACGCGGCGAGGCTCTGCAAATCTTCGTTGATCTTCGTCTTGCTGTACCCATGGGCTGTGCAGAACTCCTCCCAGGTAGTGACGGTCACGGTCTCGCCGCTGGCCCTGTCGGTGACGCGGGCGCCCTTGTAAGCCTTGCTGTCGCGGATCTGGGCGAACAGCTTGAGCATGGCCACGCGGTTGGCCGTCTCGTTGTACTGAAAGGCGGTGATCATGCCCGCCGCCTCGGCAACGCGCAGGCTTTGCGCAAGCTGCGCCTTGGGCATCACGGCGGTATCCTGCCGCAATTCGTCCACATAGGCGCGGGTGGTCTGGTCACTCACGATGTCCGGCGTCGCGGGAGCCGGGCCGTCAAGAGGACGGCGGCCACGGGCAGGGGCGGCGATGACGGGGGTATCCATATCTTTCATCAAGAATTCCTTTGTGGTTTGAGACCTCCCCCTTCAGGGGGAAAAGGGAAGTTGACAAGACGGCGAAGCCGATGAAATCCTTTTCCGTAACTCCTCCCTTCAGGGAGGGGGCGATCCGCACGGCCCCTATCCGTCGGTCGCGGAGTCAGTCGGCGGATGGGGCGACTGTGGATTGAAACCTAAAGATACTGTCTGGCCTTGGCCTGCACGCGGGCCGCGAACTGGTCACGCTGACGGGAAAGGTCGTCCATATACAGGGTGTACACTTGCATGAGGGCCGCCGGTTTCTCCGTGATGGCCCAGCGGTTCGTCTCCAGCCGTCGCACCCAGCCGGTACTTTCCAGCATGGCAAGATCCCGGCAAATGGTGCTGGGGCTGCATCCGAGGGCATCGGCGATCTCCTTGTTGGAGAGGCCGTCCAGCACCCGCTGGAAAAGCAGCTCCACGATCTTCAGGACACGGACGGGGGCCGCGTCGGTCGTCGGATGTCTCATATCCACCACCTCGGCTGCGCTGCCAGCTCAAACGGCTGGGGCGCGTCATCGCTTGCCGCCATGCGCACCTGGTTGAGCGGGATGCCCAGCTTGCGGGCATGGGCTATGGCGTCAGCCACGCCCTCGCTTTCACGCATCCCGTCAAGCAGCAGCACGACGAGGGCATCGCATGTTTCCAGCATCCGCAAAGAGGCCTCTTTCCAGAAGGGGTAATCCGTAGGCAGGCCGCGATCCGCCGAACAGGCGGCGTGCCGCATGGCCACCGGGCACATGACCCGCCAGCCGGAACGGGCGAACCACGCCGCGCACTGGCTGGCGATATCCGCACGGGCTGCCCGCTTGGGGGCCTCGGGATGATGGTAGGAGGTGACGACGCACAGAACGGCGGGGTGGTCATCCAGCGCCCAGGTGGCGTCGGCAAGGCCCACGTTTTCCACAAACCAGAGCTTGCCTTCGTCAAGCCAGCTTTCCGGCACGCGGCGCCCATGGGCGTGGCCGCAGGCGGGGCAGTGCCAGCTCAAGGTCAGCTCAAACGCGGTGCTCTGATAATTGTCCCGCCGGGTGATCTCGCACACGGCCATGTCCGGGACGGCATGCGGGGGCTCAGGGTTGTAATGCGGGACGCTTGCCGCCTGCACAAGGCGGCCGGGCCAGTCCTTCTTGAACCGGGGCGGTTCCACCTTGCGCCATTCAATGAGGGAATCAGGGTTGCACAGGCGCATGGTCTACCTCGCAAAGCTGGTGGTCATGTCTTCCACCTTCAGGATGTGCGGCAGGCAAAGGTACTCGACGCGGAAGGAATGCACGCGGCCGGTCACGCCCTTCACAAAGATGATCGCCTCTCCAAAGGTGTCGGTCTCAAAGTGGGCAAGGCCGATCTCGGGCAGCCGGTCCGTAATGGCGAGGCCCGCCGCCTCTTCCGGGCTGGAGGCTTCCACCACGGGCGCGGTCTCCCAGGCGTCCTCGACGCCGTCACAGGCCTCTTCCGCAAGGCAGCGGTAGTCCTGCACGGGCAGCGGGGCCTCCGTAACCTCGGGCCGCACCAGCCCGCCGATCTCGTCCGCGACACCGCGCAGGGTGGCGATGACGCGGCGCAGCGTATCCCACTGATCCGTGGTCACATGGCCGGAAAAGGCGGCCAGTTCCGCGCAGGCGCTAAAAATGTCCTGGGCGGGGGTGGTGACGGGGGCTTGCGTTTCCATAGCGGGGGTGATATCTGTCTTTTCACTCATATCGTTCACCTATTTGGTGGAGGCGGGGCTGTTGTTGGCTCCGCCTTTTTTGTTTTGGGATTCGTAGTGGTTCCTAAGTGTGGAATGGAAGCCGTAGTTCCAATACCAAACCGCCAAGTGGCGAGCGCAATACCGTATGCCCTCCACCGTCTTCTTTGTCTTGGAAAGGGAGCAGTCCACGGCATACTCGGCACCAAGAGAAAAGCCTCTGGCAAACGCTTCCTTGACAAATTTTTCCAGCTCCCGTTCCCTGCTCATGCCGTCCTCCTTTCGTCCGTCGGCTCACCTTCCTTGATGCCGAGCGCCACGGCGATGTCGTGCGCCACGCCGTAATTACCCTTGGCGCGATCCCGCAACAGCTCCTGCACCACGCGGACGGGAAAATTGTTGGCTCGCGCCCATGCGGCGGCGGTGAGGCCCTGCGCTTGCAGCCACTCCCGCGCCTCGGCGCGTGTGCGCAGCTTCTTCTTTTTCATCGATAATCTCCTTTGTGGGTAAAGCCCGGATTATGCCGCTCCGGGCGGGCGTCCCGCATGGGCTTGCGGTATTCGCCGTTGCACGCTGCTCCGCGAGGTGAACGGAGGTCTACACGGTCGCGGTAGTCGGGGCTCAGGCCCTCGTGGGGCTCCGGCCCGCTTTGAGGTTTCCGGCTCCTCTGGTAGACTCTCTCATCCACAGTTAATCCAACCCCGGAACCGCTCCGGGAAAAGGAGCCGGAAATATGGACATCACCAAGGATATGCAGGTTAAGGTTCTTGAGTATTTAAAAAATTTGGATGGTTATGCTTTTCCAGAATCTTTCGTTGAGGACATGGTCTCTATTGCCGGGAGTGAATATGACGCCTATCAGCTTTTAAAGTACCTTTCCGCCCATGAGCTCATTGAAGGACGAGTCGTGTGGAAAGGCTGCTTGTTATATCAAAGGCTCTCCATTACTCACCTTGGGCTTGATAGTCTTATGGACGATGGGGGACGAACGGCTGAAAATCAGCATAGGTTTGTCACTCTGGATGCAAACTCGGTGGAATTGATTTGCGCCTTGATACGGCAGAGTTCTCTTGGCCAGCAGGAACAAAATAGCCTTGTTCAAAAAGTTCAGCGCCTTTCAGGGGAGACTCTAAAGCGCGCCATGGGCAAAACTGTGGATGTGGTTGTTCAGCATCTGGTGGAAGAATTTCTGTCAAAATGAAGATAAAATCATCTGTCCTGAAAACTTCCCCGGAGTTTTCAAATCTGTCGGCATTTGTAAAACGTCCCCAGCCGACATTGCTCCCCAGGAAAAGCCAAAAATCTTCCCGATCTTCACGGAGACTGAAAAATACCCCTTCTGGAGTCAGTACCAATCCGTTAAGCGGTATATTGGTGAATGTATTTTGAGTGCAGGACATTTCCTCTTCCCTCAATCAAGAAACTTTGCATAAAGGCATATCTGGCAGGGATGATTGTGCATCTCGCATTTCCTGGCTTCCCTGTAGGGGCAGTCCTCAGATTGGGGATGTTGAGGCAACGTTTTTTCCGTCTTGCCAAGGCGGGAGGCGATGCTGCGCAGCGCGCAATCCGCACAGATATGGCAGTGCTCGCCCATTCCGTTATTGGCCGTCACAGGCCCGCATTCCGCCTGCTCCCTGCCGCAAAAGTCGCAGTAAATATTACCCGTGGGGCTGATCATCGCTTTCCCCTGTTCTTGTGCCGCGCTCGCCTTTCCTGTAGGGAGGGGGAAGGCGTTTAACGGCGTCCTTTAATGAGGGTAAATTACCCGAATACAGATTAACGGTCAACCCGTTTTTGAGATATTTTTAATAAAAATACCCTAATGAGGATTAGGAATGTCCCTCGCAGATCGTCTCCGCATTGTTCGCGGCTCAATGGGGCAAACCGAGTTTGCCAAGAAGATAGGAAGTAGCCAAAGTGGCATATCAGCTTATGAAAAAGGACAAAGAAAACCAGATTACGAAACCCTAATCCGGGTATCAACGGAATTTGGGGTCACACTGGATTGGCTTCTGCTGGGTAAAGGGTCCATGCATCCTGCGGACCAGTTAGAGGGTGCCATGGAAGAAAAAACGACCGACATGTCGGTCGTTTTGAAAGGCAGGAACATACAACGCCCTGATTTTACAGAAAGACCCCAAAATAAAACGGCCGACATGTCGGTCGTTTGGGATCTCCAGCAAAGGCTTCTTGATGCTTTGCAAGAGCAAAATAACCTGCTCCGGGAGAATGCTCACTTGCGCCTTCAGCTGGAGCGCCGGGACATGCGCATCCGCGACCTGGAACGGGAGGTCGCCGAACTGCGGGAGGCGCGGAAGGGGCCTTCCGCTTATGGAGCTGGAGTTGCGGGGAGTGCTGGTTAAGGTCTACGGAGTGCCCGAGAGGTAGTTTTTATGGATTATCGGGCAGCCAGCCAGAGTTCCGTGGCTGTCGTGATCGCATCCTGGGGGGATAAGGCCGAATTGAGGCCAGATGGATAGGGAGCAAGCTATGAGCATTTTTAGCAAAATTTGCGGCCTATTTGCGACACCGTCCGCGCCGAAGGAACCGGACAAGCGCCCGAAGTCTTCAATGCGCATTAGCAAAAAAGTGGAGAATACATGGCTCCGCAATGACTTTGCCCGTGGAGAAGATGTTTTTTCAGCTGCGTTCCGCCAGGTCATGCGAGGCATTAGCATGGATGACTGTCTGCAGGATAAGATATCGCAGGCTCTGTACGACAGCTTAAATGCTGGTGGACGAGAACAGGAAAAAAAGCTGTATTCCGTGCTGAAGGGGAAAGCTTGGTCGTGGCCAGATCTGGCCAACTGGCAGGAACATTTTCAATCGGCAGGGGAATGGCCTTATATGTGGCGAGGAGATCATCTCAATCCTACGTCACATGAGGGCATTTTATGCCGCTGTCCTGTTGATGGAGTAACAAGTTGGGAACTGGCCAGGCATATTGATAAAAAAACGCTACGGGGAGCCCTAGATCGGCTGAACATTCCATATACAACTGAGACAAAAGTTGCCGATATGCGTGTTATGGTAAGGTCCATCCCTGTGTCGGATTTACGAGGCGCTCTTCCTGACGAGGTTTATCGGCAGGCTGAAGAAAAAGTTTCCGACGATTTATTGTGGGCAAAGTGTAAGCTCTTGGCACATACCGTGATTATGCGGCATGGCAAATTGACAATGGCCAATCGATGTACGCCATCTCCTCAAAAGTATCGTCCATTTCAGACAACTTGTCCTGTTGAAAGAAAATTTGGAGAAAAATGGGTGCGGGGTGAGCTTATTGGACTCCCCCCCTTTTTCCCGGGAGATCGTACATCGTTCTTACTTAGAAACAGCTCTCTCCATTTTCGTTAATTGCATCATTCATCCAAAGGCCCGCCCCACCGGCGGGCTTTCTTCACCCCTCGTTTTCCTGAAATTCCACAATGTACCTCCAGGCCGCGCCGCGCTAGGGTAAGGCAATCGCCCCGCATAAGCCGGGCGCCACCCTGACCTCTGGAGGCGTTATGCCCACCACATCCACCCGCCGGCAGCGTCTGCTGTCCACCCTGCGTCCTTTCTATGATTTTCGCGGTCTGTCCCTGCTGGCCCTGTGCGCCGTCATCGGCCTGGTGACGGACCCTGCCGCCACCCTGGGCCTGGCCGGATACCTGGCCTATGTCATCGGCATGGCCGGGGCCGCAATCATGCTGGCCAAGATCGTCATGCCCTACCTGGACGTTTCCGAGCACGCGGCCTCGGCCCTCAATGAAGGCAACGTGGCCGGCGCCCTGGTGGTGCTGGCGCGCTCCCTGCTCATCGTCGGCTTCCTGGTCTGCATCATGGCCTGGGGGAAGTGATGGCCGCCGGTTCCGCGTTGCTGGCCCTTCCTCTGCTGGCCCAGCTCTATCTGCCCATGCTCTATGAGGAGCATTTGACCTACACTCCTGACTTCTACGACCCGGCCATCTACGCCGGGCAGGTGGAGCAGGAGACGTGCTACGGTCTTGGCAGCAAACGCTGCTGGAATCCGCGCACCGAGCTGAAAACGTCCCGCGAGTACGGTTTTGGCCTGGGGCAGATCACCATTGCCTACGACAGCAAGGGCCGGGTGCGCTTCAACAACTTTGAAGACGTGAAGAAGCTGCACAAGGACCTCAGGCACTGGCGCTGGGAAGACCGCTACGACCCGCGCCTCCAGCTGCGGGCGCTGGTCATCAAGAACCGCGCCAACTGGAATGCCCTCAAGGGCTGCGCCACGGACGAGGACAGGGCCGCCATGATGCTTTCCGCCTACAACGGCGGTCTGGGCGGCGTCCTGCAGGACAGGGCCTACTGCGGCCGCATCGCGGGCTGTGACCAGGGACGCTGGTTCGGCCATGTGGAGACCCACAGCCGCAAGTCCCGCAAGGGCATGGGCAAGGCCTATGCGGACAAGTCCCCCTACGGCATAAACCGCGCCTATGTGCGCAACGTCATGGGCGAAAAGCGGGAGCGCTACCGGGCGGCCCTGCAGGAGCTTGCACGATGATGTGGCTTCTCAAACTGCTGCCCGGCAGCCTTCTGGAATGGCTGCTGCTGGTCTTTGTCCTGGCCGCGGCCTTTGCCGCCGGGCTGGCCCGGGGCATGGATGCCCGGGAAGCCGAGCTGCTGCCCCAGCTGGAAGCTGTGAGCCGGGAACGGGACGCCTGGCGTCTGACGGCCGCACAACGGCAGACAGGACTGGACGCCCAGACGGCCCTTGCCGATGCCTGCCTGAAGCGGGAGGCCGCGGCCCAGGCCGATGCCGCGGAACGCGAGGCCATCCTAGCCTTGCCGCCCGCCCCTCCCCATCCCACGGAGACCCTCCATGAAAATCCCCGTCGTGCGGCTGTGGCCCGTTATCTCAATCGTCCTCTGTAGCTGTGCGGCCCAGGCACCTTCCCCGCCGCCTGTGGTCCTTGCCCCGGCACATTGCCCGGCTCCGGCCGTGCCCCGGCTGCCGCAGCTTGATCCGGCGGCCCCCCTGGAAGGGGACGCCAACCTGGAGGCATTGCTGCACCGGGATGCCGTCATGCGCCGTTACATCAGCGGCCTGCGGGCGGCCCTGGACTGCTGGGAAGCCCAGACAGACAGCGGAGGGACGCATGGAAACCCTGATTGATCTTTCCAAGGCCTTCGGCTGGCTGGCGGCCATCATCGTCAATCTGCTCATCGCCTGGATCGTCTGGAGCCTGCACAAAAAATTTATGAACCGTGACGATTGCGAGGCCAACCGCAAGGCGGACAAGAAAGAACGGGAACGCTTCATCCAGCTGCTGACCACCCACGAGCAGGCCGTGCGCGAGCTGAACCTGCGTGTGGACCAGATGCCGCATGGCCTGGACGTGCGTCTGGAACGCATGGATGGCGAACAAAAGCGCTTGGCCGAGGAGATCAGCGGCCTGCGCGGCATAATGGAACGCGTGGAGCGGCAGGTGGACCTGCTGTTCCGCGGGCACATGAAGGATTGAACCATGAGCGATATGCAGGACATCATCAGCAAGAACCGCCGTCTGGCCATCCTGCGCTTTCTGAGTGAGGAGCAGGACTACGCCATGAACACCAGCACCCTGCAGGCGGCCCTGCGGGCCATCGGCCACGGGGTGCCGCGCGATACCGTGGAGGCCGACGCCTTCTGGCTGGCCGAACAGGGCCTTGCCCGTTGCCGGCGTCTGGATGTGGGCGTCACGGTGCTCACCGTCACCCCGCGCGGGGTGGAAGTGGCCCAGGGCATCGCCGGGCATCCCGGTGTGGACCGCCCCCTGCCGAGGTAGCGGCCATGCCCCGCACGAGCAAGGTCCGCCGCCTGCCCCCGGAGCTGCGCGAACAGCTCCACGCCATGCTGGACGCGGGCCATACCCTGGAAGAGATCACCGCCCACCTGAAGGCCCTGGGGGCGGACGTGTCCCGCTCCGGCCTGGGACGCTACAAGCAGCAGGTGGACAAGGTGGCGGCCCGTCTGCGCGAGTCCCGCGCCATGGCCGAGGCCGTCATGGAGCGTATGGGCGCCCAGGCCGCCACCGGCAAGAGCGGCGCGGCCCTCATCGAGATGCTGACCACCCTCACCAGCGACTACCTGCTGCGCCGCATGGATGACCCGGATGCCGAGATCGAGGTGGACGAACTGCGTGCCCTGGCCCGTACCGTCAAGGAACGCGCGCAGGCCGCCCGTGCCACCCAGGACTACGACCTGAAACTGCGCGAGGAGGCCCGCCGCGAGGCCGAAGAAGCCATGCGCAAGGCCGTGGAAAAAGCCGCTGAAGAAAGCCCGGCCGCTGCCGGCCCGGCGGAAGTCTTCGCCCGTATCCAGGCCGTCTACCGGGGAGAAGCCTGATGGACAAGGAAGATCTGACGGACGCCCGCAAGCGGGGCCAGGGCGTGCCCTTTGAAAGGATACGCCGCATAGCGCTGCTGTCGATGCCCGTAAGCCCGGCTGCGCCGGACAACGGGCACGGAGCTTTGCACCGCCGTTCGGTCGCTACCGGCTATCTGGTGGGCCGTCTGGAACGCTTCAATGATGCCAAAAAGAAGGAGGTGGCCGACCGTGTCGTCCATGGGTTCCGCCGCTGAGGCCCGTGCCATTCTCTATCCCTACCAGCGCCGCTGGATAGACGACCAGAGCCGCTTCAAGATCGGCATGTTCTCGCGCCAGACGGGCAAGACCTACACCAGCACGCTGGAGATCGCCGAGGACATGGTCAAGGCCGAGGTGGAAAAACGCCGTGTGCGCTGGGTCATCCTCTCGCGCGGGGAACGGCAGGCCCGCGAAGCCATGGAGGAAGGCCTCAAGGTGCATCTGCGGGCCTACGGGGCCGCCTTCGAGAGCCTGGAGTCGGACTTTCACCTGGCGGACGCCACCTCCTGCAAGTCCCTGGAGGTGGTCATGGCCCACGGCTCCCGTGTGACCGCGCTGCCTGCCAACCCCGACACGGCCCGAGGCTTCAGTGCCAACGTTTTCTTGGACGAGTTCGCCTTCCATGCCGACAGCCGCAAGATCTGGGCGGCCCTCTTTCCCGTGGTCTCCCGTAACGGCCTGAAACTGCGCGTGGTCTCCACGCCCAACGGCAAGGGCAACAAGTTCTACGACCTCATGACCTCCGCCGAGACGGCGGGCTGGTCCAAGCATGTGGTGGACATTTATCAGGCCGTGGCCGATGGCCTGCCGCGTGACGTGGAGGCCCTGCGGGCCGCCCTGAACGATCCCGACGCCTGGGCGCAGGAATACGAGCTGCAATGGCTGGACGAGGCCAGCGCCTGGCTATCGTATGACCTCATCAATGCCGTGGAGCATGAGCGGGCGGGTATTGCGCAAAACTACGCGGGCGGCCCCTGCTATGTGGGCGTGGATATCGGCCGCCGGCACGACCTTTTTGTCATCTGGGTGCTGGAGGAAGTGGGGGACGTCTTGTGGACGCGGGAGATCATCACCCGGCGCGGGGCCAGCTTTGCCGAGCAGGACAGCCTGCTGGATGACGTGTTCCGGCGGTACCGGGTGCTGCGTTGCTGCATGGACCAGACCGGCATGGGCGAAAAGCCCGTGGAAGACGCCCGCCGCCGGCACGGCAGCGGCCGCGTGGAAGGGGTGCTGTTTACCGCATCCAGCAAGCTGGCCCTGGCCACGGTGGGCAAGCAGGCCTTTGAGGACAGACGCCTGCGCATCTCGCAAGGGGACGAGGCCCTGCGCAGCGACCTGCACAAATTGCAAAAGGTGGCCAGCCCTACGGGCGCACCCCGCTTTGTGGCCGATTCCGACAGCGGAGGCCATGCGGACCGCGCCTGGGCCTGCTTTCTGGCTGTCAACGCGGCCACGAGGCCTGCCGTCGTCCTGCCGGATCATGCCGTGCCCTCCGGCCCGGCCCGTGGGGGCCTTGGGCGCTTCACTGATCCCGACGCCGCCTTCATGCCTTACAGGAGGTTCTGATGCCCGACATCCTTGCCAACCCCAACGCCCTGCCTGCCCGGGCGGACATGCAGGTCCGTTCCGACGGCATCCTTGATCTTGCCAACTTCGTGGCCGAAGTAGTGCCCGCTCCGGACAGCGTGCTGGCCTCCCTGGGCGGCGATCTGCGCGAATACGGCATGCTGCGCCGTGATGACCAGGTGGCCGCCCTCATGCAGCAACGGCAGGACAAACTGGTGGAAGCGGAATGGGAAGTGATCCCCGGCGGCGATGCGCCTGCGGACGTGGCGGCCGCGGACTTTTTGCGCGAGCAGCTGACGGGCTTCAACTTTGACGCGGCCTGCCGCAAAATGCACGGTTCCCTGCTGTACGGCTATGGTGTGGCCGAATGTCTGTGGGGACGGGACGGCAGCCGCATCACCTTACGGGACATCCGCGTGCGCGCGCCCTGGCGTTTCGGCTTTGCCAAGGACAGGCAGCTGAAGCTGCTGGTGGAGAGCCGCTGGTTGCCCATGCCGTCGCGCAAGTTCTGGCTGGTGACCTGGGGCGCGGAAGACGACGATAACCCTTACGGCATGGGCCTTGGGCACCAGCTGTGGTGGCCCGTGTTCCTCAAGCGCAACGGCGCCCGCTTCTGGGCCGCCTACCTGGACCGTTTCGGGGTGCCCACCACCAAGGCCGTCTATCCTTCGGACGAATCGGACGCCGAGAACGAGAAGCGCAAAAAGGATGCTCTGGCCGCGGCTCTGTCCCTGCGCAGTGAAGGGGCCGTGGCCCTGCCCGAGGGCTTCGACGTTTCCCTGGTGGAATCCACCAGCCGGGGAAGCGGGGACTTCAAGGACTTCCTCGCCTATTGGGACGATGCCATCGCCAAGATCATCCTTTCCCAGACCGGCACCTCGCGCATCGGCCAGTACAGCGGCACGGCCGAAGTCCACAGCGGCATCGGCACCAGCGTGGTCAAGGCTGACGCGGATATGCTGTGCCAGTCTTTCAATACCGGCCCGGCGGTCTGGCTGACGGAGTGGAACTTTCCCGGCGCGCGGCCGCCCCAGGTCTGGCGCCGGGTGGAAGACCCCGCAAAGGTCAAGGCCGATGCCCAGAAGGACAAGGACACGGCGGCCCTGGGCCTGGAACTGACCGACGACGAGATCGCCCGCCGCTACGGCGACGCATGGCAACGCAGGCGTAGCGGGGCAAGCGCATCCGGGGCGGAGTTCGCCGAAGCCGGCACGGAAGGCCATGCCCCTGCCGAGCCCTACAGCGATACGCTGGCCCGGCAGGCCATGACACTGGCCGATGCCCCGCAAACGGCCATGATCGATGCCATCCGCACGGAACTGGACAAGGCCGTGGCGGAAGGCGAGGACCTGGCCTCCTTCGCGGAACGCATGCTTGCCCTGAACAAATTGTCCGGCGTGGATGATCTTGCCCAGATCCTCTACGGCGCCATGACCACGGCCCACCTGGCGGGCCTCAGTGGTGAGGAGGACAGCGATGCCGGAAAGTGAGGTGCGTTTCGGCGGTGGGCCTTTTGAGGATGCCATCGCCCATTTCCGGCGCAAGGTGCGCGTGCCGGTCACGACCTACCGGGACCTGCCCGCGCAGATGCACGCCAAGGCTTTCATGGTGGCCGGGGCCGCCAATGACGCCCTGCTGGCCGACTTCCAGCAAAGCCTGTTGCAGGCCATGAAACAGGGCACCACGCTTGCGGCCTTCCGTGACGACTTTGACCGTATCGTCAAAGCCCACGGCTGGCAGTACCGGGGCGAGCCGGGCTGGCGCAGCGCGGTCATCTTCAATACCAACATGCGCACGGCCCATATGGCCGGGCACTGGAAGCGCATGTGGGAAGATCGCGAGATGCACCCGTACCTGCGCTATGTGCAGGTGCAGCGTCCTACCAAGCGCCCGGAGCATGCCGTCTGGCACGGCGTCATCCTGCCCATCGAGGACCCCTTCTGGGACGCCCACTTTCCGCCCAACGGCTGGGGCTGCAAATGTACGGTGCAGAACGTGAGCAACGCCCGCATGAAAGCCGAGGGCTGGCAGGTCAGCAAGGGCGTGGAGACCTTTCCCGGAGACGTGCCGGAAGAGTGGGCCTACAATGTGGGCAAGGCGGAGCGGGTGAGTACGGAGCGGGAGTCCGCAGCTTTTCGGCCTTTACCCACGGCGCGTGACTACACCGCCTACGGCAGGCCGGAGACCATCCCGGCGGATGCTCCCAGGGCTCAGGTAGGAGAAAAGGCGACAACGCGGCAGGGCCTTCTGCAGGCCGTGCGGAAGATGCTGCACGGTGAGGCCGCCGTCTTCCATGGGCCGGATGGCCTGGCCGTAGGAATCACCGCGCAAAGTCTGGGAAACCATCTTGCCCTTGACCGCGCGGAGTATATCCCCTTCATCCCGGAAGTGCTGGAAGAGCCTTACGAGATCTGGCTGCTGCCGTATGAAGACGAGAAGACGGGGCGTGTGGAATTGCGGCGCCACTACATCAAGGCCCTTGCTCTGGACAAGACGCGCTACGGCTGGATGATCGCGGAGTTTCGCAAGGGGGAGCTCTGGAATACGACCTTCATCTTGTCCCGCAGTGAAAAGGAGCTGCGCAAACGTCGCAAGGGTGTCCTGGCCTGGGCGCGAGCAGAAAAATAAAACCCCTTCGTCCCGCAGAGACAGGGGGCTTTCGCCAGCCTGCGTACGTTTTCTCATAAGAGAGGGACGAAGGGGAGTTCCCCTTTGGGGGGATTCAGAGCTGATACACAGCCTTGAAGACAGGATACGCGTCCGTTGCATCGGATGCAAGAACTTTGCAAAAAGGCCAACACGTCAAATTTGCCCTGTGTCGCGTTTTTGTCCCGGCCCGGGCACTTGCCTGCCCTGCCGGGCTTTCGTTCCGTCTGCCCCGTTTACAGGCGTTTATAAACACATGTTCGCAAGACCGTCTTGCGCCACCTTTCATGCATTCCCTTGCCGCAGCCCCGGCCCTGTGCCGGGGCTTTGTGTTTTTTGTGAGAATCCTCACCAGATTTCCCCCGGCATCCTGTGCATGATGTCCAAAGGAGGACAGCATGCAGGACAACAATCATGCTTCAGCCGTTGCGACGCAGGAAGCTACGGATGAAGACAGCAACGTGTTACATGGCAGGACAGCCCACAAAAACGCTGTCGCTATCCGTAAGCCCGCTGGTGCGGGCAACGGCTACCGCGCCATCCATATTTTTCGCCCCGGCAGACATACGTCCATGCAGGGGGCAACCATCGACTTTGGCGAGAGCGACCTGATCGCCACGGCCAACGCCTACGACCCGGCACGGCACGAAGCGCCGCTGGTCATCGGGCATCCCCGGGCCGACGCCCCGGCCTGGGGATGGGTAGGCGGTCTTACGGCGGACGGGGGCGGCCTTTTTGCCGCCCCCCGCCAGCTGGACCCGGCCTTCGCGGAGATGGTGCGGGCCGGGCGCTTCAAAAAAGTCTCGGCCAGCTTTTACACGCCCGACAGTCCCCACAATCCCGTTCCCGGCGTCTATTACCTGCGCCATGTGGGTTTTCTGGGCGCCCAGCCCCCGGCGGTGAAGGGCCTTGCCCCGGTGAACTTTGCCGAGGGCGACACGGACGAGGGCTGCGTCAGCTTCGACTTCGCGGAATCGCCGGGCCTGCTGCGCTGGCTGGCGGATCTGTTCCGGGGTCTGCGCGAATACGTCGTTGAAAAAGACGGCGCGGAGACCGCGGACAGGGCCATCCCCTCGTATGCCGTGAGCGGCCTTCAGGAAATGGCCGCGGCATCCGCGGCCCAGGCGGCCGAGATCCCCGCTTTTGCGGAAAACCTTCCCCCCAAAAAGGAGCACACCATGCAGAAACAGGAAACGCCCCCGGTGGAAAATGCCGACTTCGCCGAGACCAAGGCCCGTGCCGACGAGCTGGAACGCAAGGTGGCCTATCTGACCGGCATCGCCCGCAAGGAGCGCGCCAGCCGTGTGGTGGACAAGGCCCTGGCCGACGGCCGCCTGACGCCCGCCCAGAGCGTGGGCCTTGCGGACTTCATGGCCGGCCTGGACGAAGAAGGAACTTTCGACTTCGCCGAAGACGGCGGCAAGACCACCAGCATGAGCCCGGCCGCTTTTATGGCCGCGTTCCTGGAGCGCCTGCCCAGACAGGTGGATTTCAGCGAAGCCGCGCCCGGCGGCGAAGAAGCCCCGGATACCTCGTCCAATGACATTGCCCAGCGCGCCCTTGCCTATTGCGAGGAGATGCGCACCAAGGGCGTCACGGTAAGCATCACCGACGCCGTGGCGCATGTGAGCAAATAGGAGACCGCCATGCCCAGGACCGATCTTTACGTCAATCTTTCCATCACCGGCGAGCTGGCCCCTTTCCGCATCGTGGCCCACGACGGCAGCGGCGGCTACAAACAGGCCAAGGCCGCCACGGAGGCGTTTGTCGGCACGGCCGACGAGCTGGGCAAGCAGCCCAACGGCGGGGCCGATGTGGCCATGAGCGACCAGCCGGAAGTGGAAGCCGGCGGCGCCATTGCCGCGGGCGATCCCCTGACCAGCGATGCCCAGGGCCGCGCCGTCAAGGCCACGGCGGCCGGAAACCGCATCATCGGCTTTGCCTGCAAAGCCGCCACCGATGCCGGAGAGATCATCGACTACCAGTTCGCGCCCGGCTTCCTGGCCACGGCAGGCGCGTAATAAGGAGAGAGCATCATGGCAACGACCACACCCTTTGCCACCAATCCCCAACTGACGGCCATTGCCCTGGCCTACATGAACCAGCCCTCGGACTATGTGGCGGATCACGTCATGCCCAGGGTCAAGGCCATCGGCAAAAAAGAGTTCCAGTACAGCATCTACGGTCTGGAATCCTTTGCCGCGCCCGACAGCCGCGTGGGACGCAAGGGCCGTCCCAACGAGGTCAGCCTGTCCAGCAGCCTGGCCACGGCGGCCATCGAAGATTACGGACTGGAAGACCCCATCCCGCAGGATGACATCGACCAGGGCCGCAAGGACGGTCGGGACATTGCCGGTGAATCCACGGAGTATCTGCTCTCCCTGGTCAAACTGGACCGCGAACTGCGCGTGGCGCGCCTCGTGCAGGACAAAAACAACTATGCCGCGGCTTGCGTGAAGGAGCTCGGCTCCGGAGCGGGCATTGACGTTGCCACGGTGGACGCCGAAGCGGTCATCGCCGAGATGCTGGAAAAGCCCTTCATGCGGCCCAACATCGGCGTCATGAGCCAGAAGGTCTGGGACAGGCTTTCCCGTAACCCGCTGCTCATCAAGGCCATCAAGGGCGAGCTGGTGGGCAAGAAGCTGACCACGGCCGAGTTTTGCAGCTATTTCGAGCTGGAGCAGCTCTACATCGGCAAGGCCCGCGTCACCCGGCAGGTCAAGGGCAAGACGCCTGTCCCCGAGCGTGTCTGGGGCACGGGCATGGCTTTCCATTACCGCGACATGACCGCCAGCGAGCAGCGCGGCGTCACCTGGGGCCTGACCGTGCCCTATGGCCAGCCCTTTGCCGGGAGCCGCACGGACCCCGATATCGGCCTGCGCGGCGGCATTCGCATCCGGGCGGGCGAAAGCCTCAAGGAACTGGTGCTGGCCAAGGATGCGGGCTGCCTCATCACCGGGGCCATCGCCGCGAGCTAGGGGCCGTCATGTATGCCACCCCGGAAGATATCCAGGCCCGCTACAAGGAAGTCTATATCATGCTGGCGGGCAAGGACGCGGAAGGCAGGCCGGACTCGGCCGCTGTGGAACAGGCCCTGGCCGAAGCCGCCAGCGAGATAGACGCCATCCTGGGGACGCGCTTTGCCGTGCCGGTAACACCGGCTCCGCCTGTGCTGCGCCGCATCGCCGTGGATCTGGCCGTGGGGGCCTTGCCCCGCACCGGCGCCACGGAAGCCAGCATGTACGAGCGCCGTGCCCGTGAAGCGCGGGAGCTTTTGAACAAGCTGGCCGCGGGCGAGGCCAGCCTGGGGCCGGGCTATGACCCGGCCCCGGCGGGCAGCGGCGGCACGGGACGCATCGGTTATGTCGTGCGTCCGTCCGACTTCCGCCGCCGTCTGGAGGACTACTGATGGCCGGAGCCACCCTGGAGTTTCGTTTTCAGGATGAGGAAGTGCGGGCCATGGCCCGGCGCTTTCGGGAGCAGCTTGCCCGGGTGCGCTTCAAGCCTCTGCTGACCTCCATCGGCAACGAGCTGATCACGTCCGTGTCCCGCCGCTTCGAGACGGGTACGGCACCGGACGGCTCCCGCTGGCCGGAATCCCTGCGGGTCAAAATGACCGGCGGCCTGACACTCGTTGAAAACCACCGTCTGTGGGACTCCATCTCCGATACGGGGGCACAGGTATCCAGCCGCAGTGTGGAGATAGGCACCAACGTGGAATATGCCGCCATCCACCAGTTTGGCGGCGTCATCCGGGCACGTCGGGCAAAAGCGCTCCGTGTTCCCGGCATCGGCTTCCGCAAGTCCGTCACCATCCCGGCCCGGCCGTATCTGGGCCTTTCCGATACCGACGAGCGCGTCATCCAGGACCTCACCGAGGACTGGCTGCGCAAGAAACTGGCAAAAATGCGCCCGTAGCGCGGAGACGATCATGCTTGACAAATACCGGGCCGCCATCGCGGCCCATTTGAGAGAACATCTGCCGCCCTCCGTCACGGTCTGCGAGCTGGGCAACTCCCTGGATGACACGGAGCTCCAGCGTCTGTGTCTGGCCGCTCCCGGTGTGGGCGTGGAGATCATCGGGGCCGATGGCGTGGAGCTCAAGGGCCGCAGCCCCTATGTGACCGTCAACGTGGGTGTGTCCGTGGTGGCAGGCCCGGGGCGTGACGGCCAGCCTGCGGACAGCGCGGTGCTGGTGCTGGCCGCTCTGGTGGCCGGTGTCATCGCGGATCAGCGCTTCGGCCTGGACTGCATGCGTCCGGAGAGCGTGCGGGCCACCAACATCACCAGCGGCGACCAGGCCACCAACAACGTGGCCCTGTGGACCGTCACCTGGAAACAGGCCGTGGATGTCTCCAATGTCATCACCTGGCCGGAGCTAGACGACTTTTTGCGCTGCTATACGCGCGAGAAGAAGGACGGCCCCGTGACCATCGAAACGCATCTTCCCGGCGCATCCGCCGGAAAGGAGAACACGCATGTGTAAGCGCATCACCCCGCGTACGGGGCTGGTGGTACGGCGTCCCGATACGGGCGAGATCCTGCCGCCCGACGGGGCCGTGATCCCCTTGGGGCCGCACCGTGCCTACTGGCTGCGCCGCCGGAAGGACGGCGATGTGAGCATCACGGACCCGGCAACCCCTGAGAGCGAGGAGGTGGACTAATGGCTGTCTCGTTCAATGCCATCCCCGCGGATATCCGCGTGCCGCTCACCTATATCGAGTTCGACAACTCCGGAGCCGTGTCCGGCACGCCGGTCATGGAGTGGCGCGTCCTGCTGCTGGGACAGGCCGAAGCCGACTGCGCGGGCGAGCTGCTCAAACCCGTGCTGATGAACACCGCGGACCAGGCGGCCCGCCTGTGGGGCCGGGGCAGCCAGATCGCGGACATGGTGCGCCATGCCAAGCGCAACAGCACCATGCTGGAGATCTGGGCCATGGCCGTGCCGGACGATAACTCCGCCGTGGCCGCTACCGGCGAAGTGACCCTGTCCGGCAAATGTACGGCCACGGGCGTGCTGTGCCTTT
This sequence comes from Desulfovibrio piger, assembly GCF_951793255.1. NCBI lineage: Bacteria > Pseudomonadati > Thermodesulfobacteriota > Desulfovibrionia > Desulfovibrionales > Desulfovibrionaceae > Desulfovibrio > Desulfovibrio piger. The sequence goes on from NZ_OX636706.1 coordinate 2,729,392, forward strand.
ATGTGGGCGGCAGGCGCGTGCGTGTGCAGGCCGTAGGCGGTGAAGAGCTGGCCGCCACCGTGGCCCGTGTGGTGCAGGCCGTCAATGCCGACGGCGAGTTGCCCGTCACCGCCGCGGTCAAGGAAGCCTCGCCCGGTGTGCTGACCCTGACCTGCAAATGGAAGGGCGCCACGGGCAACGACATCGACCTGGCCGTCAACCTGTCCACGGACGACAGCTTCCCTGCGGGCCTTACCGCTTCCTGCGGCAAAATGGCCTCGGGCACGGCTGACCCGGACATGGAAAACATCATCACCGCCATGGGCGATACCTGGTGGAAGGCGCTGGTGCTGCCCTGGAACCAGAAGGACGGCCGTGTGCTGCTGGAAGAATGGCTGGACGCGCAGTTCGGCCCCCTGCGCCAGCAGGAATGCCAGGCTTTTCTGGCCTATCGCGGCACCCTGTCCGAGACCTCCACCTACGGCAATGCCGGGAACTCGCAGCTGGTGAGCTGCATGGGCATCGGCTCCATCCCCACCTCGCCCTGGAACGTGGCTGCCGCCTATGCCCTGCAGGCCGCGACCTCGCTGGCCAATGACCCGGCGCGGCCCCTGCAGACCCTGGAGCTTGTGGGCGTCATGGCGCCGCCCCGGGAAAAACGCTGGAGCATGGAAGAGCGCAATATCCTGCTCTATGACGGCATCGCCACCTATCGCATCGCCAGCGACGATACGGTGCAGATCGAGCGCGAAGTGACCATGTACCAGACCAATGCCTGGGGCTCGCCCGATCCCTCGTATCTTGACGTGCAGACCGTGGCCACCCTGGGCTACTGGCGCTATGCCGTCAACGCCCGCATCCAGCAGAAGTTCCCGCGCCACAAGCTGGCTGACGACGGTACGGCCTACGGGCCGGGCAATGCCGTGGTCACGCCCTCGGTCATCCGGGCGGAACTCATCGCCCTGATGCGCGAGCTGGAAGAAAAGGGCCTGGTGGAGAACGTGGAGACCTTCAAGGAACAGCTCATCGTGGAACGCAATGCGGACGACCGCAACCGCGTGGACGTGCTGGCCCCGCCGGATCTGGTCAACCAGTTCCGCATCTTCGCCTGCCTGACCCGCTTTGTCCTGTAAGGAGGGACGCATATGACCGTCAAAGAACTTATGGAAAAACTGGCCGGACTGCCGCCGGACATGCCCGTCATGTACGACGACAAGACAACCTTCGGCCTTGATCTGGCCGCGGTTTCCGAGGTGTGTATCGGGCTGGATGACGAAAATCTGGAAGTGCTCGTCATTCACGCCGAGGGCGGCCATCCCGGCGCCACCCTGGACGAGATCGACCGGCGTGAAGCCGGGGGAAAGGAGTAAGCCATGCCGCAGATCACAGGCAAGGCCGTCATCCGTGTGGACGGCGAGGAATGGCGCACCGAGGACGGCGCCAAGCTGAACCCCGGCGGCGTCACGCGCGAGGCCAAGGTGGGCGGCGGCAAAGTGCATGGTTTTGCCGAAAAGACCAAGGAACCGGAACTGGAGTGTGCCGTCTATCACACCCGGGATACGGACCTGACGGCCATCAATGCCATCAGGGACGCCACCGTGGTCTATGAATCCGATACCGGAGACCGGTACGTCCTGCGCAGCGCCTTTGTGACCGAACAGGGTGAACTGGACGCGGAAAACGGCACCATCAACGTCAAATTCAGCGCCATCTCGTGCGAAAGGATCTAGCCATGACCCAACCCGCTCTGAAGGATTTTACCCCTGTGGACGGTATTACCGTGGCCGAAGGCGGCCAGGTGCGTGTCGAGCTTGAAGACGGCCTTGTGGTGGGCTCCGCCACCTACACGGTGGCCGTGCTGCGCCAGCTCAATGCCGGGGCCGTGCTGGCCGCGGCCGAAGCCGCGGAACGCCTGGTCTCCACGGCTACGGGCCTGGAGCTTGTTTCCTCCCCGGCTCGCATGGGGGCGGAATTGCTGCGCCGTCAGATCGCACGTCTGGAGGACGATAACGGCGGCAAGTTCGACGGGCCGCTCTCTCTGGAACATCTGGGCAAGGCCTCGGCCCGAGATCTGGACAGCCTCAATTTTGCCGCCCGCCTGCTGGATCAGGGGGCGGAAAAAAGCCTGGAAGGAGTAGCCGGCCGGGGGCGAAATGCTGCCGGTAGCGACCAGTCTCGAGATGCTGCTGGCCCGGCTGGCCAGCCGGGCGGGGCTGCCGGTGAGTGAGGGGGCGTCCTGGCCGCTCCAGAGGCTCCTCCGTTTTTTGCACTATGTGAAGCACTAGCCGTTGCCCGCGCCAGCGGGCTTACGGATAGCGACAGCGAGTTCTTCACGTCGCCTGTCGCGTAACCTGTTGCTGTCTTCATCCGTAGCTTCCTGCGTCGCAACGGCTGAAGCATAGGATTGCATCGTGGCGAACCTGCGCACCTCCTTCACACTTGATCTTGGCGGCAATCTCATTACCCGGGCCAAGGCCTTTTCTACGTCCATATCGGGCATGGCCCGGCAGATACGTTCCAGTCTGGGCGGCCTCAACGGCGTGGCCGCCCAGGCCGGGAAAGGTCTTGAGGCCCTGACCGGTCGCTATGCCGCGGGCCTGGCCGGACTGGGCGTCAGCTACAAGGCGGCCCAGGCTGTCATGGACAGCGCCCGTCTGGACAAGGGACTGATGCGTACCAGCCAGACCATGGGCCTGACCGCACAGCAGGCGGTCGATGCCCGGCGCGAACTCTTCGCCATGGCACAGCGGACGGGTCAACCCATCGAGAAGCTCAAGGCCGGCCTGGATGACCTGGGGGCCTCGGGGATGGAGTATGCGCAGGCCCTGGAATCCATCAAGGCCATCAACCCTGCTATGGCCGTCACCGGGGCCAGCGGCGAACAGCTGGCCAGTGCCCTGAGTGTGGTGGGGGAAAGCTTCAAGTTTGATTTGTCCAAGGCCGGTGTGGCCGTCAAGCTGCTGGACCAGATGACCGTGGCCGGACGTCTGGGCAAGGCGGAGCTGGAAGACCTTTCCTCCATCGTTTCCCGCGTGGGCGTCAACGCCAAGAGCGCCGGATTGAGCTACACCCAGAGCCTGGCCTTCATCGAGCAGCTTTCCCAGATGGAGAAAGAGCCGGAGCGCCTGGCCACGCTGGTGGACTCCACGCTGCGTCTGTTCACCAACCAGAACTACCTGAAGGAAGCGGCCAAGGTCACGGGCGTCAAATTCTATGATGCCAAAGGCGAACGGCGGGCCGCCTTCGATGTTTTGCGGGATATCGCCAAGAAGTACCAGAAGTTCAAGACCGATGCCGAACGGGACAAGGCCTTTTCCCAGGCCTTCGCCAAGACGGATCTGGATACCCAGCGGGGCTTGCGTTACCTGTTCAGCGCCGGTGTGCTGGACAATCTGGACAAGCTCAACGCGGAGATCGAGGGCGCATCCGGGACCATCGCCCGCGATCTGCCGGACGCCATCAACAACAGTGTGGACCAGGTGGGACGCCTGAAGGCGGCGCTTTCCCAGGCCGCCGATGACTTCGCCAAGCCCTTCAACGAAGCCATCGCGGGCGGCATCGCCATGCTGCTGGATGGTGAGGGACTGTCCGGCAAACAGTTGCTGGGCGGCGCGGCCGCTGCGGGCGTGGCCGGATATGGCGCCCTCAAGCTGGCGGGCATGGGCCTTTCCCGCCTGGGCGGCAAGGCGGCCGGCGGGCTTGTCTCCACCGTGGCCCGGCAGGCTGGGCTTGCCGGGCTCAAGCTGCCGCTGCCCGTCTATGTGGTCAACAAACAGATGAGCCTTACCCGTGAGGCCATGCTGGGCCAGTCGGGCGGCGCTCCCGCAGCTCCGGGGGCTCCAGGCGGAAAAAAGGCCGGCAAGGGCAAAACGGTCTCCGGGGCACAGCTTGACGGGGCCAAAAGCGCGGGCCGGGGCGCGGCTCTTTTGACTGCGGCTGCGACAGTGGCGCCGGTCCTTTTTGATTCCGATGCCACCATGGCTCAAAAGGTCGATGCCGCGACAGACGCGGCCGGCGGCCTTGCCGGTGGTTGGGCGGGCACGGCGGCCGGCGCCAAGGCGGGCGCGTTCCTTGGCGGTTTTTTGGGGCCTTTCGGCGCTGCCGCCGGTGGTGTCGTGGGAGGCGTGGCCGGGGGCATCCTGGGCTCGGAGCTGGGACAAAGCCTTGTCTCCACCGTCAAAAACTGGCTCGGCGTTGGGGAAGGTGAAAACCCGGCTCTGCAGAAAACGATGCAGACTTTCTTGACCTCCATGCAGCAGGTCGTCGCCGCCATCCCCACGGGCGGCATCGCTGTGGACGTCAACGTGACGGGCAATGCCCAGGCCGCCATCCGGTCCAGTAACGGCAATATCGACAGCGGCCTGTCCTATTCCCGGCAGATAGCCAACGAGATGATGGAGTAAGCCATGCGTGCCCGCAGCTTTTTCAGCAACCTGCGCGAGGCCTCCTTCCGGGGCGCCCGTTTCGAGGTGGACGATGTGGAAGCCTCGGGCGGTCGCCGTGTGGTGCTGCACGAGTACCCGTTGCGGGATACGCCCTACAGTGAGGACCTGGGCCGCCGGGCGCGGGAGTTTTCGGTGCGCGGCTATATCATCCAGGGCCGCACGTATGATTACGCCACGGCCCGGGCGGACGTGCTCAAGGCCCTGGAAGCCTATGGCCCCGGCGAGCTGGTGCATCCCTGGCATGGCGAGGTCAATGTGGTGGTGGACGACTACCGCCTGCGCGAGAGCATGGAGCGCGGGGGCCTGCTTGAGCTGGATATCCGCTTTCGGGAAGCCGGACAGCTCACGAACCCCACCGCATCCGCCGATACGGCCAAGGGGGTCGCTTCGGCCGCCACAAGTGCCCGGCAAGCCCTGAAGAACAGCTTTTTGTCCGCCTTCGCGCCCGCCCTGGACGAGATCGACAAAGTGGCCACGGCGCTCAATGACGCGGCAAGCCTTGCCATGGAATACCTGGGCCTGCCCCAAAGCCTTATTGCGGAAGGGCTTGCCTATGTTCAAAGCCTGATCGCCACGCCCGCGGCCTTCTTCGATGCCCTGGTGTGGCTCTTCGGAGGGCTGCTCGGCAATGAGAGCGGGGAAAAAGCCCTGGCTGCTCCCGTGTCGGATGCGTCCTTCAGCATCGCATCCGGGGAAGGCACCGCGCCGCTGGAAAGTATCCTGGGCGGCAGTGCCGTCATCACCATCGAAGCCGAGCGCGTGATCCGCGATACCGTCGCCCAGGTGGTGGTCATAGAGACCGCCGCATCCACGGCCCACACGGAGTACGCCACGGCCGACGACGCTCTGGCGGATCGGGATGCCGTGGTGGAAGGCCTGGATACCATTGAGCCGGCGGCTGATGATGCCGTCTTTCTGGGTCTTGCCGAGCTGCGCCGGGCCGTAGTGACGGACCTGACCACACGCGGCGCGGAGCTGCCGCGCGTGCGTTCCGTGACCCTGCCGGGCACCGTGCCCGCGCTGGTGGCCGCCTACCGCATCCATGCGGATGCGGGGCGTGCTGATGAGATCGTGTCCCGTAACCGCATCCGCCATCCCGGCCGCGTACCGGGCGGCACCCCGCTGGAGGTCCTGAGTGAGTGAACGCAAGCCCGACATTATCCTGGAGGTGGACGGCCGGCGTTACGGCGGCTGGAAGTCCATAGACATCAGCCGGGGCCTGGAGCAATGCGCCGGGACCTTCAGGTTGTCCGTCACTGACCGCTGGCCGCAGCAAAATGAACCGCGCGGCATCAAGGCCGGGGCCGCCTGCCGTGTGACCATCGACGGCCGGGCCGTCATCACGGGCTATGTGGATGATGTGGAAGTCTCCTGGAGCGCCACCTCCCACGAGTATCGCGTCTCCGGACGAGACAAAACGGCGGATCTTGTGGACTGCTGCCCGCCCTCCCTGCAACTCAAGGGCGCGGACCTGCCCGCGCTGGCCCGCCGCTGGGCCAGGCTGTTCGGCATCGAGGTCATGGTGGAAGCGGAATGCAACAAGGCCGTGCCCGGTTTCAAGACCGAAGAAGGCGAGACCTGTTTCGAGATGCTGGAACGGCTGGCGCGGGCCAATGCCGTCATGCTCACCAGCGACGGCGACGGCCGTCTGGTCATCACCCGCGCCGGCACACGCAAGGCGGCCGCCGCCTTGCAGATGGGCGGCAATCTGCTGCGCCTTGCTCTGTCCTCCAGCATGAAGGATCGCTTTTCGGAAGTTACTGTCAAAGGCCAGTCCGCCGGTTCCGATACCTGGGACGGCCCCGGCAATGCCCAGGCCAAGGGGACGGCCACCGATCCCAACGTGCCCCGCTACCGCCCCCTGACCATCATCGCGGAACAGGAGGAGTTCGGCAGCGCCACCACCCGCGCCCGCCACGAAGTTGCCGTGCGCTATGGCAAGGGGCATCAGGCCCGGGCGCTGGTCAACGGCTGGTATGCGGGAACGGAGCTCTGGCAGCCCAATCGTCTGGCCGACATCCTGGACAGCAGCGGGCAGGCCATGGCCACCTGGCTCATCGTCAATGTGAGCTGGCACATGGACGACCGGGGCTGCCTTACGGAACTTTCCCTGTCCCCCAGGGAAGCCTATGAACTGCTGCCCGAGATGCCCAAGGAGGCAAAGGGCAAAAAAGGCAAGGAGGCCTCGTTATGGCTGTAATGATCCCCGGGCGCCTCCTGCGCTCCCTGCAACGGCGCATGGCCACCCTGGTTGGCCGGGCCGTGTTATTGGCCGTCAATGCCGGGACAGGCCTGCAAAGCGTGCAGGTGCGCATCCTGGCCGACGAGGTCATGGACGGGGTGGAACATATGGAGCCGTATGGCTTCACCTCCAACCCCCTGCCGGGCGCGGAAGGCGTGGTCCTCAATGTGGCCGGACAGCGCGGCGCCTGCGTGGGCGTGAACTTCGGCAACCGCGGCGTGCGTGTGGCCGGTCTCAAGAGCGGCGAGGTCTGCATCTATACCGACGAGGGCGACAAAATCACCCTCAAACGGGACCGGCATGTGGAGATCGAGACCCTGCACCTTGTCATCCGGGCACAGGAAGACGTGCGCGTGGAGACAAAAAGCTACGCGGTCAGGGCCACGCAGGGCGTCACCTATGAGACGCCGTCCTTTGGTCTTGGCGGAGGATCGGGCGGCTGCACGGCGAATATTGCCGCCGACATGGCCATCACCGGCAATACCACGCAACATGGCACTATCACCGCCAGCGGCGATGTGACGGCCGAAGGCATCTCCACCGCCCATCACACCCATCCCGGCGATTCCGGCGGTACTACGGGGGTGCCGCAATGAGGCGCGTCAATGACCTGGCCCTGCTTCCCCCAGCGCCTCTGGACGTGGCCGGGCCGGATTGCGGCATGGAGGCCGGGGATCTGGTGGCCGAAAACACGTTGCGCACGGCCGTCATCCTGTCCCTGTTCCTGGACAGGCGGGCGGACGATGATGACGTTTTGCCCAACGGCAGCAATGATCGGCGCGGCTGGTGGGCAGACACCGTGGCACCCATGACGGAATACGGCATCGGTGGCGGGCTCGCTTCCGGGGACCGTATCGGTTCCCGTCTCTGGCTGCTTTCCCGCGAAAAGCAGCTTGCCGGCGTGCTGGACAGGGCACGACACTATGCCGAGGAGGCCCTTGCCTGGCTGGTGGAGGACGGCGTGGCCACAGCTGTCAGCGTCACGGCCTCCAGCCCTAGGTCTGGCTGGCTTGCGCTTGAGGTGACGATCACCTTGCCCGACTCCAGCGAATACCGGGAAACATTTCCTCTGTCCGTCTGAAGTTTCCCGCGTCGCAACGACTGAAGCATGGCCCGGTTTTTACCGGGCTTTTTTTTGTGAGAATCCTCACCAGATTTTTACAGGCGCTCCGGGCATGATGTGTCCATGCCATTTGAACGTCCCTCCCTCCGGGAACTCATTGCCCGCATCCAGGCCGATATGGACAGCCGTCTTGACGGCCAACCCTGGCTGCGCCGCCGCCTGCTGGCCATCCTGGCCCGCATGGAGGGCGGCGTGGCCCACGGCCTGTACGGCTATCTGGACTGGCTGGCCCGGCAGATCATGCCGGATACGGCCGAGACCGAACATCTGGAACGCTGGGCCTCCATCTGGGGCATCACACGCCGGGCCGCCACACAGGCAGCCGGGTATGCCGTTTTCAGCGGCGAGGATGGTGCCGCCATTCCCGCCGGTACGGAAGTACAGAGCCCGTCCGGGCAGATCTACGCGACCCTGGCCGATGCCTGGATCGAAGACGGTACGGCCCGTGCGGCCATCGAGGCTGTGGAGGCCGGGCCGGACGGCAATGCATCCGACGCAACGCCCTTGCAGCTGACCATACCGGTGGCAGGCGTCCAGGCCCGGGCCGCAGCTTCCGGCAACATCACCGGCGGCGCGGCAGCGGAAACGGATGCCTCCCTGCGCACGCGCCTGCTGTCGCGCATCCGCACCCTGCCGTCGGGCGGGGCCGCGCGCGATTACGTTACCTGGACACTGGAGGTGGCGGGCGTGACCCGCGCCTGGTGCTACCCGGGCGAGATGGGCCGTGGCTCCGTGACCGTGCGCTTCATGATGGACGATACCTATACAAACGGCATCCCCCAGCCGGAAGATGTGCAGCGCGTCGCGGATCATCTGGACGGTCTGCGGCCGGTCACGGCGGATGTCTATGTGGTGGCCCCCGTGCCGGAGCCCGTCAACCTTGATTTGCGCATCAGCCCGGACAATCCCCGGCTTCGCGTGGTGGTGGCCGAGGCCGTCTGGGCCGTCCTGCGTCGCGATGCCGTGCCCGGCGGCACGGTCGTCATCTCCCGCCTTAACGAGGCCATTTCCGGTGCTGAAGGTGAGGAAGACCACGTTCTCTTGTCTCCCACCCAGAATATCCAGATCCCCACCGGCAAGATTGCCGTGCTGGGCAGCATCACCTGGGAGGAGGCATAGTGTCCTACCGCGAGCAGTTCTTTGCCCTGCAGCCGCCGGGTCAGGCCCTGCCCACAGACCCGGACAGCGTCTGGGGCCGCCTGCTGGACGGTCTGGCGCGGGAATACGGCCGCACGGAGAGCCGGAGCAGCGCCCTGGTACGGGAATCCGATCCACGGCAGTCCGCGGAGCTGTTACCCGACTGGGAGCGCGTCTGCGGCCTGCCCGGAGACTGCGCCATCGCCTGGGACAGTACCTTGCAGGCCCGCCGTGCGGCCGTGGTAGCCCAGCTGACCGGCGCCGGGGGCCAGCGTATCGCCTATTTTCAGCAGCTGGCGGCCCTGCTGGGCCTTTCCATCCGCGTCACGGAATACCGCCCCTTCCTGACCGGACTTTCCCGCTGTGGCCAGCGCCTCAACGGCGACCACGGCGTGCGCTTCGTCTGGTCCGTGGTGGTCAGGGGGCAGCGTGTGCTGCGCTTTCGCTGTGGGGCCAGTGTGCCGGGGGAACGCCTGCTGGACTTTGCCCGCCGGGAAGATCTGGAATGCCTGCTGCGCCTCTACGCCCCGGCCCATACGGTAATCATCATCGGATACGAGGAATAAGCATGAAATACGCGCCCCCCATCGGGCAGGAAGCCCAGGGCGAAGAAGCCCACTATGTCGACGGCAACCCGGAACTCGGCATCCTTGGCTCGCCCGTACCCGCGGCTGCCATTGAGCAGGGCCAGCGGGAGCTTTTGCACGTCATCAAACAGGCAGGCCTCACGCCCAGCAGCGAAGACCTGACCCAGCTTTTCCAGGCCATCGGCAAGCTGATCAGCAAGCGTGTGCCCATCGCCAGCAAGGAGACCGCCGGTATCGTCAAACCCGGGGCCGGGTTGCAGATAGGGGAAGACGGCACCCTGGACGTACTGGTCTCCGCCGTATTGCCCGGCACGGTAGTGGCCTTTGCCGGTTCCTTCGGTGGTGAGGGAAACCGCCATCCCATACCGCTGGGCAGCTCGGAACCGGATACGTCCTGGGTCTTGTGCGACGGCGGCAGCGACGGCAAGGGCGGCACCGTGCCCAACCTGCTGGGCCGTATGATTCTGGGCGCGTCCGATGCCCACCCGGCCGGCTCCACTGGCGGCTCGGAGACGCATTCACACAGTCTGTCCGGCACTGTGGGTGAGACCACGCTCACGGTGGAGCAGATGCCAGCGCATGGCCATAGTTATATTTCCCGCGCATCAAGCCGCGACTGCGGATATGCAAGCGGTTCCCCCATGTTCTGGCAGAATACTACCACAGCAAACACCGGCAATGCTGGTGGCTCTCAATCCCACACGCACACGCTGGACGGGGCATCTGGGGAAGCCAACGGCCTGCCCCCGTACTACGCGCTGGCGTGGATCATGCGGACGGCTTAATCCGGCAGAAGGCGCGGCCTGCGGGGGGCATGACCGGGTCTGTCCGGCACTGTGGGCGAGACCACGCTCACAAAAGAGCAGATGCCCAGCCATACGCATGGTTATCGCAAGGTGACGGCATGGTATGGCTGGAACGGTACAAATGATGGCAATGACTGCAAACCGCCGAGCGACGGACAGCCCACGGATGCCACAGGCGGTTCCCAAGCGCATGCACACGCGCTCTCCGGGGAGGCCGGGAAAGCCGATACACTACCGCCGTACTACGCCCTCTCCTTTGTTATGCGGTGCGCATAATAAAGGAGAGCACATAGTACGGGGGGAGGTTGGAAGCATCGTCCAAAGTTCCCTCCAGGGCATGGCTATGGGGTTGCGATCCGCCTGTTGCATCAGTCGTTTGTTTGCCGGAGTTCGCACTGCCCTTGGCTTCTGCAATATCGCCATAAGTGCCCTTGTTGAACGTATGAGTATGGCTTGGCATCTGCGCCACGCTCAAGGTCGTGCTGCCGACAGTGCCGGACAGGCTGGCCGAAGGCCCTGCAAGCTACGTCAGCCGCCGGATCAGGACGTCCGTATAATGAACGAAAGGGCGTAATACGGGGGCAGGCCGTTGGCCTCGCCAGACGCCCCGGTCAGATCATGGGTGTGGGGTTGGGAGCCACCGGTCGCAGAGGTATTTCCCGACTTGGTATTGACCCACTGTCGATAGCGGGTCCCCTCGCCGTTGTATTCGGTCGGGATATTGATGCCATGCCCATGGCTGGCCAGCTGCGCCACGGTGAGCGTCGTGGCGCCCACAGTGCCGGACAGTCTGCTGGATAATTGAAAAGTCCAACAATGGAGAATCGTTATGTGGTTTGAATTGATGCCGCACGGAATGCGGGAAATAACGGACGATGAAATTGTGGCCAAGGCAGAGCAAATCAAGGCGCATCGCGCTTTACAAGGCGGAGCCGGTCACGAGACGACGCCCCCGACACTCTACCCCTGGCAAATGCCTTCTCATTCTCACACCATAAACCGCTGTGGAGGTTGCTACCATGCCCACTGTTACTGTTGTCCCCTCCGATAGCCTGATCATCGTCGATGGCGCGGCCCTCGTTTTCCCGTTTGACGCCCCGACAAATCTGCATGCCCTGCAATGGCGTGGGGGCACTGGCCATACCGAGTGGACGGATGGCCCCAACCAGCCACTGACTGCTGAGGATTATGACGAGCAGGTCGCGCCGTTCGTGAAGCTCTGGCAGGCGGAAAAAGCACGCTTGGAGAAGAAAGCCGCCGAGGAGGCTGCCGCCCGTGCGCTCCCCGATGCCAAGTCCGCCAAGCAAAGCGAGATCCAGAACGGCTACGACGCCGCTCTGGCGGCCTCCCTGACCATGCCCGCCGCTTCTCCTACGGCGCAGGACGTGAGCATCGGCGCGGCCCTGTTGGCTGTAGATGATGCGGAGGGGCTGGCGTATGTGCAGGCTCTGCATGCCGCCCGCCGTGACGAACTGCTGGCCGCCGTGGAGGCCGCCGAGACCGTAGAGGCCGTGCAGGCCGTGGTCGTGGACTATGACGTATAGCCTGGCGGGACAGACCATCACCGCTCCGGACACGGGCGGGCATGGCCTGGATATGAGCAACGGGCAGGACTGGCTGGTGGAGGATTGCCTCATCGACCTGTCGGCCTGCCCGCTGGATCAGCTGGATGAGGCTGTGGGCGTGGTATGGGGCAGCAGTGCCGTTTTTCGACGCTGTGTCATCCGGGGCGCGGGCAAGTTGGTGCTGTGCGGCTCCGGGGATACGGATAAATTGAACGTTGAACGCGGCAAGACCGTCACCTTCGAGGGCTGCGTTCTTGAGAACTTCGGGCGACGGGGACCGGAAGCGCAGTCCGGCATGCGGGTCATCCTGCAGGACTGCCTGATCCGCAACTGGGGCGCTCCGGACCGCTTTGACGTGCGGTCCTTCGGGGCTTGGGCGCATCACGGCGGCAGCATCGAGGCCGTGGGCTGCGTCTTTGACCAATCCTGTCTCTGGCGCGGCTGGCATATCATGGTGCGGGACTGGCTGGCCCACATCGGCCAAAGCTGGAACGACGAAGGCCCGCGCGGCCTGTTGCGTCCGGCCAACTGGCTGCCCGGTGTCTGCCGGGGGCTGGTGGCCACAGCGGGCGGACAGGTCCGGGCCGAGAACTGCCATGCCACACGCTGGTGGATACGTCTTGAAGGGCACCGTGGCCCGCATATGAGCCGCAGCCAGGCGCAGGCGCTCATGGCCAGACTGGAGAACATGCTATAGGCCTCCCACAAGGAGGTCATATGGCAACAAAACACAAACGGGCGACCATGACGGCCCGCCAACTGGCAGAGGACTATCTGGCCCACCAGATCACGCGGGACGTGACCCGCACCAGTACCCGGCATCACCTCAACCAGCTGCTGACCCTGTTCGGGGGCTGGCAGGCCCGCCGGGTGGGCGCGGCCCAGATGCAGGAGTTTTTGGCCGCCCAGAAGGCGCGCGGCGTCATGGCCACCACAGCGCACCACCGCGTCCGCCTGTGGCGTACCGCCCTGGCCTGGGCCGTGGAGACGGGCCGCCTGCCCGCGTCGCCTCTGGCGGGTTTCCGGCTGCATCGTCCGAAGGCTAGGCGCATTGATCCGCCCACGCGGGCCGAGGCCGTGCGTATGTATAAGGTAGCCGCGCCGCATATCCGGCGTGTGATCGTCCTGGGCATGGCGGCCGGGCCGCGTATCGGCCCCAGCGAGCTTTTCCGGCTCACTTGGGGGGACGTGGAACTGGCGGCGGGCTACATGAGGATGCCCAACGCTGCCAAGGGGGCCCAAGAAGACAGCAGGATCGTCCCCATCCGGGACGACATCCTGCCCCTGTTGCGGGCGTGGAGAGGGGAAGACGAGAAACAGGGCTGCCCGTGGGTCATCCACTGGCAGGGCCGCCCTGTGCGCTGCATAGGCCATGCCTGGCATCAGGCCCGAAAAGCGGCGGGCATCACGCGGCGCATAACGCCTTATAGCCTGCGCCATGCCATGCCCACGGAAGCTCTTGAGCATGGCGCGGATGTGCAAGCGGTGGCTGAGGTCATGGGCCATGCTGATCCCACCATGCTGCTGCGTGTCTATCAGCACACGCGCTACAGGCTGCGGAAACAAGCGGTCAATGCCGCACCCGGCCTGCGGCTGGACAAGATTTGACAGTGGCGGGGGCGTTGCAGCGCCCCCACCGACGGGCCTGACAAGCCCGCCACGGCCCCACGGATAGAAAAACGACCCTCTATCCGCAGAGTATCCGCCTTGTCTGAAGTCTCGGCGAGAGACGTCATCAGTATAGGCGTTTATATCATGGGGCGCAACATGATTGCATACCATGAAACAGGAGCAACTTACCGAGATCCGTTGCCGCCATTGCGGCAAACTGCTGGCTAAGGCTTGGGCAATCGAAGTGTATCTGGAACACAAATGCTCCCGCTGCGGGGCGTATAACATTCTGCGGGCCACGCGCCCCAATTCGGAACATCCAGAGCGTCCACAGGAGCATTGTCATGCTGAAAGTGGGCAGCCTGTTCAGCGGAGCCGGTCTGTGTGACCTTGGCCTGAGCTGGGCGGGATTCAGGCATCAATGGTTTTGCGAAATCGACCCGTTCTGCCGGATGGTTCTCGCAAGGTACTGGCCGGACATTCCTCTTTATGAGGATGTGAATACTCTGAAAGGCTCTGAACTGCCGCCCGTGGACGTGCTCTGCGGCGGCTTCCCCTGTCAGGACGTATCCCAGGGAGGGAAACATGCGGGAATCAAGAAGGGCACGCGCAGCGGCCTGTGGCTCGAATACGCACGACTCATCGGAGAAATACGTCCCCGGTACGTCATCATCGAAAACGTCCGGGGCTTGCTCGCCAGGGGAATTGAGATCGTCCTGCAAGATTTGGCCGAGATCGGGTATGATGCGGAATGGGAAGTGCTTTCCGCAGCCGCCCTTGGTGCCCCTCATCGGCGCGAACGCGTGTTTGTTGTTGCCTTCCCCCACAGTAACGGCCCTGACCCAGAGCGTAGGCTTTTATCTCCGCTCCAAAGAATCGTGGGAGAAGTCGACCAACCTTTCGGCATACTTGCTTGGCTTGGAATACGGATTGTCGGGCAAAGCCGCGAAGCCGTCCGGCACGCATATCCCGGCCCCGTCCTTTATTGAGTGGATGATGGGCGTGCCGGAGGGCTGGACTATCCCGTAAATATCCCGCCCGTTCCCCGGCGGGTTCTTCCTGAATGGCGCAGCCGCCTGAAGGCTCTGGGGAACGGCATCCTGCCCCAGCAGGCATATGCTGTGGGAGCCTGCATCATGGCGCGCGAGGGAAGGCGCGTTTCCCCCATGCCGTTTGACTCCTGAGAACCGAGAGTTCCAGCGATGAGGGCCACGAGCCCCGTTTTGAAGAAGAAATATATGGATTCTCACTTTCAAACGGACGGTATCTCGCTCTATCAGGGGGATGCCCTGCGCGTCCTCACAACCTTGCCTGAGGCAAGCGTGGACGCAGTCCTCACCGATCCGCCGTATTCCAGCGGAGGCGTCACTCTGGGGGCACGACAGGCCGACCCGGCACAAAAATATCAGTCCAGTGGAACAAAGAAGCAATATCCGCCCATGCTGGGCGATTCCAAGGATCAGCATAGCTGGATCATGTGGTGTACGCTGTGGCTCGGCGAATGCTGGCGCATTGCCCGCGAAGGTGCACCGCTCATGGTGTTCACCGACTGGAGGCAGCTTCCGGCCCTGAGTGATGCCGTGCAAGCCGCAGGGTGGAAATGGCTGGGCATCGTGCCCTGGGACAAGCGAAGTGCCCGCCCGCAAATCGGCAAGTTCCGCCAGCAGTGCGAATATGTGCTGTTCGCCGTCAAAGGGCGTTTCATTGCCCATACGCGAACCTGCTTGCCTGGCGTGTATGGCTACCCTGTGATTGCCGCCAGAAAAGTGCATCTGACCAGCAAGCCGGTGGAGCTCATCGAAGACCTGCTGGCTGTGGCGGCTCCACAGGCAACTGTCCTGGACCCGTTCATGGGCGGTGGGAGCGTGGGCGAGGCATGTATCAGGACTGGCCGGAGCTATATCGGCATGGAGCTGTCGCCAGAGTATTACGAAATCAGCCGCAGTAGGCTGACAGCCGTGCTCGCTGAACGCACATAGAAAAAGGCGAGGTCGCAGGACCCCGCCTTTTTGCAATGATGTTGCGTCCTATGAAATATCGAGCCACACAGGTTATTACGCTTCCTCAAGGGGATTTTTAACGGCGCGCATCACGATGTAACGGCTGCTGCAGCGTCTACCATGCCGGAGCCCTGCCCCGTCCGCTCATGGCTCGGCCCGCCCCCTGCCTTCATTTCCGCATGACAAGCCCATGACAAAGCTGTAGGGTGCCCCCCGTAACGCGCAATGGAGGATGAACATGCCGGGTTCCAACGCTACCGGGTTGATGCTGGCCCTGCTCACGGCCTTATTCTGGGGGGCCCTGCCGCTGGCCCTTAAACACCTGCTTTCCACGGTGGATGCACTTTCCATCGTCTGCCTGCGCTTCTGGGTAGCTGCCGCCTGGACATGGGGCCTTTCCTGCCGACATCCCGGCAACAGCACGCCGCTGGGCCGCCAGGAAAAGATTCTGCTGGTCTTGGCCGCTGCGGGCCTGAGCTGCAACTTCGTGTTCTTCAACTCGTCGGTGGCCTACCTCAGCGCCTCCGCCTGCCAGATCCTGGCACAGGCGGGCCCCGTCCTCCTGCTGCTGGGCAGTGTGTTCGTCCTGCGCGAGCCCTTCCTCCCCATCCAGGGGGGGAGCGTCATCGTCCTGCTTGGGGGCCTTCTGCTGTTCTTCAACACCCGGCTGCTGGAGCTGGCCAACGGTGACATGCTCATCGGCATGGCGCTGGGAATCATGGCCGCCGTCGTCTGGGCCAGCTACGGCATCGCCCAGAAAGTCCTGCTGCGCACGATCTCACCCGGGCGCATCATGCGTTTCATCTATCTTGCCGGTGCCCTGGCCCTGACGCCGCTCTCCACTCCTTCGGCCTTTCTTGAGCTGGACTCGTTGCAGACGGCCTGCCTGATCTTTGCCTGCATCAATACCATCGTCGCCTACGGTGCTTTTTCCACGGCCATGAAGAACTGGCATGCCGCCAAGGTCAGCGCTGTGGTCACCACCACCCCGCTGTTCACACTTGGCCTGGAAGCCCTGGGGGCGCTGGTCCTGCCCCAGGTCTTTCCTCTGGAGCACCTGGGCCTGCTCAGCCTGCTGGGAGCTGTCGTCGTCGTGCTGGGGGCCATGGGCATCGCGCTTGGCCCCATGCTGCACCTGCCGCACAAGCGATCCTGACCCGATCGCACGCCGCACGGCAGGATCCCCACAAAGGATTCTTCCTGCTTGGCGGCGCAAAACGGCCTGCCTTCAGCCTGGAAATACAGGACCTTCCGCCCGCCAGCTTCAACTTGACAGCGCGCGTCAGACTGCTTTACAAGATACGACGCGCGCTCGTAGCTCAGTCGGATAGAGCGATTGCCTCCTAAGCAGTAGGCCGCAGGTTCGATTCCTGCCGGGCGCACCACAATAAAATCAATGGGATACCGGTAAAAACGGTGTCCCATTTTTTTGGGCTTTGCGACCATTTTGCGACCATCCTGCGCGCTGCTGCGAATAAGTTTACGGTTGTGAGCTGTTACGAAACTTGAGAACAGCGCTCGGCACCTTTTCGACGTGGGGCCGGTGGCTAGAGATTGCTCCAAACGAGAAAGGGCGTGGGGGTGTCATTTAGACATCCCCACACGCCCTTTCTCTGTTTGCTGATCCAGCCCGTTTTAGCCAATAATGGAAGACCCAAACAAGGCACACGGGACTTGGGCTGACGCGAAGACATTCCCTCTGCCAGGCGGACCAGCTCCTGTCGTCTGCAGTCCTCCCACGGCCTTGTTTGCCATCCCTGTTGCGTGCTGGCTGACGGGTGCGCACGCGTGTCAGCCAAGCATCTCTTAAAAAGTCCTCACGCGGGGCCCCAAAATGCAGAAGACAACAAAAAAGCGGTCAGCCTGTTACAGCTAACCGCTTGTTTTTGTTGTGGTGCGCCCGAAGAGATTCGAACTCCTGGCCTACAGGTTCGTAGCCTGTTGCTCTATCCAGCTGAGCTACGAGCGCGTCGTGAAAAGCTATGTATAGCAATCGCCCTGCCCTGTCAAACATTTTTGCGTAAAAAAATCAATTTTTATGCAGCCGCTCTTATCAGCCGTCCCGCTTTCGATGGGACCGCATGGCAGCCCAGGCCCCTTTCCCCACACTTTATGCCGCCATAGGAACACCGTCTGACGACGCAGGCTAGCTGCCTGATGTTACCGCAAAAGCCGGGGACAGAATCAGCCCGTGAAAAGGCTTGTTCCCCCTGGAACACGAACTACCCAGCGACCTGGTCCCACCGATTGCGACAGTTCAAAAAAACTGGCCCCCTTTGGGCTGAGAGGCGGCCCCCTTCCCCCCTCACGGGCACAGGCAGTACAAGGCAAGGGCCACATACCGCTTGCAGCATAAAAAAACGGGCTCCAGCTTCACTGGAACCCGTCTGTTTTTTTATGGTCGGGATGGCGCGATTTGAACGCGCGGCCTCAGCGTCCCGAACGCTGCGCTCTAGCCAAACTGAGCCACATCCCGTTGCAAGAGAGGACATTACACCGAAGGCCTGCCGTATGCAAGCTTTTTTTTCAAAAAAATTTTTCTCCGCTCATGTCAGGTGGTATCCGTTCCTGCCCGGCGGAGTCCCGGACATGGCGGTACATGTTTTGCGCATATCGGGCAATTAGGCTTTGACTTTATGAAAAAAGGGGCTAAAATGCACATACCGGTTCGTCTGCCCGGTAAAAATTTTTGAGAGTATTGCTAAAAGAATGATAAAATATCTTCTCTTTGCCCGTTCACATGAAATCTGGCAAAGAGAGATATTGTGAGATCAACCATTCGCAAGGACCTTGAAACCACCTGAGATTTACGTTTGAAACGGGCAAACCAGTGTCTTTGGCGGGCATTATTTCGCTCAATTCGCACGGTTCCCCGTTTTCCTTGAATGAGGTCGTCCTCGGGTATTTCCCGTGGATATACTTTCCAGTTGTCGGTACAGAAGAACCAGACAGACCAGCGGCGAAGCCTTGCCATCAATCTTGCAAGAGTGCTTTGGTCACGATTGCCACATTCCCAGTCAATGAGTTGACCGGTATCGCGACAATAAGCTTTCCAGAGCCATAGTTTGTTTTTTTTGAATGCAAATAGTGCCACATCTCATCAAGTTCTATGATGACAGCTTCCCCAGGAGAAGGCTTTTCATAAGTTTTTTCAGCGAAATCCCGGACCCAACGCATGACGGTCGATGTTGCAACTCCATAAATACGTGCTATGGCATTAAACGAAAGGCCCAAAGTATAAAGCAGGATGGCCATTGCCTTTTCCGTTGCCGGTCGTCCTCTGGGAGTGTCACGGGTAAATTGAAAACCGCAGTCTTTGCAGCGAAATCTCTGACGCTCCAAGTGTCTTCCATTCTTCACAATCCGCTCTGACGCACATTTTGGACAGTATTGCATAAAGAACTCCTTAACTGGAGTATGCCATTATAACATTCTTTATGCAATACTTTCAAATTTTTTTGAGGTTGCTTTATGTCGAACACAGGTTCCACGGACAATTTTGGCTACGGCCAGGAGCTGAAGCGCGAACTCAGCTTCAAGGACGTATTTGTTTACGGTATGCTGTTCATGGTGGTCATCGCCCCCATGTCCATCTATGGCTACATTTCCAAAGACAGCCATATGATGGCGCCCTTTGTCTACTTTGTGGGCATCTGCGCCATGTTCTTCACGGCCCTGAGCTACATGAAGATGAGTAACCGCTTCCCCATCGCGGGCTCTGTCTACGCTTATGTGCAGCGCGGCCTGAACCACCATGTGGGCTTCATCGCCGGCTGGCTCATCCTGCTGGACTATGTGTTCGTGCCCGCCCTGCTCTATCTGATGACCGCCAACTGGTGTGTGGAACTCTTCCCGGCCACCCCCCGCTGGATGTGGGTCATCGTGTTCGTGGGCATCAATACCCTCATCAACGTCCGCGGCATCACCTATACCGCTCGTGCCGACTGGATCATGTTCTATGTGGAAGCCGTGGTCCTGGCCCTGTTCATCGGCTTCGGCCTCAACTACGTCCTTGGTGAAGGCGGCGGCACCGGCCAGCTGGTCATGGATCCCCTGTATCGCCCCGGCGAGATGAACCTGCAGTTCATCGGCCTGGCCTGTACCATCGCCTGTCTCTCCTTCCTGGGCTTTGACGGCATCTCCACCCTGGCCGAAGAGACCCACCGCCCCGAAGTGACCATCGGCCGCGCCACCATGGCCGCCCTGCTCTGCATCGGTTTCCTGTTCATGCTCCAGACCTACGTGGCCACCATCATCCAGCCCGACATGAGCAAGATGAACCCCGACACGGCCTTCTTCGACGCTGCCGAGCTCGCCGCCGGTGACTGGTTCCGCAAGGTCCTGCTGGTGGTCAACATCCTGGCCGTGGGCATCGCCAATACCATGAACGCCCAGGCCGCCACCTCCCGCGTGCTGTACGGCATGTCCCGCGACAACGTGCTGCCCGGCGTCTCCGGCCTGTTCCGCAAGGTGCATCCCCGCTTCCAGACCCCCTACATCGCCACCATCGCCGTGGGTATCTTCTCCATCCTGGTGGCCGAGCTCTCCACCGTGGAAGACCTGGCCCGCCTGGTGAACTTCGGCGCCCTGACCTCCTTCATCCTGCTGAACCTCGCCGTGTACAATTTCTTCTGGCGTCGTGAAAAGATGCGCGGCGGCAAGGCCCTGCTCAATTATGTGATCTGCCCCTTCTGCGGCGTGCTCATCCTCGGTTATGTGTGGCTCTCCTTCGACAGCATGACCCAGATCGTGGGCTTCAGCTGGCTGGCCATCGGCCTGGTCATCGGCTACGTCAAGAGCAAGGGCTACAAGGTCGTCCCCGAAGCCTTCCGCAAGAGCGATATGGTGTAACCTTCATTGCAGGAGTTGAATCATGCAGTACTTTGACAAGGTCGTTTATACCTTCAGTGCCGACAACGAACCCACCGGCACCATCGATTCCGGCGAGATCGTCATCTTCCGCACCCAGGACTGCTTCAGCAACCAGATGCATTCCGAAAGCCAGCTGGTGACCAGCTGCGACTACAGCAAGATGAACCCCGCCACCGGCCCGCTGTTCGTGCGCGACGCCCAGCCCGGCGACGTCATCAAGGTGGAACTGCTGGACGTGCAGTGCGACACCATCGGTACCACCACCCTGCCCAAGATCGGCCCCCTCTGGGACAAGTGCGAGACCCGCACCAAGCGCATCCCCATCGAAAACGGCAAGGCCGTCTTCAATGACGTGACCTTCCCCATCAATCCCATGATCGGCGTCATCGGCGTGGCCCCCGAAAAGGGCAAGAGCGTGCCTTGCGGCTACCCCGGCAGCCACGGCGGCAACCTGGACTGCAAGCTGATGGTCAAGGGCAACACCGCCTACTTCCCCGTGCGCGTGGAAGGTGGTCTGGTGCAGATGGGCGACATGCACGCCGTCATGGGTGACAGCGAACTGTGCGGCACCGGTCTGGAGATCAACGGTACCGTCATCGCCCGCGTGAGCGTCATCAAGAACTGCCCGCTGGAATGGCCCGTGCTGGAGACCGCCGACACCTGGTACACCATGGCCAGCGCCGCCGGCTATGAAGAAGCCCTGCGCCACGCCAGCGTGCAGATGCAGGGCCTGGTGGCTGCCGCTACCGGCTGGGATGCCACCGACGCCTACCTGTACATGTCCCTGCGCGGCGACCTGGAAGTCTGCCAGGCCTGCAAGCCCTGCGAAGTAGACCTCATCGTGCGCCTGGGCGTGCCCAAGGCCGACATGAAGCGTCCCCTGGTTGGCTAGCAGCTGACCGTCCGACACGACGATACTGAAAAAGGCTGTCCGCATCTTGCGGGCAGCCTTTTTTCGTGTCCTTTTGCCTGAGAAACAGAAGAGGCTATTTTTTCCTGTCGTGCCGGGAAAGCCGCTCCAGCAGGCGGTCGTAATACGTGTCGTCATCAAGATTCAGGGGACGCTGATGCTTCATGCGGGCCTGCAGGATCATGAAGCGCAGCTTCTGCATCTGGCGCACGCGCTCCTGCTCGTCCTCGCAATGTTCCAGCATGTCGGCCAGATTGCTGATTTCCTTGCGCTCGGCCAGTTCCGGCGGCACACAGCCGGCGTTGCGCAGCACCTTGTAGGCCATGCGCAGCTCCGGGGGAACATGGCTGTCGTCTTCCAGTTCCAGCGGTTTGCCCCGGCCGGGAAGGTCATCAAAATCGCCCTTGGCCATGGATTCTTCGATGCGGCGCTCGGCAATGGACTGGATGACGGACCAGGGGCTGACCTCAGACATGTTTTTCCTCCGTATCGGGAGCATCGGCCCAGAGCTTTTTCCACTCCATGATCAGCTTGAGGGCCGCCAGCGGCGAAAGCTCCTCGGGATCCAGGTCCCGCAGCAGCAGGACCAGCGGATGCGGCCCGGCGGCCGGTGCGGCAGGGATGTCGATGGGCAAAGACGGAGGCTCTTCGCGGGCGACCCGCTTTTCCATGCCGGGAAGCGCCAGCGTCTCCGTCTGGGGCGACATGCGCTTTCCCTCGCCCCGGCTTTGCTCCAGTTCCGCCAGGATGGCCCGTGCCCGCTGCACCACCGGCGCAGGCACGCCTGCCAGGCGGGCCACCTCCACGCCATAGCTGCGGTCCGCAGGGCCGGGCACCAGCTTGTGCAGGAAGAGGATGTCGCCCCCGTATTCCCGGATGGCGATATTCATGGTGAACACGCCGGGCACGCGTTTTTCCAGCGCCGTCAGCTCGTGATAATGGGTGGCGAACAGGGTGCGCACTTCGCCATGCGCCCGGGCCGCCAGATCTTCCACCACGGCCCAGGCCAGGGCAACACCGTCATAGGTGCTGGTGCCGCGCCCGATCTCGTCCAGGATGACCAGGCTGCGCTTGGTGGCCTGCCGCAGGATACGGGCCGTCTCCATCATTTCGACCATGAAGGTGCTCTGCCCCTGGGCCAGATTGTCCGAAGCGCCCACACGCGAGAACAGCCTGTCCACCAGCCCCAGGCGCGCCCGTGTGGCCGGGACCATGGAACCGGTCTGCGCCAGCAGGCAGATGATGGCCACCTGCCGCAGCACCGTGGACTTGCCCGCCATGTTGGGACCGGTGAGCAGGCACAGGCGGCGCCGGGCATCCAGCGTGATATTGTTGGGCACGAAATTGGCCGCGCCTATCATGGCCTCCACCACCGGGTGGCGGCCTTCCTCGATGAAAATGTCGGCACTGCCGTCCAGTTCGGGACGGCACCAGCCGTTGCGGCGCCCCACCTCGGCAAGGCTCTGCCAGTAGTCCAGATGGGCGATGACGTCCGCCATGTGCAGGATGCGCTCCCGCTGCTGGGCCATAAAGGTGCGCAGATCCTGATAGAGCTGATATTCCAGCGTCTTGCGTTTTTCGGAAGCGGAAAGGAGAGCTTCTTCCAGCTCCTTGAGGGCGGGCGTGGTGAAGCGTTCGGCATTGGCCAGGGTCTGGCGGCGGATGAAATGTTCCGGCACCGGCCCGCTGTGCGCGGCCTTGCTCAATTCATAATAATAGCCGAAGACCCGGTTGAATCCCAGCTTGAGCTTGGCGATGCCGGTCTCCTGCTGTTCGCGGGCCAGCTCTTCCTGCAGCTTCTGCTCGCCGTGTTCCACCAGATCCAGCAGACGGTCCAGCTCGGCATTGTACCCGGCCTTGAACAGGCCGCCGTCCGTGATGACCACCGGCGGGCTGTCCACCAGCGCGCTGCGCAGCAGATGCGCACAATCGGCCAGATCGTCCCAGCCCTTGAGCAGCTCATGGATGACACGGGGCGCGTCCTCCCCGTTCTCCTGCCCGGGCAACGGATATTTCCCGTCCAAGGGCTGCGTCAGGGCCGCCAGAACGGCAGGCAGGGCCGCAAGGCTGTTGCCGAGGGCGATGAAATCCCGCGGGGTGGCCCGGTTGACCGTCACGCGCGTGGAAAGGCGCTCCAGGTCATAGACGTCCTTCAGGGCTTCCCGCAACAGGGCCCGGCGGTTGTCATCATCGTGCAGCAGGGCCACGGCGTCCTGCACGGCCAGGATGGGGGCCGCTTCGCGCCACGGATGCCGCAGCATGTCTTCCAGCAGGCGGCCGCCCATGGGCGTCATGGTATCGTCCAGCACATGACGCAGGGTCCCCTTGCCCTTGCGGCCGTTGAGGCGCTGGAAGATCTCCAGATTGCGTTCCGTCACGTCGTCCACCAGCATGTGACGGCCCAGGTCCAGCGGCTGGAAGGGCATCAGATGCTCGGGGCGGCGCTTCTGGGTCTGCTCCAGATAGACCAGCAGCGCGCCGCAGGCCCGCACGAGGCAGGGCTTGTTCTGCAGGCCCAGGGCTGCCAGTTCCTGCACGGACTGGGCTTCCAGCAAACGGCGTTCGGCCTTGCGGGCGTCGAAACCGGCCACGGGACGACGCAGCAGGCGCACGCCTTCCAGCAGGCATTTGGGCGGCAACTCCTTGTCGTCCGGCACCAGCAGCTCGCGCGGGGCCAGCTTCTGGATCCATTGCCAGAGCTCGGGCAGGCGCTTCACCTCCATGCCGGACCACTGGCCCGTGGAGATGTCCGCCCAGACGAAGGCCCCGTTGTGTCCCTCCCAGAAAGCGGCTCCCAGATAATTGTGGCTGCGGGCGTCCAGGTTGGCGTCTTCCAGTACGGTGCCGGGCGTCACCACGCAGGTCACGGCCCGTTGCACGAGCCCCTTGGCGGCCTTGGGGTCTTCGGTCTGGTCGCAGATGGCCACATGGAAGCCCTTGTCGATGAGCTGGGCGATGTAGGCCTGTGCGGCATGCCAGGGCACACCGCACATGGGCACGGGGTTTTCCGTGTCCCGGCTGCGGCTGGTCAGGGCGATCTGCAGTTCCCGGGCCGCGGTGACGGCATCGTCGAAGAAGAGCTCGTAAAAGTCGCCCATCCGGTAGAACAGCAGCGCATCAGGGTAGTCGGCCTTGATGCGCAGATACTGCTCGAACATGGGAGTCAGCTTGGGAGTTTTTTCTGCCATATGCGTAATTGCGCAGCGGCGCCATCCAAGGACGACGCCGCTGCAGAAAAATGCGCCTGATGCGCGGGGAAAAGGGACTAGGCCTTGTCAGGATCGGGAGCGGTCACTTCTTCCGGCTTGGCCTCGGCCTTCTCCTTGGCGGGAGCGGCTTCGATGGCCTGGGCCTTTTCCTGGGAGACCTTGCGGAGGAAATCGCCGCGCGCGGTCTCACCGTCCAGGCTCTTCTTCAGCTTGGCCACTTCACGTTCCAGAGCGGACACACGCCACTTGCTCTTCATGTAACGGGCCGTCAGGTGCATCTTGTCCCACAGCAGCAGGGCCACCGCCAGCAGGGCGCCCACGAAGAAGGCCACGATGACGATGAAGTAGAACGGCAGCGGGATGGACGTCATCTCAGGCACGAAGAAGAGATTGAGTTTGAGCGTCATGGCCGTCGACAGGGCCGTCTGGTTCTGGAAGAAGAAGACCAGACTGAAGAAAATCAGCAGAACAAGTAACAGGACCTTTATATAGCGCATAGTCTCCTCCTCTGCGCGGTGGTGTTCAAAACCTGTCGAAATACGGCTTCAGATGAGCATAGCTGCTGCGCAGATGTTCCGGGATCGTGCGCACCTCGTCCATCACGGCCATGAAGGAGGAATCCCCGTTCCAGCGCGGCACGAGATGGAAGTGCAGATGTTCCCGGATACCGGCTCCGGCAGCCTGCCCCTGGTTGAGGCCGATATTGATGCCTTCGCAGTGAAAATGTTCCTGCAGCACCAGAGTGCAGCGCTGCATCAGGTCCATGATCTCGTGCGTCTCATCCGTTTCAAGCTGGGCCAGCGCCATCACATGCCGATAGGGACAGACCATGATATGCCCGTTGCTGTACGGGAATTTGTTCATGATCACAAAAGCATGCCTGCCCCGGTACAGGACCAGTCGCTCCTCGTCTTCATCCCTGCTTTCGGGAAGACAAAAAACACAGCTGTCCGGTTTGGGACCAAGGATGTACTCGATGCGCCAAGGCGTCCACAATTGTTTCATTTTCTTTTCCTCAATACACGGCTTGCGCTTCAAGGGCAAGTCCTGCCCTGAACGCCGCTCTTTTATTTAGGAAATACGCCTTCCTGCCGGGCCATGTCCAGCGCCAGACGACGCTGGCTGTCCGCATCCGGGGTCTCTCCGTCCAGCTTGCCGACCAGTACGGCCCGCAGGATGCGCCCGAACAGCGGTCCCGGCGCGATGCCCATGTCGCGCAGATCCCGGCCGTCGATATCCGGCTTTTCACGGCGCCACTGGGTGATGTAACGGGAAAGGTTCTTTTGCAGCCCGCTGTCTTCCACACCGGCCATGATGTAGAGCAGGAACTCCAGCGAGAACTTTTCCAGCAGCAGATACAGCTCGCTGATCCTGCCTGTCCCGGCCTCAAAGGCCTTTTGCCAGCGGGCCAGCTTGGGCTGCACATGCCGCATGGACTCCCGCTGCTGCAAGATCTCCTGCTTGCGTCCTTCGGGCAGCCCCAGGGCGGCGAAATTGGCGGAGACTTCGGCATAGTTCAGCCGGTGTCCCAGGGCCAGGAAGTAGATCAGCCAGTTCTCGACGCTCTCATCGAAATACAGCAGGCGGTACCAGTTGAGCATGGAGCGTACCTGCTGCAGGATCTGGCGCTTGCTCGGCGTCAGGGTCAGGGAGGGCCCCAGGGCCCGCAACAGGCCCAGGCCATCCAGGCGCTCGAAACAGGCCGCGGGATCGTCTTCGTCACATATATGGGTATATTCGTTGAAGATACGCTTTCCGGACAGTTTGTCCAGCATATGCAGGCTGAGCAGGTTCTTGATGAGCTTTTCCGCGCTGGGCCCGATATGAAAGCCATACCGCTGTTCAAAGCGCACCGCCCGCAGGCTGCGTGTGGGGTCTTCCACGAAACTCAGGGTGTGCAGCACGCGCAGCACGCCTTCCTTGATGTCACGCTGCCCGCCGAAAAAGTCCACCAGCTGCCCGTAGGGCGTGCAGTCCAGGCGGATGGCCAGGGCATTGATGGTGAAGTCTCGCCGGAACAGGTCCATCTTGATGGACGAAAGCTCCACCGTGGGCAGCGCCGCCGGGGATTCGTAATACTCCAGGCGCGCGGTGGCCACATCGATGCGCTGTTCCAGGCCGTCTTCGTCATGGTAGATGACCATGGACGTCAAAAACTTGCGGTGTTCACGCACACGGCCGCCCAGTTCGGCGGCCAGGGCCCGGGCAAAGGTCACGCCTTCGCCCTCCACCACGAAATCCACGTCATGGTTGGGCCGGTCCAGCAAAAGGTCGCGCACGAAGCCGCCCACCACATAGACAGGCATGTTCAGCCGCTGCCCCAGACGGCCCGCCAGCTCCAGCAAATGGCGCACCCGTGCGGGCAGACGGTCACGCAGCAGCTTGGCCACATTGCGCTCGCGCGAGTTGTTTTCCTGATAGTCCAGGACCTGACCGGGCTCGGAGGTCATGACGTTGATGAGGTCCGTGCGGGTCACCACCCCCACCACCAGTTCCTTGTCCACGATGGGCACCAGACGCTGCCGGCCGCCCACGATGATGGACGAGATGTCCCGCAAAGGCGCATCCGGGGCCAGGCTCTTGATATTGCGACGCATGTAGTCGTCCACAGGCCGGTCGCCCAGCTTGTGGCTGGTGGCGCGGGAAGCCGTCTGGGCATCCAGGATGCCGATGCAGTGGCGTGTCCCGGGCTTGAAGACAGGCACGGCCTTGAGGCCGAAATGCATCATCAGGGTATCGGCCTCACGCATGCTGCGGTCCGACTCGATCCCCACCGCCGGGGACGACATGTAATCGCTGGCGGTCTTTTCCGGCCCTGCCTGCATGTGCAGATTGCGCACGATGGCGTCATGGACCTCGTTGAGGGTCAGGTTGCGGATGGAGGCCGACGCGGCATAGGCATGCCCGCCCCCGCCAAGCTCCGCACAGATGCGGCCCACATTGATGGCATCGCTGCGGCTGCGGGCCACCACCTGCACCCGGTCTTCCATGCGGCCCACGGCAAAAAGCACCGTGAACTTCTCCATCTCCATCAGCCGATGGGCCAGATAGGCGAAATCCCCCAGGTAGTGTTCCATGGAGGCCTCGGCGATGACCACCGGCTCATTGTTGATATGATAGACGCGCGCCGACTCCAGCAAACTGTTGAGGGCCCGCACATGCAGGCTGGTCAGCTCATGGGCCGCCATCTCGTTGATGGCGTTGACATCCATGCCCTGGGTCAGCAGCCAGGCGGAACTTTCAAAATCCAGCGGCGTGGTGGAACTGTAGGTGAACGAGCCCGTGTCCCCGTAGATGCCGAGCCCCAGCAGGGTGGCGTCCGCGGCTTCCAGCACGATCCCCCGTTGCCGCAGCTCCCGCACCAGCAGGGCCGTGACCGAGCCCACGGTCTCCACATGACTCGTCTGGGCCGGGACATCCTCGGACGAGGCCGGATGATGGTCCCAGACCTCGACGGTCACCCCTTCCCTGTCCAGCAGGGTCGACACATGCCGGACACGCTCCCGCTGGCGCGTATCCACCAGCACGAGATGCGTGATCTCGTCCCAAGGGATGTCGGCACTTTCGGTCAGATGGTAGCGTTTGGCATCCAGCGAGGCCACGACCTTTTGCAGGCCGCGCTCCTGCGTCCCGGGAAACAGCAGCAGACTGCCGGGGTAGAGGAAGTGGGCAGCCAGCATGGCCGCAAAGGAATCGAAATCGGCATTGGCATGGCAGGTGACCAGGATCCGGGGAGAAGATGCGGACATTACGACTGACTCCGTGGATGGAACTGCCTGTGCAGGGCATGGAGGCGCTCGGCCTGCACATGGGTATAGATCTCGGTGGCGCTGATGTCGGCATGGCCCAGCAAAAGCTGCACGGCCCGCAGGTCAGCCCCGCCTTCCAGCAGGTGGGTGGCAAAGGAATGGCGGAAGGTGTGCGGCGAGATGGAGCGCCGTATGCCCGCCAGCAAGGCGTATTTCTTGACCATCTTCCAGACGTACTGGCGGCTCAGGCCCTTGCCGGAACGGTTGAGGAAAAGGTAGCGGCTCTGGGGCGAAAAGTCGTCACGCCAGAAGGACAACCACTGCTGCAACAGATCGAGCACCAGGGAATGGAGCGGCACCAGCCTGTCCTTGGCGCCCTTGCCCGACACCAGCACCAGCCCCCGCTGCATGTCCACATCCGCCACCAGCAGGTTGCAGACCTCCGAGACGCGCAGGCCCGCCGCATAGAGCATCTCCAGCAGGCAACGGTCACGACGGCCGCATTTCTCGCGCATGTCCGGCAATTGCAGCAAGCGGTCCATCTCGGCCTTGCTCAGGACTTCCGGCAGATACTGGGGCAGACGCGGGCTTTCCAGCAGGCTGGCGGGATTGCTCTCCAGCAGGCCTTCTTCCACCGTATACTCGAAAAAGCCGCGCAATGCCGACAAGCGCCGGGCCAGCGTGCGTCCCGCATTCTTCCGGGCTCGCAGCCAGGCCAGATACAGGAACAGGTCATGTTCATCGAGGCTGGTCTTGTCGCCGGCATCCAGCTCGTCGAGGAAAAGGAAAAAATTTTCCAGATCCTGCCGGTATGAGACCACCGTACGCATGGAAAGGCCCCGCTGGGCCAGCAGGTATTCCCCCCAGGCCGGGATCTGTTTTTTCAGGATCTGCAGAGATCGCTCCGTCGCCTCAGGCAATGCACTTTTTTCCGTCATGTCATCATGCTAGCTGCCTTGGACGGATTGGGCAAGATTTTTGACAGCATCCGGGCAAATGTCTACAAGGAGGCCATGACTGCACCGACCATCACCGTTTTTGTCTGTCTGGGTTCCAACACTCCCGATGCCGCCCATATGCTCTCCCTGGCCGTGGAGCGGCTGCGTGCCTTGCCCCGTGCCCGGGTGGATGCGCTCTCCGGCATCTACCTGACCGAACCGCAGGACTATGCGGATCAGCCCTGGTTCCACAATCAGGTCGTCCGCATGGAGCTGGAGGCCGACTGGACCCCGCAAAGCTTCGTCCGGGCCTTGCTGGCGGAGGAAAAACTGCTGGGCAGACAACGCAGCAGCGATCCGGCCCTGCGCTTCGGACCGCGCTGCATCGACATGGACCTGCTGCTCTTTGGGGACAGCCAGTGCGACGCGCCGGAAAGCATCGTCCCCCACCCGCGCATGTGCCAGCGCGCCTTCGTCCTCATCCCTCTTTGTGATGTGGGCGCCGCCTGCCGCATCCACGGACGTACCCCGGCGCAATGGCTGGCCGGGCTCAAGTATCGACAGGAAGGTCAGAGAATTTTTCAGTGACGCGCAAAAACTCTTATGCTATCCTGGGTTGCGATAAAGAATGAGACCCTGCTCTACGCAGGAGAAGGAGAGCGACCATATGTGGAAATGGCTTGTGCTGGGTCTGGCCGTTTACGTCCTGTACCGACTGTTTGCCAATGATTTTCTGAAGAAGAAAAAGGAAAACGCCGAAGACCAGGCCGCTGAAGTCGAGCGCAAGGTCGCTGCCGGCGAGATGGTCAAAGACCCTGAATGCGGCACCTATGTCTCCGTGGACGGTAATATCTCCGTGCGCGACGGCGACAAGGTCTACCGTTTCTGCAGCTACGAATGCCGCGACAAATTCCTGGAACGTCTCCAAGAAGGCGGCCGTGAGCTCCCGCCCCGCGACTAAGCGGTGCGTTTATCCCGATCCCCAAAGCCCGTCATCGTACGGGCTTTTTCTTTTTGCAGGCAGCGGGCCCGAGCGAGGGAGGTCCGCAGGTCCCCTAGGTATAGGGGACAGTGCCTTCCTTCTTCCAGGCAGGATTCCCTGGGCAAACAAAAATCGTCCTTTCCAGCCCCCAACCAACTGCCGATACTAACTCCAGGCCCCAAACAGGAACTGCCCGGAATCCGGCGAATCCCGAGCAGTTCATCATCGTTCCGTCTGAAGATGTGGCCATGCGGACCAGCACCCGAGGACATGCGCCTACCTGGGCGATGTCCGCACGCAATCCCGCAGGCGTCCTCCGGAAATCATCCTGTATCTCCGACCTAGTAGTGGACGTCTACTATGGAGAATGGCTGGTCGTAGGAAGATCGTACCAAATCTCGCTGAGCCGCTATCAAACTGGGGCAGGTCTTCATCTATCTCTTCAGTGGTGCGGTGAATTCCATCCAGATCACCGCCCCCAGCTCCACATCCTTGAGTGCGCCCTGATGCTCCATCTTTTTCCTGTCCGTCTTCAGGGCCGCAAAACCCCACCAGCCCGGCCAGGGGGCGCAGTACGTAAAGACGCCGTTCTCATCCGTCTTGATCACCTGGGTCATGAAATAGACGTTGGGGGTCGTATAGAGATCATCACAATTGTAGTATTCCACTTCCACCTCGGCACCGGGAACCGGTTTACCGTCCAGCAGCACACGGCCCTGGAAGATATTGCCGCTGTAGTTGGCAAAAGGACGAGTCAGAGGAATGATCTCCATTTTCAGCCCCAAAGGAACATCCCAGCCTTTCTCGTCGCCAAAAGCAGCTACAACTGTTTTGGTATAGTGGATGATGAAACGGTCTTCCTCGGGATCGAAATAGGGGGCAGACTCCATGGCAAACTGGTACACGCCGGGCTGTTTGACCTCATAGACAGCCCGCCAGGCCTGATGCCCGATGATGGTAGCCGGCTTGAGCATCGCCTTGAGATCTTCCACCTTCCCTTCCCTGGTAACAGTCAGGGACTTGGGCGGCTGCATATCCAGGCCCCGCATCTCCATAGGATAGGCGGAGAAAACATCCAGCTTCAAGGAAGATTCTTTGTCTTCCATTACCGTCGAAGATGAGGGAATGAGCATACTGAACTGGGCTTCCGCCCGGCCACTCAGACACATAAGCAGGGCAACTGCCATGCATACTATTTTCCACATGCTGCTTTCTCCTTGGATTTCGTCAAATAGGGATATTCGCCCACTGTCCCGCGGATACCTGCAGGTACGAAAAAATAGCACATTGACTTTGCAACTTGCTTGGGCTCTTCCCACTTACGCTACATGTCAGCCAAAAGGCAACGCCCTGTCAATATTGCGGATCTCTCGGTAAAGCTGTCCAAAGGCATGACTGCAGCAGGGAACTCAGGCTCTGCCTGCTACAGATGGAAGCCGCCTGCTCTTCTTCACAGGCACTTCCATCCTCGCACAGGCCCAGCGACAAAAGTTTTTGGAAGGGAGGGGCGCGGGGAGGGAGAACCTTTTTCCAAAAAGGTTTCCCTCCCCGCAAGCTGTTCTCTCTTCAAATCTCCAGGCGCCTGCCTGCCGTCCCCAAAACAAAAAAATCCCCGGCGGAGCGGGGACAAAAAAAGACCCCCTCGCGCTGAGAGCTGCAAGGGGGTCTCGAACAATCTTTGGCAGCGGCCTACTTTCCCACATGACGTTATGCAGTATCATCGGCGATGGAGAGCTTAACTTCCGAGTTCGGAATGGGGTCGGGTGTACCCTCTCCTCTATGGCTACCAAAGAAATTTGGTAAATTTATTGAAACAGGGATGGAAGGTTTTTTCGAGAAACAAGACGCACGGGCTATTAGTACTGGTCAGCTCCACCCCTCACAGGGCTTCCACCTCCAGCCTATCAACGAGGTCGTCTACCTCGGCCCTTCAGGACTTGCGTCAGGGAGAACTTATCTTAAGGCAGGCTTCCCGCTTAGATGCTTTCAGCGGTTATCCCTTCCACACATAGCTACCCTGCTGTGCCGTTGGCACGACAACAGGTCCACCAGTGGTGTGTCCATCCCGGTCCTCTCGTACTAGGGACAGGCCCTTTCAATTCTCCTACGCCCACAGAAGATAGGGACCAAACTGTCTCACGACGTTTTAAACCCAGCTCGCGTACCACTTTAAACGGCGAACAGCCGTACCCTTGGGACCTGCTTCAGCCCCAGGATGTGATGAGCCGACATCGAGGTGCCAAACCGCATCGTCGATGTGAACTCTTGGATGCGATCAGCCTGTTATCCCCGGCGTACCTTTTATCCAATGAGCGATGACCCTTCCATTCGGGATCACCGGATCACTAACACCTACTTTCGTACCTGCTCGAGATGTCTCTCTTGCAGTCAAGCTCCCTTTTGCGTTTGCACTCGACGGCTGGTTTCCAATCAGCCTGAGGGAACCTTTGCATGCCTCCGTTACATTTTGGGAGGCGACCGCCCCAGTCAAACTACCCACCAGACACTGTCCTCCTACCGGATCACGGCAAGGAGTTAGGGACCTGAACAAACAAGGGTGGTATTTCAACGATGGCTCCCTCCATACTGGCGTACAGAGTTCACAGCCTCCCACCTATGCTACACATGCAGGCTCAAATCCCAATGTCAAGCTATAGTAAAGGTGCACAGGGTCTTTCCGTCTTTCTGCGGGTACACGGCATTTTCACCGCGACTTCAATTTCACCGAGTCTCTGGCCGAGACAGTGTGGAGATCGTTACGCCATTCGTGCAGGTCGGAACTTACCCGACAAGGAATTTCGCTACCTTAGGACCGTTATAGTTACGGCCGCCGTTTACTGGGGCTTCAATTCGGAGCTTCGCTTGCGCTGACTCCTCCTTTTAACCTTCCAGCACCGGGCAGGCGTCAGTCCGTATACGTCGTCTATACGACTTGGCACAGACCTATGTTTTTA